>NZ_JBFBHW010000021.1:0-148836 GCF_040685395.1 Kitasatospora sp. NPDC088779 | reverse complement strand
CCGAGGAGGAGTTCGGCGGTGTCGCGGTAGCGGTCGCCGGTGGGGAGGGCGGCGAGGTAGGCGCGGAGCAACTGCCGGGCGACGGGGGTGGATTCGGTCCGCGAGTCGAGGCGGGCGGCGAACGTGCGGGGCCGACGGGAAACGAGCATGGTTGTGCACCTCAGGGGCGGAATGGGGTTAACTTCACCACTGCTGGTGATTGACTGATGACGAACAGTCAACCGTCCTGTCCTGTGGTCGGCTATGGCCGAGCCGAGCCGGGAAGTTGAAACCCTTGAAACCCGTCTGCAGGGGGGAACTGTCGTGCGAACCGACCGCGAACCGAACCGAAAGCTCGCTTCGTTGATGACCGAAGCCGCCTGGGGCAACGGCGAATTGGCGCGGGCCGTCAACCGGACCGGTACCGAGGCTGGGCAGCGGCTCAAGTACGATGCCTCGGCTGTTTCTCACTGGCTCGGCGGCACTTCGCCTGCGGCGAAGGCCCTGCCGGTGGTCTTGGAAGCGCTGGCACGGAGACTCAAGCGGCCGATCACCGCTTTCGAGGCCGGATTTCGCGACAGGCCTACCACCGTTGACGAGTCGACGGATACGGTGTCAGGGCTGATCGATCTGGGGAGCCTCGATATGGACCCATCCCGGCGCGGAGTTCTCACAGCCAGCTTGTACTCGGTGGCTCTCACCATTCCGGGTTGGCCCGACCTGGTAGGCCGTTTCGAGAAACTGCGGACCAACCCGCACCTGCGGATCGGCATGGCAGAGGTCCAGTCGGTCGCCGCCATGACCGAACGGATCAGCGACCTGGACGACCAGTTCGGTGGCCGGATGGCACGACCGATGGCCGCCTCGTTCCTGGTCAACACGATCGCCCCGTACCTACAGGCGGACGCCACCGAGGACGTTCGCGAGGCGATGCTGTCGGCCGCCGCCGACCACTGCTACCTGACCGGCTACATGGCGATGGACGAGCGTCACGATGCCCTGGCCCAGCGCTACTACATGAAGGCTCTGGAACTGGCAGGGCATGCGGGCGATCACCTCACGTACTGCACCACTCTGCGCGGCATGAGTGTGCAGGCCGTCGACCTCGGCCATGGCAGTGCCGCCACGCGGTTCGCGGATGCCGCCTCGGCTGCCTCCCCGCAGGCCGGCCCCCGGATGAGGGCCTTCCTCGCGGGCCAACAGGCCCACGCCACCGCCCAGACCGGAGACAGGGCCGGAGCCTTGTACCACCTGCGGATGGCGGAAGTCGCGATGGAGCAGGCCGAGTCCAAGGCGAAGGCGTTCGGCTCCTACGATCCGTCCTCCCTCGCCTACCACGAGGCCAAGGTCCGCTGGGAGCTCGGCGACAAACCTGGCGCCATCACCGCGATGGAGGCGTCCGACCGCCTGCGGTACTCGGTGTACGTGCGCAATCGGGTGCGGATGACCGGCATGCTCGCAGAGTGGAAGTTGCAGGCCGGCCGCCTCGAAGAAGCCTGTGCGGACTGGCATCGAGCTCTCGATGACTACCCGGCTGTCCAGTCCGGTCGGGCCGACGACCGCTTCCGCTCGATGATGGCCATGATCAAGCCCCACCAGGGCAACCGGTACGCGCGCGACTTGTACGACCGTGCCCGGCCGATGGCGAAGGCGGCCTGATCGGGCTGGAGATGCCCAATGGGCAGAACTATGTCTCCTCGGAGAGCTTGGATCGAGCGCATCCGAGCAATGATTCGGAAGTCGTCGCTGCACACCGGCGCGTCTATGGTCGGCTTCGCAGTGAGATACTCCCGGTGAGTAACTCGCCTACGCTGATTCGTGATGCGCTGGAAGGGTACAAGGATGACGCGAAACGAGCTCGCCAGAGCCGTCTGGCGGAAGAGCAGCTACAGCAGCAACGGCGGACAGTGCATCGAGGTGGCCGTCGCGTGGCGCAAGAGCAGCTATAGCGGGGACGATGGGGGCGAGTGCATCGAGGTGGCCCTCGGATCCCTTCCGGGCGGCGTCCCGGTGCGTGACTCCAAGGACCCGCACGGGCCGGTGCTCGTCTTCCCGGCCTCGGCCTGGACGTCCTTCCTCTCCTTCGTCCAGGCCGGTGACTTCCCGGAGCAGTGACCCGCCGCCGGGGGCGCATCGTCTTCCGCGTGCGCCTGCCGCAGTCTGAAACGCGCCTTCTGACCAGGCGAAACGCGGATCGGTCCCTACGCTGGGTGTCGGCCCGCCAGCCCCGTCGAAGGACCGCGTATGCGCCGCTCCCGCCTCATGCTGTTCCTGGCCCTGTCCGCCGTGACCGCCTCCGCCCTCGTCGCCGCCGACGCCGCGCCGGACGGGCCGGTCCCGTCGGTCAGCCTGCCGGTGCTCCGCGACCCGCAAGCCCAGCAGAGGCTCCACCGCATGACGGACCCGGTGCAGGACTGGGTGGAGTCCGGCGCTCCGGCGGCGGACGGCTACGCCGGGACCGTGATCGACGCGTCGAACCAGCACGCCGACATCTACTGGAAGGGCGAGGCCCCGACCGAGGTCCGGGCGCTGCTCGACGCGAACGCCGGCCCCGGCTACACCGTCGACGTTCACCAAAGCCCTTACTCCCGCGCGGAGATGCGCGCCGCGATCGACCGGTTCACCGCCGCTGTGGCGCCCGAGGTATGGACGTCGATCGGCCCGCAGGAGGACGGCACCGCCATCGCGATCACGTACGTGCCGACGAAGGCGACCCGGCCGACCGGCGGCGCCACGACCGAGCAGGCGTACTCCCGGACGGCCGCCGAGATCGCCGGGATGCCGGTGACGGCCACCGTCGAGGGCATCCCTGCAGCGCTGTCCGGCAGCCGGCACTCCGACAGCGCGCCGTACTACGCGGGCGCCGAGGTCAACACCGGCAAGGCCTCGTTCTGCTCGACCGCGTTCAGCGGTTGGAAGGACAGGACGAGGGTGCTGCTGACCGCCGCACACTGCGGCGGCGGCCGGTACTACAACGGCACCGGCGGCTACATCGGCGACCTGTACGCGATCGGCGACGGTTTGGACGTCGGCATGATCGCGATCAACGGCAACGGCACCGGCCGGTTCTACGACGGTGCCTGGTCGGACAGCAGCGGTTCGTCGCGACGCACGTACGGGATCGGACGCAACAACGTGGGGGACCTCGTCTGCCTCAGCGGCGCCCGGTCGGGGTGGAAGTGCGATGTGGCGGTCAAGAAGGTCGATGTCGAGACGACGAACGACGAGGGGACGAAGATCAAGCCGGTGGACATCGCGGAGTCGAAGGGTGGTGACCGACGGGCGATCGGCGCGAAGGGCGACAGCGGCGGCCCCGCACTCGCCAACCCGTCCGGCGCGAACGGCGACATGGAGGCTCGCGGCGTGATCGTGGCCGGAAGGTCGGAGGTCGGTTGCCCGGCTGGATCGACGGCACACTCGACGACCTGCTACGCGCAGGTGCTCTACGTGCCGATGACGCCGGTGGTGAACCAGCTGGGCTTCTCGATCTCCTGACGGCAGCGCGAGCCGGGAATCCCGACCCCGCCGAGGAGGAGTGTCAGTTCCGCGGGTTGAGGCGGCGGGTGGGCTCTGCCGTCGACGGGTCCTCGGGCCAGGGGTGGCGGGGGTAGCGGCCTCTCAGCTCTGCGCGGACGGCGCGGTAGCCGTTCTGCCAGAAGCTCTCCAGGTCGCCGGTGACGGCGGCGGGGCGGCCGGCGGGGGAGAGCAGGTGAATGGTCAGCGGGACGCGGCCGGCGGCCAGGGCAGGGGTCTTGGTCCAGCCGAAGAGTTCCTGCAACTTGACGGCCAGCACCGGACGTTCGGTGCTGTAGTCGACCCGTATCTTCGAGCCGGACGGCACGGTGATGCGTTCGGGGGCCAGCTCGTCCAGGCGGCCTGCCTCGCCGGTGGCCCAGGGGAGCAGGCGTTGCAGGGCGGCAGTCGTATCGATGCGGGCGAGGTCGGCGCGGCGACGGGCGCGGGAGAGTTCGGGCTCCAGCCACTCGTCGGCGCGTTCCAGCAGCGCGGCGTCGGAGACGTCCGGCCAGGGGTCGCCCATGGCGGTGTGGAGGAAGGCGAGGCGTTCGCGCAGGCCGGAGGGGAACGTCAGCAGGGTGCTGATGCCCTCGCGGGCCAGGCCTTCGAGGATGGCGCCCCGGACGAGGGCCCGGTCGGGGCGGCTGAGCGGCTTCTCGGCGAGTTCGATCGCGCCCAGCGACTCGACCCGGCGGGAGACGACCTCGTCGCGGCGGGTGTCCCAGTGGACTTCCTCGCGGGATTCGAGCAGCGAGGCACCGGCAAGCCGGGCGGTGTCCTCGTCCAGTGCCGCAGCGTGCAGGATGCGGGCGGACGGGGAGCCGGCCGGGCGGTCGGCGACTGCGATGGCGAGCCACGGCAGTGCGCCGAGCGCGGTGCCGGGCGCGAGTTCGGCCGCCGTCCCGGAGGCCATCAGGTACGGGCTGCGCTCGCCGGGGGCGGGGCGTTCGACCCGGGCGCGGGCGATGCGTTCGGGGAAGGCGAGGGCGACGACGAGGCCGGCGGCGGTCGTGTCGGGCAGCTGAGTGGCGGGTTCGGAGCCGGTGGCGCGCAGCAGGCGGCGGACTTCCTCGCGCCAGTGGCCGGCGTAGGGGTCGTTGGCGGAGCGGACCGCCCGCCAGACCGCGCCGAGGTCGTCGCCGAGGGCGCGCGGCGGTTCCTCGGAGAGCAGGGCGACCACCTCGGCCGCTCGACGGGCGCCGACGGCAGGGGCGCCGTCGACGAGCGCGCGCCCCAGCCGGGGGTGCAGCCCGGTGCGGGCGAGGCGGACGCCGCGCGGGGTGGCCCGGCCGTCGGCGTCGACGGCGCCGAGGGCCTGGAGGGTCTGCCGGGCGGCGGCCATCGCCCCGGCGGGCGGGGCGTCGGGCAGGGCGAGGCCGGTGGCGTCCGGGTCGCCCCAGCAGGCGGCCTGGAGAGCGAACGCGGTGAGGTCGGCGAGGGCGATTTCCGCTGTGGGGAAGCGGGCGGCGAGGGCGTCCTCGGCCTCGTTCCAGCAGCGGTACACGGTGCCGGGGGCCTCGCGGCCCGCACGGCCGGCGCGCTGGCGGGCGGCGGCGAGCGAGGCGCGGACGGTGACCAGGCCGGCCAGGCCGCGGGCGTGGTCGGTGCGCGGTTCGCGGGCGAGCCCGGCGTCGACCACGATCCGCACGCCGGGCACGGTGAGCGAGGACTCGGCGACGGCGGTGGCGAGCACGACGCGGCGGCCGTCCGAGGGGGTGAGGGCGGCGTCCTGGACGGCCTGCGGGGCGCGGCCGTGGAGTTGTAGTACGTCCGCCGCCACGGTGGACAACTGCCCGGCGACACGGCTGATCTCGCCGACGCCGGGCAGGAAGCAGAGCACGTCGCCCGCCTGCTCGGCGAGCGCCCGCCGGACGGTGGCGGCGACGTGGTCGAGCAGCGCCGGGTCGACCCGGGTGCCGTGGGCGGGCCGGACGGCGCGCGGCGGCGGTGCCCACACCGTCTCGACCGGGTGGGAGACCCCGTGCGCCTCCACCACCGGCGCGCCGCCGAGGAGTTCGGCCCAGGCCTCGGTGTCGGAGGTGGCCGAGGCGCAGACCAGCCGCAGTTCGGGCCGCAGTGCCGCCCGGACGTCGAGGAGGAAGGCGAGCGCGGTGTCGGCGTCCAGGTGCCGTTCGTGGCACTCGTCCAGGACGACCACGTCCACTCCGGGCAACTCCTGGTCGCGCTGGAGCCGTTGCAGCAGTACGCCGGTGGTGACCACCTCGACGACGGTGGAGGGCCCGACGCGACGGTCCCCGCGCACGGTGTAGCCGACCTGCCCGCCGACCGCCTCGCCCAGCAGCCAGGCCATCCGCCGGGCGGCGGCCCGGACGGCGAGCCGGCGCGGTTCGGCGACCAGCACGCGAAGCGTCGGACGCCCGGGATCGAGCAGACCGGCGAGCGCGAGCGGCACCAGCGTCGTCTTGCCGGTGCCGGGCGGGGCGGCGAGGACGGCGGTGCCCGGCCCGTCCAGCGCGTCGTGCAGTGCGGGCAGGGCGCTGCGGACGGGCAGTTCGCGCCAGGCGGGGTTCGGCGAGGCGGGGTTGGGCAAGGCGGCGTTCGGCAAGGCGTCAGCCCCGCTCGGCGACGAAGATCGCGGTGCCGGGGATCAGCCGCCCGCGCAGCGGGGACCAGCCGCCCCACTCCTGCTCCAGGCCGACCGGCCACTCGGGCTCGACCAGGTCGGTCAACCGGAAGCCGGCGCCGACGAGTTCGCGGACCCGGTCGCCGATGGTGCGGTGGTGCTCGACGTAGCTGGCACGGCCGTGCTCGTCCTCCTCGACGTAGGGGGTGCGGTCGAAGTAGGAGGAGGCGGCGGTGAGGCCCTCGACGCCGGGCTCGTCGGGGAAGGCCCAGCGGATCGGGTGGGTGACGGAGAACACCCAGCGGCCGCCGGGGCGCAGCACCCGGTGCACCTCCCGCATCAGGGCGGCGGTGTCGGCGCTGAACGGGACGGCGCCGTAGGCGGAGCAGGCGAGGTCGAAGGAGGCGTCGGCGAAGGGCAGGACGGCGGCGTCGGCCTGGACGACGGCGACGGGGGTGGCGCCGCGGCCGAGGTCGATCCGGCGGGAGTGCTGGAGTTGGCGGTGGGAGATGTCCAGGGCGACGGGGCGGGCGCCGCGGCCGGCCAGCCAGCGCGAGCACTGGGCGGCGCCGGCACCGATCTCCAGCACGTCCTTGTCCGCGACCTCGCCGAGGAGGTGGGCGTCGGCCTCGTCGAGGCCTTCGGGGCACCAGGTGAAGCGGTCGTCGCCGAGGAACTCCCCGTGCTCGTCCTGGTACTCGTCGGCGTTGCGGTCCCACCAGTGCCGGCTGGCCCGGCTGCTCTCCCCGGTGCCGGCCGCGCGCCGTACCGCGTCGTCGCCGTCGCCGTCAAGATCATGCAGGTCGGACTGGGGGGTGGTGGCCACGGTGATAATGCCCATCGCGTAGGGTGTGGAGTGCGGAAGCGCCGCTGCCGAGACCGGGCCCGTCAAGGACCCGATCCTGGTGGTGGCATCCGGGGAAGGGCCCCCTTCGGGCGCCACCGCAAGGTGCGCAATCGGAGGATATGGCCTGATCCACACCGGGCTCCACCGTCTTGCCGCTCTTGGCGTTGACCGTGCCTGGCCGTCCCCGTATGCTACAAGTTGCGCTGCGGGCCTGCGCGCCTCAGACGGAGCAGGTCGCGCTCGCATCTGTCGAAGACCCCACGGTCGCAAGACGGACGCCGGATTTCTCGCTGTGCGGGAATGCCGGTGCGCCGTGTTCTTGGCTGTCCGGCTTTCGGTGGGAGCGATACGGGCCCTCCGCGTGGCATTACCTACGACTTTCATGTCCGTACCGGAGCCCTTTTCCTAATGACGAGCCCCACCGACTCCTCCCTCAGCACCACCCCGCAGGTCGCGGTCAACGACATCGGCGACGCCGAGGCGTTCCTCGCCGCCATCGACGAGACCATCAAGTACTTCAACGATGGCGACATCGTCGAGGGCGTCATCGTGAAGGTCGACCGTGACGAGGTCCTCCTCGACATCGGTTACAAGACCGAGGGCGTCATCCCGTCCCGCGAGCTCTCGATCAAGCACGACGTCGACCCGCACGAGGTCGTCGCCGTCGGTGACAACATCGAGGCCCTGGTTCTCCAGAAGGAGGACAAGGAGGGTCGTCTCATCCTGTCCAAGAAGCGCGCTCAGTACGAGCGTGCCTGGGGCACGATCGAGAAGATCAAGGAAGAGGACGGCATCGTCACCGGTACCGTCATCGAGGTCGTCAAGGGTGGTCTCATCCTCGACATCGGCCTCCGTGGCTTCCTGCCGGCCTCGCTCGTCGAGATGCGCCGCGTCCGCGACCTCCAGCCCTACGTGGGCAAGGAGCTCGAGGCCAAGATCATCGAGCTGGACAAGAACCGCAACAACGTGGTCCTGTCCCGCCGTGCCTGGCTGGAGCAGACCCAGAGCGAGGTCCGCCAGACCTTCCTCACCACCCTGCAGAAGGGCCAGGTGCGCTCCGGCGTCGTCTCCTCGATCGTCAACTTCGGTGCCTTCGTGGACCTGGGTGGCGTCGACGGCCTGGTGCACGTCTCCGAGCTGTCCTGGAAGCACATCGACCACCCGTCCGAGGTTGTCGAGGTCGGCCAGGAGGTCACCGTCGAGGTTCTCGACGTTGACATGGACCGCGAGCGCGTCTCCCTGTCGCTGAAGGCGACCCAGGAGGACCCGTGGCAGCAGTTCGCCCGTACCCACCAGATCGGCCAGGTCGTTCCGGGTAAGGTCACCAAGCTGGTTCCGTTCGGTGCGTTCGTCCGCGTGGACGAGGGCATCGAGGGTCTGGTCCACATCTCCGAGCTGGCCGAGCGCCACGTGGAGATCCCGGAGCAGGTCGTCCAGGTCGGCGACGAGATCTTCGTCAAGGTCATCGACATCGACCTCGAGCGTCGCCGCATCAGCCTGTCGCTCAAGCAGGCCAACGAGGCGCTGGGTGCCAACCCGGCCGAGGTCGAGTTCGACCCGACCCTGTACGGCATGGCCGCCTCGTACGACGACCAGGGCAACTACATCTACCCGGAGGGCTTCGACCCCGAGGCGAACGACTGGCTGGCCGGCTTCGAGAAGCAGCGTGAGGAGTGGGAGCGCCAGTACGCCGAGGCGCAGTCCCGCTTCGAGCAGCACCAGGCCCAGGTCATCAAGAGCCGTGAGGCCGACGCCGAGGCCGCTGCCGAGGGTGGCGACGCCGTCGCCGCCGCTGCCGGTGGCTCCTACTCGTCCAGCAGCGACGAGGGCTCCGGCGCTCTCGCCTCGGACGAGGCCCTGGCGGCCCTGCGCGAGAAGCTGGCGGGCGGCCAGAGCTGAAGCTCTGACCCGCTGCCAGTGCCTGGCGCATAGCTGAACGGTGGGCCCCACCCGGAGAAATCCGGGTGGGGCCCATTTCGTTTTCCGCCTTTGGTCGGGGTCTTTTACTTCACGTTCTTTCGTTTTTCGCCTTCACTTATTTGTGGTTTATGTGAAGGAATTTTGTGAGATGTGGCTCATTGTCCGTCTATAGGTCGAACATCGGGTTGCACCTACATTGAGGGGAGCTGCCCGAAAGGCCTCCTTGATGCGCAACGCTCCCACCGCTGCCGGCGACCCCGCGGTCCCCGGGCGGCTCGCCGCCCTCGGCCGGTTCTGCTTCCGCCACCGCCGCTGGGTGCTCGGCCTCTGGGCCGCCGTCCTGGTCGTGGGCGTGCTGATCGGCGGCCGGGTCTTCGAAGGAACAGTGGCCGGTGCCTCCTCCGCCACCGCCGAAGCCGACCGGGGCAACGCGGTGGTCGCCGCGACCGACCCGGCCCGCGGCACCGTCACCGCCGTCGTGGACGGGAAGCCGGTCGACGACCCGGCCGTACGGGCCGCCGTCACCAAGGCCACCGCCGACCTCGCCGCCCTCCCCGGCGTCTCCTCCGCGCTCGACGCCTACGGCACCGGCCCGGCGCCCGCCGCACTGCGCTCCGCCGACGGCACCGCGAGCCTGGTCACCGTACGGATGGCCGACACCAGCACCTCCGCCCAGACCGACGCCGTCACCCAGCGCCTCGCCGCGCTGAACGGCGAGGCCGGCGCCCACGTCACCGTCGGCGGGGACCTGGTGCTCCAGGACGAGGTCAAGAAGCAGACCGAACAGGACACCCGCTTCGGCGAGATGGTGACGCTGCCGCTCACCCTGATCGTCATGGTGCTGGTCTTCGGCGGCCTCGCCGCGGCCAGCCTGCCGGTGATCGGCGCGGTCGCCTCGGTGGGCGGCGCGCTGCTGGCCATGTTCGGTTTCAGCCGGATCATGGACATCGACACCAGCGTGCTGCCGATCGCCACCGTGCTCGGGCTCGGGCTCTCGATCGACTACGCGCTGCTCATGGTGAACCGCTTCCGGGAGGAACGCGGGCACGGCGCGGGCATCGCCGCCGCCGTCGAACGCACCGCCGCGACCGCCGGGCGCACCGTCGCCTTCTCCGGCCTCACCGTCGCCGTCGCGCTCTCCGGCCTGTTCGTCTTCACCAGCCCGGTGCTCGGCGCGGTCGCCGCCGCCGGGGTGAGCGTGGTGGTGATCGCGGTCGCCGCCGCGCTGACCCTGATCCCCGCGCTGCTCGGCTTCGCCGGCTCCCGGATCAAGGCGCCCGCCGCGCCCGTCCCCGACGAGGGCTTCTTCAGCCGGACCGTCCGCCGGGTCGGCAAGCGGGCGGTGCCGGTCGCGCTCGCCTGCGTCGCCCTGTTGATGGCCGCCGGCGCGCCCTTCCTGCACGCCGACATGCGCAACTCCGGCGCCGCCGTGCTGCCCGCCTCCTCGGCCGGGCGGCAGGTCGCCGACGCCGTCGACCAGCGCTTCCCGCAGGCCGCGGCCGCGCCGATCACCGTCGTCGTCGAGGGCGGCGCGCCCGTCGCCCAGGCGTACGCGGACGACGTCGTCGCCAAGCTGCCCGGGGTCGCCGGGGTGCGGGCGGTGACCCCGGTGAGCGACTCGGTGTCCACCGTCGACGTGCTCGTCCACGGCGACCCGCAGGGCCACCAGGCCAAGCAGGTCGTCCAGGAGCTGCGGGCCGACCGCGGCGGGCTGAAGACCTATGTCACCGGCGGCGCGGCCTCGGTCGTCGACTTCAAGGACGAGCTGATGTCGCGGGGCCCCTGGGCACTCGGGCTGGTCGCGGTCGGCACGCTGGTGCTGCTCTTCCTGATGACCGGCTCGGTGGTGATGCCGGTCAAGGCGCTGCTGATGAACCTGCTGTCGCTGGGCGCCTCGCTCGGCGCGCTCACCCTGGTGTTCCAGGACGGGTACTTCAGTGGGCTGCTCGGCTTCAGCCCCACCGGCGGGCTGGAGACCTTCATCCCGGTGCTGGTCTTCGCCTTCGCGTTCGGGCTGTCCATGGACTACGAGGTGTTCCTGCTCGCCCGGATCAAGGAACTGCGGGACAAGGGACACAGCTGCACCAGGGCGGTGGAGCTCGGGGTCCAGCGCAGTGGCCGGATCATCACCTCGGCGGCGCTGCTGATGGTGATCGTGTTCGCCGGGTTCGCCCTCGGGGACATGCTCATGGTCAAGCAGATGGGCATCGCGCTGGCCGTCGCCGTCGCGGTGGACGCCACCCTGGTGCGCTGCCTGCTGGTGCCCGCCGCGATGAGCCTGTTCGGCGAGTTCAACTGGTGGGCGCCCGCCCCGCTGCGGCGCCTGCACCGGCGCTTCGGGCTGAGCGAGCACGTCGAACTGCCGACCGTCGGCGCGACGGCAGTTCCGGCTCCGCGGCCGGAGGCCAGGGACCTGGTGGGTTCAGCGCAGTCGGCGCAGTAGGTCGACGCCCGCCCTCAGGGTCAGCCGCTCCTCCGGGGTGAGGCGGGCCTCGATGGCGGTGGCGATCCGCTGCTCCCGGCGGGCGCGCTGCTCCAGCAGGGCGGCGCGGCCCGCTCCGGTCGCGGTGACCAGCAGTTTCCGGCCGTCGGTGGGGTGAGGCTGCTGGGTGACGAGCCCGGCCTCGGTCAGCAGGGCGACGGTGCGGGCCATCGACTGGTGGCGGACGCGCTGGTGCTCGGCGAGTTCGGCGACGGTGCAGGCGAGTTCGTCGCGGACGAGGACGCCGAGGACGCCGGCCTGGTTCTGCGGCAGCTCGTCGTCCGGGCGCAGGGAGCGGACCAGGTCGCCGATGGCGGCGCGCAGCTCGGCGGCGAGTTCGAGGGTTTCGGGAGCCGGACTGTTCATGGGAGAAGCCTACCGGGAGTCTCCGCAGCAAAACTGTACAGTCATGCTGTATGGTCTGCCGCATGAGGATCACCAAGTTCGGACACGCCTGCGTACGCCTGGAGCACGACGGGACGACCGTCGTCGTCGACCCCGGGGCGTTCACCGACCCCGCCGCGCTGACCGGGGCCGACGCCGTCCTGATCACCCACGAGCACATGGACCACTTCGAGGAGGCCCGGCTGCGCGCCGCCCTGGAGGCCGACCCGGCCCTTCGGGTGTGGACCAACAGCGCGGTCGCCGCCCAACTGGACGGCGTGGCGCAGCGCGTCGCCGTGGTCGGCGAGGGCGACGCCTTCGAGGTCGGCGGGGTCGGGGTGAGCGTGCACGGCGAGTGGCACGCGGTCATCCACCGGGACATCCCGCGGGTGAAGAACATCGGCTTCCTCTTCGACGGCCGGCTGTTCCACCCCGGCGACGCCTTCACCGTGCCGCCGCACTCGGTGGACACCCTGCTGCTGCCGCTCGCGGCGCCGTGGAGCAAGGCCGGTGAGGTCGTCGACTACGTCCGGGAGGCCGCCCCGCGGGTGGCGGTGCCGGTGCACGAGGCGACGCTGAGCCCGATCGGGCACATGATCGCCACCCGGCTGCTCGGGCCGGACGGGCCGGGCACGGGCGCGGAGCTGACCGTGCTCGGGGAGGGCGAGAGCCTGGAGCTGGGCTGACGGTGCCGGGAGGCGGGGCCGGACCGGTGCTGGTTGCGCGATGGTCGGCCGCTGGTCCCGGCGGTCCGGGCGCCGGTAGCCTGACGCCATGCTGAAGATCGGACTGACGGGTGGCATCGGCGCCGGCAAGAGCGAGGTGTCCCGGCTCTTCGCCGCCCACGGCGCGGTGATCGTGGACTCCGACGTGATCGCCCGCGAGGTGGTCGCGCCCGGGACGGACGGTCTGGCGGCCGTGGCCGCCGAGTTCGGGCCGCAGGTGCTGCGCGAGGACGGCGCGCTCGACCGCCCGGCCCTCGGCGCGATCGTGTTCGCCGACCCGGCGCGGCTCCAGGCGCTGAACGCGATCGTCCACCCGCTGGTGCGCGCCCGGTCCGCCGAACTGGAGGCCGCGGCCGCGCCGGACGCGGTGGTGGTGCACGACGTGCCGCTGCTCGCGGAGAACGGCCTCGCCCCGCTGTACGACCTGGTCGTGGTGGTCGACGCGGCCGACGACGTGCGGGTGGAGCGGCTGGTGCGGCTGCGCGGGATGGCCGAGGACGAGGCCCGGGCCCGGATGGCCGCGCAGGCCTCGCGGGCGGACCGGCTGGCGATCGCCGACGTGGTGATCGACAACGGCGGGCCGCTGGAGGCGCTCGTGGCGCGGGTCGACGAGGTGTGGGCGGAGCTGGTGAAGCGCGCCGCCGCTGCCTGAGGTTCAGGCGGCGGTCAGCGGCAGACGGGCCCGGACGGCGAAGCCGCCCTCGGTGGTGGGGCCGGCGTGCAGGGTGCCGCCGAGGTCGTCGGCGCGGGTGCGCATGCCGTCCAGGCCGTGGCCGCCGGAGGGCAGCCGGAGTCCGTCCGGGTCGGCCGCCGTGGCGGGGGAGTTGACGATGTCGAGGCGCAGCCCGTCCGGGTGGACCTCGACGGTGACGGCGACCTCGGCGGCCGGGGCGTGCTTGTGGGCGTTGGTCAGGGCTTCCTGGACGATCCGGTAGGTGGCGTACTGCACGGCCGGTCCGGGTGCGGGCAGTCCTTCGGCGGGGCCGGTGAGGGTGAGGTCGACGGCGAGTCCGGCCTGGCGGGACTCCTCGACCAGGGCGGGCAGTCCGTGCAGTGAGGGGCCCTGGTCGGAGGCCGGGGTGAGGACGCCGAGCAGGCCGCGCAGCTCGGTGAGGGCCTGGAGGCCGAGAGTGCGGATCAGGCCGAGGGTCTCCCGGACGGCGGTCGGGTCGTCGGCGGCCGCGACCTGGCAGGCGCCGGCGTGCAGGGTGATGAGGGAGACGCGGTTGGAGACCACGTCGTGCATCTCCCGGGCGAGCCGGGCGCGTTCGGCGGCGGCGGCGCGCTCCTCGGCGTACCGGCGGGCCGCCTCCAGCAGCCGGTTGCGTTCGGCGAGCGCGGCGACGGCGCGGGCGCGATGGTGGGCGGTGAGGCCGAGGGCGAGCGGGACGGCGCCGAAGACCAGCGGGTCCTCGGCCAGGTTGGCGAGGGCGGAGAGGCTGCTGACGTCCCCGAGGTCCATGGGGAGGAGCAGGCGCACCCCGGCCAGCACGGCCAGGACGGCCGGCACCCGGGTGGCGCCGCGCCGCGTGGCCAGCCCGTAGAGGGCGACGGCGAGCGGGAGTTGGCCGCCCAGCAGGGTGACGGCGGCGACGGCCGCCGGGTACCGCAGGCGGACGGCGAGGGCGAGCGCGCCGGCCGCCACCAGGCCCGCGTTGACCGGTGCCGAGGTGGTCGGCCCGATGTCGGGGTCGCCCGCGGCGAGCGGGACGAGCACCAGCAGCACCAGGACGGTCGGCCCGAGCGCGACGACCGGGCCGGGCAGGCGCAGCGGCGGGCCCGGCAGCGGTACCGCGGCGAGGGCGGAGTCCAACTGGTCGGCGGGGTGGGTCCGGTGGGCCGCGCCGGCGTGGTGGGTGGCGTGGGGCTGGTGGGCGGCGTCGGCTTGGTGGGCGGCGTCGGGCTGGTCGGTGGACTGGTGGTGCTGGTGACGGGTGGGGTCCAACCGGCCGGTGGGGCGCCGGAGTCGGGGCCGCTGCTGGGTGGGCTGGCGCATGGGGGCATGCTCGCACACCCCGTCCGGCCCGGGGTGGCGAGCGGGCCGCAGTGGCCGGGAACAGCCTGGAATTCGCCTTCCCGGGAAGGGATCATGGTCGGATGGATGATCGTTTCTCTCCCGAGCCGCCGACCGTCGTCCGGCTGCCGCAGTACACCCGCGCCGACCATGACGAGATCCTCGGCCCCGGCGACGACCCGTACGGCGTCGCCTACACCGGACTGACCTGGCTGCCCAAGGACATCCACTTCGGCATCCGGGCCGCCGACGGCCGGCTCGTCGCGCACACCGGCCTGGTGCCGCTCCCGCTCACCGTCGGCGGCACCGACCTGGCGGCGATCGGCGTCGGCGGCGTCGCCGTCGCCCCCGACCGGCGCGGCGCCGGCCTCGCGCGGGCCGTGGTCCGGGCCGCCCTCGGCCACGCCCGCACCCTCGGCCACCGCCACGCGCTGCTGTTCTGCCGCCCGCCGCTGGCCACGTTCTACCGGGGGCTCGGATTCCGCGAGGTCGCGGAGGAGGTGACGGTGGAGCAGCCCGAGGGACGGTTGGCGGTGATGCCGCTGCGCACCATGTGGGCGCCGTTGGCGGAGGGCGCCGGGTGGCCGGAGGGGCCGGTGCGGTTGCGCTCGCTGCCGATGTGACGTGCCCTGTGGGGATGGGGGTGGGGGCGGGTTCTGGGCGGGGTCACTCCGGCCAGGCGGAGTTCTCGATCACGGCGGCGAAGTCGGTCCGCTCGAAGTCCGGGTCGAAGTGGGCGAGGACGTCCGCCTTGACGTTGCCGAAGGCGGTCTCCGGCTTGGGCGCGACGCCGTCGTGGAAGGCGCGCAGGATGCCGCGCTTGAAGTCCGGGCGCGGATGGGCGGCGACCACGGCGTCCCGGTCGGCGGCGGCGAGGTCCGCGTACCCGATGCCGAGTACGTCCAACTCCACGCCGGCGGTGGTCAGCGCGATCTCCGGCTCCAGGAACTCCGGGATGCCGGGCGTGGTGTGCAGGGCGATCGCCTCCCACACCAGGCGCACCCGCCGCTCGTCCACCCCGTGCCCGCGCAGGAACGCGGCGGCGGCCTCGGCGCTGTCCACCTCGAAGCGCCGACCGGAGGCGTGGTGCTCGGGGCCCAGGCCGAGATCGTGGAACATCGCGGCCAGGTACAGGAGTTCGGGATCGAAGTCGAGCCCCCGGCGGCGGCCCTGGAGGGCGCCGAACAGGTAGACCCGGCGGGAGTGGTGGTACAGCAGCTCGGTGGTGGCGTCCCGGACCAGCTCGGTGGCCTCGGCGGCGAGGCGGCTGTCGGGGATCCGCACCCCGGCGATCTCGGTGGCGGTCATGCGGTGGCCTCCAGGGTGGTGGTGCTCGGGTCGGTGCCCGGGACGGTGGCGGTCGGTACGGCGGCGGTTCGGTCGGCAGGGGTCGGGTCGGTCGCGGTCGGTGAGCCCGCCGCGTGGGCGACGACGGCGCCGGCCAGCGCGCGGATCATGGCGTGCGCCCGGGTGCCGTCGCCGGACAGCTCCGGCTGGAAGAGCGAGGCGAGGAAGAACGGGTGGTCCGGCAGTTCCAGGACGCGCACCTCGCCCGCGCCGTCCGCGCCGCTGAACCGCAGCCCGTGCGCGCGCAGTCGGTCCAGGTAGTCGGCGTTGAGGCCGTACGCGCAGTGGTAGCGCTCCAGGGTGCGGGTGGTGCCGAGGACGCGCTCGGCGAGCGTGCCGGGGGTGATCGCGACCGCCCCCTCGTGGCCGACCAGGGAGCAGGCCAGCGGCACGATCACCTGCTCGTCCCGCTCCGGGTGCTCCTCGCCGTGGACGGCCCCGCCGAGGCCGCAGACGTTGCGGGCGTACTCCAGCACCGCGTGCTGGAACCCGGCGCAGGTGCCGAGGAAGGGGATGCCGCGCTCGCGGGCCGTCCGGACGGCGGCCAGCGCGCCCGCCTCGCTGCGGTAGGGGCTGCCGGGGAGCAGCCAGACTGCGTCGAAGCCGTCCAGGGCGCCGGGAGCCCCGGCGTCCTCGGTGGGGATCCAGTAGGCGTCCAGGACGAGCTGCTCGCGCTCGGCGAGGGCGTCGAGCAGGCCGGGGATGCGGGCGTGCGAGCGGACGGCGGGGGAGCGGTCGCCGACCAGGGCGATCCGCGGGGTGAGGTAGGTCATGGGACTATCCTGACCCCGCACCCGAGATCAGCGCCAACGATGATTTCTTACCCCTCGATCAGAAGAGTTGATGACTGCCGTGGATCCGCAGCAGCTGCGCACCTTCGTCACCGTCACCCGCCTCGGCTCCTTCTCCGAGGCCGCGCGGGAACTCGGCTACACCCAGTCCGCGGTCTCCCAGCAGATCGCCGCCCTGGAGGCCGACCTCGGGACCGGCCTGCTCAGCCGCCGCCCGGTCGGCCCGACCGAGGCCGGCCTGCGGTTGCTGGAGCACGCGGCGCCCCTGCTGGTCCGGCTGGAGGCGGCGCGTGCCGACGTCGCACGCCTGGCCGGTGCCCCGAGTGCCCGGCTGGTGCTCGGAGCCACCCCGCTGGCAGTCGGAGCGACCCTGGGGCGCGCACTCGGCGAGGTGCGCCGGGCCCACCCGGCGGCCGACCTCGTCGTCCGGGTCCTCGCCCAGGACGCGCTGCCCGCCCAGGTCGCCACCGGCGAGGTCGACCTCGCCCTGATCGACGGCCTCGCCGCCCCCAGCGACCCGCTGCCACTGCCCGACGTCGGCCCGCTCACCACCGTCGCCGTCGACGAGCAGCCCGTCGCCGTCGCCCTCCCGGTCGGCCACCCCCTCGCGGGCCGCACCGGCGTCGCGCTCGCCGACCTCTCCGCCGCCCGCTGGCTCGACGCCCCCGACCTCACCCCGACCGCCGCCCGGCTGCGCGCCGCCGCCGGTGTCGACGGCTTCCGCCCCGCCACCCGCTACCGGGGCACCGACGTGCACGGGCTGCTCGCCCTGGTCGCCACCGGGCACGGGCTCAGCCTGCTCCCGGCGTCCGTCCTCGCCGGGGCGCCCGGCGTCGCGTCCGCGCCGATCGCCGCCCCGCGGCTGGTGCACCGCACCGAACTGGTGCACGGCAGCCTGCCGGAGGGGTCGGCCGCGCTGCTGGCACGGCTGCTGTCGGGCACGCCCTGAGCCCGCTCCCCGGATCGCGCCGGGCGCCCGCGGTGTTTGTGGAGGCGCGATCACCGGGCGTTCACGTCCTGGGACTGACGGTGGTCGCATTGGTGGTGCTGTCATGGGCACAGTCGCCCGGCGCGAGGCCGGGCAAGGCCCAGGAGATCCCCCACATGATGCTCCGTCAGCGTCTCACCGTCGTCGCCGCGGCGGCCGTCCTCGCCGCCGCCGGGCTCGCGGCCGGCACCGCGCAGGCCGCCCCCGCCAAGGGCTCGCCCGTCAAGATCCGTCCGCTCGCGGCGAGTTGTTCGCAGGCCTACCTGCCGCTGCCCGACCCGTCCTGCACGCCGGGCGCCTACAACCCGGACGTCACCCAGGCCACCATCGGCCAGACCATCTGCGTCTCCGGCTGGACCTCCACCGTCCGCCCGCCGACCAGCTACACCAACGCGCTGAAGGCGCAGCAGATCGCGCAGTACGGCTACGCGGACACCAACCTGTCCGACTACGAGGAGGACCACTTCGTCCCGCTGGAGCTCGGCGGCGCCCCGCGCGACCCGCGCAACCTCTGGCCCGAGCCCCGCTACGGCAGCCAGACCGCGACCGGCAAGGACGGCGTCGAGACCAAGCTGAAGAACGCGGTCTGCAAGGGCAAGGTCGGCCTCGACGACGCCCGCAGCGCCATCGTGACCGACTGGACCACCGCGCTCAGCAGCCTCGGCCTCTGACCCTCGGACCCTCTGGTCCTCGTGCTGGTGCGGCGGTCGGTCCGTCCGGTCCCCTGTGCCGGACGGGCCGACCTGCCGTCCGCCCCGGGCGCCGCCTCGGCGGTGCGCGGGGCCGTCTGTGGTGGTTCTGTGGTGGTGGCTGGGGCGCGGCGCCGGGTCAGCGGCCCGAGCGGCCCGAGCGGGCCGGGGCCGGGCCCGCGGTGGTGCCGGGCCGTGTGCGCGCGGCGCCGTCCGCCCGTTCCCGCTGCCCGGTCGCCTCGCGGATGCGGGCACTCGGCATGGCTGTTCCCTTCCCCCGTACGTTCTGCCGTCCGGCCGCCGGCCCGCTGCGCTCCTCTGTTCCGAGGGGCGGTCGGGCTCGGCTGCGTCGACGGCGGTCGAAACTTATGCCACCGGGCCGCCGGGAGCAAAGCGGGATACCGGCGGGTAGGCCGCCTTACCCGGCCGTTGCGGGGGCGTTGGTGGTGAAGGTGTGTGCGGGCGTGTCGGAAGGTATGGCGGGCCTTCGGCGCCCGACCGGTCGGCGGGACGGCGCGCGGTCGCGGATTCCCCCTGTCGGGCGGGGGTTCGCCGGTCGGTCGCAGCCCCGGCCCGCCCGCCCGTGCGGGCCCGCGGCCGGTCGCGGCGGACGGCCGATGCCAAGGCTTTCCCCCGACCGGATCCGCCGCCCTCCCTCCGGGTGACCGGCACGCCCCGGCACGCTCCCGGCCCCGGACCGGACCGGTGGCGGATCAGGCGTGGGTGCCGGGGACGCCGAGCTGCTGGGCGAGCCAGGGGAGGGCCTGGGCGAAGGTGGCGGCCCCGGTCTGCCAGGTGTGCTTGCCGGAGCCGACGGCGGTGGTGGTGCGGATGCCGTCCTTCCGGGCGGCGTCGTTGAGGGCCCTGGCGGACTCGATCTGGCCGTGCTCCTCGTCGCCCTGCCCGAAGTAGCCGGAGACGCCCTGGTACTTGGGGTGGTGGGCGAGGACGGTCAGCGGGTCGTGGGCGGCCCAGGCGGTCGCGTCGCCGCCGTACAGCTCCTGGACGGTGTGGTCCCTGTCGCCGGTGGCGGGGCCCTTGTCGCCGGAGAAGTCGCCGAAGTGGGTGAAGACGTCGGGGTGTTCGACGGTGAGGTCGACGGCGCAGGTGCCGCCCATGGACCAGCCGGCCACGCCCCACCTGTGCGGGTCGGTGGCGGCGTTGAAGGTCTTCTGGACGAACGGCGGGACGTCCTTGAGCAGATGGCTCTCGGAGTTGCCGTGCGGGCCGTCGACGCACTCGGTGTCGATCCGGAAGCCGCCGGTCGCGTCGACGAAGACGAGGATCGGCGCGAAGCCGTTGTGCTTGGCGGCGAAGTCGTCCGCGGTCTTCACCGCGTTGCCGGAGCGGATCCAGTTGTCGGGCGCGGCGAACTCGCCGCCGATCAGCTCCAGCGCCGGCAGCTTCGGCCGGTTCTGGCTGCGGAACCACGCGGGCGGCAGGTAGACGAGCTCCTGGCGGTGGGTGAAGCCGCTGGCCGTGCTCGGGATGTCCACCTGGACGATGCGGCCGGTCCTCGTCTTCCCGTGCAGGGAGCCGAGTTCGGCGAGCGTGATCTGCTCCGGCAGCGGCTGCCCGCCCAGTTCGCCGATCGCGTCGTCGAGGGTCGGGTAGTAGCCGGTGGCGATGTTCACGCTGTTGGCGGCGCAGAACAGGGCGAGCAGCGCGGCCGGCGGCGCCAGCGCCCGGCGCCACCAGCGGGCGCCGCGCCAGCCGAACCCGAGCACGCTGACCGCCGCGACCGCGACCCCGCCCCACAGCCACACCCCGAACGGGATCGGATCGGTGATCCCGGCGAGCGTGAGCACCCCGACGGCGGCGAGGGCGGTGAGCAGCAGCGCCGTCCCGAGGGCGATCGGGCCCCACTTCAGCCGCCAGGCCCGGTCCCGCCAGCCGAGGGCGGCCAGGAACAGGACGAGGGCCGCGGCCTGGACGGTCCAGGGGAACCAGCCGCCGAGCAGGGAGACGTTCATCTGGCGGAGGCTAGGGGTGCCGGATGAGAAGTCGATGAGAGGCTGACAGGTCGCTGGGAGGCGGCTGGGAGGTACCGTCGGTGGCCCGCGTAGGCCCCGGTTGACGGGCGCGCGGCCGGGGGCGCTACATTTGAACGCGTTCAGGTTTGCTGCTAGGGGGAGTCATGGTGGTGGTGCCGACAAGCGCGCGCCTGCTGGCCGCGTTGGCGGCAGCCGTTTTCCTACTGCCGCTGACGCTGGTGGTGGCGCTCGGCGCCACCTGGCCGTACGTCCCGCAGCTGGTCGGGCTGCTCAGCGCCGCCGTGTGCGCCGTGCCGGTCTTCTACCGCCGGCGGAACCCGTTCCGGGTCGCCTGTGCGGCTGCCGGGTTCACCGTCGCGGCCGTGTGGGTGCCGCTGGCGATCCTGTGCGCCTTGATGGTGGCGACGTTCGGTGGTTGGGCCTGGCTCCTGTTCGCGCTGCTCCTGCCGGCCGCGGCGATCACCGCGCTGATCGCCGCCTTCCAGCGGGCGCGCGGCGCCGAGTGCGGCCGGGTGGCGGTCGCGCTCGGCCGGGCCATGGGGGCGCTGTCGCTGCTCTGCTGGGGGTACGTGATGCTCCGCTAGACGGGGTGGACGGCTTCGTGGCCAGGGACTGCCGAACGGAGGTCCGAGGGCCGGGGTGGTGATCACTCGCCGAGAGTGCCGACGGTGTTGCCGGGGTCGTCCAGCCAGACCGTGTTCGTCTCCGGGGTCACCGTGAGCCCGTAACGTTCCAGCCCTGGGCGCCCGTTGGACAGCCATGTCGAGGCTGCGGCCTCCAGCTCGGACCAGAGGCGCGCGGGCCGCCCTGGAAGGCGTGCGCGGTGCCGTCGTTCCGACTCTCCAGCACCGCCCATGATCCGTCGGGGTGGAGGCGGCGGTGACCAGATGGCCGAGCTGAGCCGACATGGTCTCGCTACTGCACACGGCGGTGTGGAGAACGTATTCCTCGACCAGCAGCCCGAACCGCTGGCGGCCGGAGAACAGCATGCGTTGACGCTCCAGTCGCGCCTCCACGGCCTCCTCGACGTCATCGATGGGGACACGATCGCGTTGGATCGAGCGCAGTACGGCAGCCGTGTACTCGGGCGTTTGTGCCATGCCGGGAATGACCCGGCTTGCGTACACGCGGAAGAGCCTGGTGCGCTGGTAGAGCGCGGCGACGGACTCCTGTGCGGCCCGCAACCCGGTGCGCTCCATGCGACGCCACTCGGTGTACATCGACTCGACGGCGCGGGCCGTGGCGATGAGGTCGGGGATCTGGTTCTCGGCATTGCAGGCAGCGCACCAGGCGCGGAGATCGTCCTCGGACGGAGCGGACTTGCCACTCTGGATCCGGCTGGTCTTGGCAGGATGCCACCCGCACCGGGCAGACAACTCGTCGCCAGTCAGCCCGGCGTCCCTGCGGATCTCGATCAGCCGGTTGTCGAGCGCCTTGCGGGCCTCGACAACGCTGGAGTACGGGGACGACGACATGTGCGAACTACCCGGTGCCGGTGGTGATTCAGACGGTGTACTGCGCGTGCGGGACAGCGCGCTCCCAAACCGCCTCGAAGGAGGCGGAGACCATCTTCACCGTGGCCGGGTCCTCGTTGAAGTGGTGGCCGGCCCAGTCGCCGTCGCCGGTGAACCATAGGAGTCCCGCATCTCCAGGTGGACCGCCGAACGCTCAGCGCTCCTCAGCAGTGCGCCAAAGTCCGGCACGTTCTGCGTCATCGCACACCTTCCGCAAGGCCGGGATCATCCGGACGGGGATACGGACGACGCCCTCATGGTCGGGGACGCCGATGGGGTGATCAGGTACCCACTCGGTCTCGCTGATGGTGCGGAGGGTGTCCGCGTCCGGGAGCCATCCCTGGACGACGATCTCCGCTTTCTCGTCTTCGAGCCACACCGTCGGAGATCCGCCGTTGGGGGTGTCCGGGTCGATCCCGGTGAAACGTAGTGCCATGACTGCCCCTTCCGTGAAGTCGGTTGCGAGTCCCTGCACTTAGCGCGGTGACGTGGACCGGGTGCGGCCGTCAAGCCGGGGGGCGGCCCCGTGCTCGGCGCGGGGCCGCCCAGGACAGCGGAGGTTAGAGAGCTGTCGGGAAGCCGTTGGACCGAACGCCCGCGACGAATGCCCGCCGGGCCTCGGGGCCGAAGCCGAGGGCCGGGCCGTGGGGGTCCTTGCTGTCGCGGACCGGGACGATGCCGGTGACGCCGTCGGCTACTTCGACGCAGTTGTCGTTCGGGCTGCTGGCGCTTGACTTCTTCCACTGCACGGGGAGTGCGGAGGCGACAGGGAAGTGGGTCACTTGAGCGTGTCTCTCCTCTGTGTGATGAGGTTGAGCGACTGGTCCAGAGACACGGCGGTTGCCGTGATCTCGCCGAACGCCGCTCGACAGACGTCGACTTGGTCCGGGCCCTCAACCCAGTCGCTGCCGGGCTGGTCGCCAGTCACGCTCTACGTGGCGATGGGGCGGTAGGCGGCCCGCCGTACGGGAGTGCGGTCCGTCGTACGGGAGGGCCGCCCGCCGCCGTCAGGCGGCGAAGCGCTCGCGCAGTGCCGCCAGGCCGGCCGCGAACACCCCGTGGAGGCGGTCGGCGGAGTCCTTGCGGTGCTCGGCGTCGACGTCGTACGTGGCGCCCCACTCGACGAAGCTGGCGTCGAGCGCGGTGACCGGGGTGACCCGCAGCGTCGCCCGGTAGCCGTACAGCTCGAATGCCCCTTCGGGGAAGCTGTAGGTGTAGCTGCGGGCCTCCTCGTCGTAGGCGAGCAGCGTCTCGTGCAGTGCCACGCCGTCGATCTCGAACACCCGGACCGACCCGATCGCGTTGCCCGTCAGCTCGTTGCCGAGGCTGCTGGCCGGCAGGTTCGGGTGCCAGCCGCCGAGGTTGTGGAAGTCCCCGAGCAGCTCCCACACCCGCTCGGCCGGAGCCTCCACCACCGTGCTGACCTTCGTGCCTGCCATCGTCGTTGCCGCCTTTCGCGTGCCTCCGTACGGACGGGCACCATCCTCGGGCCGCCGCGCGGCAGGCGCCAGGGGGCCTGGCGGTCGGCTCCGGGGCGTCACCTGCCCGGCGCGGCCGCTTCGAGGTCGTCGACGGTGCCGGACATGACGGTGCGCAGGTGCCGGGTGAGGTGCTCGGTCGGCCAGTCCCACCAGGCGAGGGCGAGCAGGCGGGCGATGTCCGGCCCGCTGTAGCGGGTGCGGATGAGCTTGGCCGGGTTGCCGCCGACGATCCCGTAGTCGGGGACGTCGTCGACGACGACGGCGCCGGAGGCGACGATCGCGCCGTGGCCGATGCGCACCCCGGGCATCACCATGGCGCCGTAGCCGATCCAGACGTCGTTGCCGACCACGGTGTCCCCCCGGCCGGCGAGGCCGGTGATCAGGTCGAAGTGCTCGGCCCAGCTTCCGCCCATGATGGGGAACGGGAAGGTCGAGGGGCCGTCCATGCGGTGGTTCGCCCCGTTCATGAGGAACCGGACCCCCGTACCCAGCGCGCAGAACTTCCCGATCACCAGCCGCTCCGGGCCGTAGTGGTAGAGCACGTTGCGCGTCTCGAAGGCGGTCGCGTCGTCCGGGTCGTCGTAGTAGGAGTAGTCGCCGACGTCGATCAGCGGGGACGTCACCAGTGGCTTGAGGAGCACCACGCGCGGCTGTCCGGCCATCGGGTGCAGCGTCGAGGGATCGGGCGGAACGGAACTCATGGCGACACGACTCCGGCTCGTCAGGTGTGAAGCGTGGGAGGGACATCGATCATCTCACCGTCTAGGATCGCGGATCATGGACGCGAGCACCGGCATGATCACCGTTCCGTCCGGCCGCGTCACGCTGTCGGACCGTCGCACGCAACGGAGTTGGAGCGTCGAGCTCGCCCCCTACGAGCTGGCGGCCTGTCCGGTCACCCGCGAGCAGTACGGCGCCGGGGCCGGCGACCGGCTCCCCGCCGACAGCGTCTCCTGGTACGACGCCGTCCACTACTGCAACGAACTGTCCCGGCGCCACGGCCTCACCCCCGCGTACCACCAGGACGGCGAGTCCGTCACCTGGGACCGCGCCGCCGACGGCTACCGGCTGCCCACCGAGGCCGAATGGGAGCACGCCTGCCGCGCCGGGACGGACGGCCCCCGCTACGGGCCGCTCGACGAGATCGCCTGGCACCGCGGCACCTCGGGCGCGCGCCCGCACCAGGTGGGCGGTCTGCGCCCCAACGGCTTCGGCCTGTACGACCTGCTCGGCAACGTGTGGGAGTGGTGCTGGGACGTGTACGACGCCGAGGTGTACGGCGGCTACCGGGTGCTGCGCGGCGGCGGCTGGTTCGACGAGCACTGGAGCTGCCGCGCCTCCGTCCGCCGCCGCAGCCACCCCACCCTGCGGATCGACGACGTCGGCTTCCGGCTCGCCCGGTCGATCACCACCTGAAGGCGCGCGCCGCGGGGAACCCGGGCCAGGTCACGGACCGTTGGGGTCTGCATGAACGATGCACCGGTGTCCCTCAGACCGATCGGCCAAGCCGACCTCGACCCGCTCGAAGTACTGCTGAACGACCCCCAGGCGGTGGGCCCGTTCCAGTGGTACGGGTGGCGCGACCCCGGGCGGTTCCGGCGCCGCTGGGCGGAGCACGGCCTGCTGGCGCCCGAGCAGTCGATGCTCGCGGTGCTGTCCGGGGACGAGTTCGCCGGGTTCGTCGCCTGGCGGCAGGTGGGCCAGGTGGACGTGGCGCCGTACTGGAACGTCGGCATCGTGCTCCGCCCGGAGGCGCGCGGCCGGGGCATCGGCACGCAGGCCCAACGGCTGCTGGTGGACTACCTGTTCGCCCACACCCCGGTGATGCGGCTGGAGGCGGACACCGAGGATGCCAACCTCGCCGAGCAGCGCGCGCTGGAGAAGTGCGGCTTCGTCCGCGAGGGCGTCCAGCGCAGCAGGGGCTTCCGGGACGGCCAATGGCGGGACATGGTCCTCTACAGCCTGCTGCGCACCGACCCCCGGCCCTGATCCGCAAGACCCGTCAGGCGACCCCGAACCACTCCTCCGCGAGGGCGTCCAGCGTCCGCGCGGAGGGCTTCAACTCCCTCAGGTACCACGGTAGGTGGCTGTACACGTGGAGCAGCGTGTACGCCATCAGCAGGCCCGGCTCGAAGCCGCGCCCGTAACCGGCCAGGAGGCGGCCGAGCAGGCGGCGGTCGGCGCGGGTGGTGAACAGGCCGACGGCGACGAGGTCGTAGGCCGGGTCGCCGACCATGGCGGGTTCGAAGTCGAGCAGGCCGGTGAGGCGCCAGCCGTCGGCCGGGTCGACGAGCAGGTGCTCGCGCATGAACTCGGTGTGCAGCAGGGCGCGTTGCGGCGTCCGGGGCAGCGGCGCGGCGGCCAGGAAGTCCGGGATCTGCTCCAACCAGGCTTCGGGCAGGCCGCGTTCGCGCTGGCGGGCCACCGCCCCGGCCCGCTGCCGGTCCAGGAAGGCGCCCCAGTCGCCGGGGCCGAGGGTGTCGGCGAGCGGTCCGGGGTCGAGGGCGTGCAGGGCGGCCAGCGCCCGGCCGCAGTCGTGGGCGATCCGCTCCCGGTCGGCCTGCGGGATCCGCGGCCAGGCGGGGGCCAGGCCCTCGCCGGACAGTCGTGACATCAGCACGTAGCGCCAGCCGTTGACGTGGGCGCCGGCGGCCCGTACGTCGGGGGTGGGGATCGGCAGGGCGCCCTGGAGGCGGGTGAGGACGCGCTCCTCGGTGACGCCGTCCTCGGCGCTGGCGGCGGGGAACAGCTTGAGGACGTGCGCGTCGCCCACCGCGTAGACCGGGACGGACCCTTCCGCGAAGCGCGCCAACGGCAGCCCGGCGAGGCCGAGTTCGGCGCAGAGCGCCTCGGCTCCGGGGCGCATCACCGTCTCGTCGCGCACGATCGCGTCCCACTGTTCTTCCGTCTCCACCACCGGCAGCATGGGCGCACGGTAGGCGGACCGGCGTCGCCGCGGCAAAGGCTTTTCAGCGGTCGGGGCCGGCCGGCCCCGGCGCCCGGGGTGGGCCGGGAGCGGGAAGCGGCCCGCGCCCCGCGCCGGAGCGGTTCACTGGGGCCCGCAGACGTCGGTGGCGGTGGGGGAGAGGGGTTCCGGGCCGCCGGCCGGGTCGCGGGTGAGGAGGTAGCGGGCGCCGGGGCCGGTGTCGGCGGCGCGGTCGGCGGCGTTGTAGAGGGAGCAGCGGGAGAGGGAGAGGCAGCCGCAGCCGATGCAGCCGGTCAGCTTGGCCTTGAGGCGCTGGAGCTCGGCGATCTGCTCGTCGATGCGGCTCTGCCAGGATTCGGCGACCCGGTCCCACTCGGCGCCGCTGGGAGCGGGGCGCTCGGGGAGCCGGTCGAGGGCGACGCGGGCCTCGTCGAGGGAGAGGCCGACGCGCTGGGCGGCGCGGACGAAGGCGATCCGGCGCAGCGTGCCGCGGGGGTAGCGGCGCTGGCCGCCGGCGGTGCGGGTGGCGTGGATGAGGCCGAGGCTCTCGTAGTAGCGCAGGGCGGAGGCGGCGAGGCCGCTGCGGCGGCCGAGCTGGCCGATGGTGAGCAGGTCGTCGCGGTGCGGGCCGGGTGATCGGCCGTGGTCCGGGGTCGCGGTCATGGGCACCCACTCTAGCCGCTTGACCTCAAGTCGACTTTAAGTTGCACCATCGTGGTCATGACGACGAACGCAACCGCGGACCTCGCGGAAACCGCCCGTTTCGAGGACCTGTCGGCGCTGATGGGCCTGATGACCGGCGACGAGAAGCACGGCCCGGCCGCCACCTCCACCCTGGACGCGCTCTGGGTGCTGTACGACCGGGTCCTGCGGGTGAGTCCGGAGCGGGCCGAGGCGCAGGACCGGGACCGCTTCCTGCTCTCCAAGGGCCACGGCCCGATGGCGTACTACGCGGTGCTCGCGGCCAAGGGCTTCATCGACCCCGGGGTGCTGCCGAGCTTCGGCGGCTACGACTCTCCGCTCGGCCACCACCCGGACCGGATGCTCGTCCCCGGGGTGGAGATCGCCTCCGGCTCGCTCGGGCACGGCCTGCCGCTGGGCGTCGGCACGGCGCTCGGGCTGCGGGCGCAGGGCCTGACCGACCCGGCGGTGTGGGTGCTGGTCGGCGACGCCGAGTTCGACGAGGGCTCCAACCACGAGGCGGTGGCCTTCGCCGGTGCGTACGGGCTGGAGCGGCTGCACGCGGTGGTGATCGACAACTCCTCGGCCACGCACGGCTGGCACGGCGGGATCGCGGCCCGGTTCGCGGCCGAGGGCTGGTCCGCCGTGACGGTGGACGGCCGCGACCACGAGGCGCTGTACCGCGCCTACACCGCCGAGCACCCGGGCCGCCCGCACGTGGTGGTCGCCCGGGTCGAGCCCAAGGACTCCTGAGCCCGAGGACTCCTGAGACCGAGGACTGCTGAGCCAGAGAACCCCCACGCAAGCGCCAACCAGCACGCAAGCGCCAACCAGCATGAACCGAAAGGCACTTCACCGATGGACACCATGCGCGACCGCTTCATCGACGTCACCAGCCGCCTGCTGGACGAGGACCCCCGGCTGGCCGTGGTGCTCGCCGACATCAGTGCGGCCGCCTTCGCCCCGGCCCAGCAGCGCCACCCGGACCGGGTGGTCAACGTCGGCATCCGCGAGCAACTGCTGATCGGCGCGGCCGGCGGCCTGGCGCTGACCGGGATGCGCCCGATCGCCCACACCTTCGCCAGCTTCCTCGTCGAACGTCCCTTCGAGCAGGTCAAGTTGGACCTCGTCCACCAGGGCGTCGGCGCCGTCCTGGTGAGCGCGGCCGGCTCCTACGACTGGCCGGCCGGGGGCCGCACCCACATGTCCCCGGGCGACGTCGCCCTGCTGGACACCCTGCCGGACTGGACGGTCCACGTGCCGGGCCACCCGGACGAGGCCGAGAGGCTGCTGCGCCACGCCGTCGCGGACGGCGACCGCAACGTCTACGTCCGCCTCTCGGAGCACCGGAACGCGCAGGCCCTGCCGGTCGAGGCGGGCCGGTTCACCACCGTGCGGCAGGGCTCGCGCGGGGTGGTCATCGCGGTCGGGCCGATGCTGGACGCGGTGCTCGCGGCCACCGAGGGCCTGGACGCCACCGTGCTGTACGCGGCGACGGTGCGCCCCTTCGACGCGGCCGGGCTGCGGGCGGCGGTGGGGGAGCGGGCGGACGTGGTGCTGGTGGAGCCGTACCTGGCGGGCACCTCGGCGAACGAGGCGCACGCCGCGCTGGCCGACCGCCCGCACCGGGTGCTGGGCCTGGGCGTGCCGCGCGAGGAGCACCGGCACTACGGCTCGATCCCGGAGCACCTGACCGCCTACGGCTTGGACGCGGCCTCGCTGCGGGAGCGGATCGGCACCTTCCTCTGGTGACGTTCCTCTGGTGACGTTCCTGTGGTGACGCGCGGGGTGGGTCAGCGCGCGACGGTCGCCACCGCGACCACCGCCACCGCGTCCGCCCCCAGCCGTACCGCCGTCCCGTCCAGCGCCGCCGCCCCGAAGGCCGCTACCAGTTCGCGCCCGGTCCCGTCCAGTGGCAGGGCGGCCTCGGTGGGGCCGAGGTTCACGGCGATCCGGTACGGCCCCCGGTGCACGACCAGCCAGCGCGCCGCCTCGTCGTACGCCACCCGCACCGCGCCGAGGTCGGGGTCGGACAGCTCCGGCCGGTCGCGGCGCAGCCGGATCAACGTCCGGTGCCAGGTGAGGAGTTCGGCGTGCGGGGCGCGCCGGGGCTCGGTCCAGTCGAGGACGGAGCGCAGGACGGTGGCGGGCTCCTGCGGGTCGGGGACGGACTCGGCGGCCCAGCCGTGGTCGGTGAACTCCCGGCGCCGGCCCTGCCGGACGGCCTCGGCGAGCTGCGGGTCGGTGTGGTCGGTGAAGTACTGCCAGGGGGTGGCCGCGCCCCACTCCTCGCCCATGAACAGCATCGGGGTGAACGGCGAGGTGAGCACCAGCGCGGCGCCGCAGGCGAGCCGGCCGGCGGTGAGGCAGGTGGAGATGCGGTCCCCGAGGGCCCGGTTGCCGATCTGGTCGTGGGTCTGGAGGTAGCCGAGCAGCCGGTGTCCGCCGTCCGGCGGGAAGGGGCGGCCGTGGCCGCGGCCGCGGAAGCCGGACCAGGTGCCGTCGTGGAAGAAGCCACGGGTGAGCGTCTTGCTGAGGGCGGCGAGCGGGTGGCGGGCGAAGTCGCCGTAGTAGCCCTGGGATTCGCCGGTGAGCGCGCAGTGCAGGGCGTGGTGGAAGTCGTCGCTCCACTGCGCGGTGAGGCCCTGGCCGCCGGCCGCGCGCGGGGCGGTGGTGTGCGGGGTGTTGAGGTCGGATTCGGCGATCAGGAACAGCGGGCGGTTGGTCGCGACGGCCAACTTCTCGACCTCGTGGGACAGTTCCTCCAGGAAGTGGACGGCCCGGTCGTCCGCGAGGGCGTGCACGGCGTCCAGCCGCAGGCCGTCGATCCGGTAGTCGCGCAGCCAGCCGAGCGCGCTGCCGGTCAGGTAGCGGCGCACCTCGTCGGAGCCGGGGGCGTCCAGGTTGACCGCCGCCCCCCACGGCGTGTGGTGCCGGTCGGTGAAGTACGGGCCGTACGCGGGAAGGTAGTTGCCGGAGGGGCCGAGGTGGTTGTGGACGACGTCCAGCACCACGCCGAGGCCCTTGCGGTGGGCGGCGTCGACGAAGCGCTTCAGCCCCTCGGGCCCGCCGTACGGCTCGTGCACGGCCCACGGCGAGACCCCGTCGTAGCCCCAGCCGTGTCGGCCGGGGAACGGGCAGACCGGCATCAGTTCGACGAAGTCGACGCCCAACTCGACGAGGTGGTCGAGGTGTTCGGCGGCGGAGTCGAAGGTGCCGCGGGGGGTGAAGGTGCCGATGTGCAGCTCGTACAGCACGGCGCCGGGCAACGCGCGGCCGCGCCAGCCGGTCTGCGACCAGCGGAACGCGGCGTGGTCGACCGGGCGGCTGGGGCCGTCGGGGCCGTGCGGCTGCCAGGGGGAGCGCGGGTCGGGCAGTGGCGGCCCGTCGTCGAGGCGGAAGGCGTAGTCGCCGGCCGGAGCGCCGCCGGTCCACCAGCCCGGGCGCTCCGGGCACCGGGCCAGCGGATGGGCGGCGCCGTCGACCTCGACCTCGACCCGGTCGGTGGCCAGGGGCGCCCACACCTCGTAGGTCCGCACGCTCAGCTCCTCCTCGTCAGCAGGGCCACCGGCCGGTCCGCCAGCAGCCGCGTGACGGGCACCGGGCCCGCCGGGTGGGTCCGCAGCGTCAGCAGGTCCGTCCAGGGCCCGCCCTCGGGCAGCTCCAGGACGGTGCCGCGCCAGCCGCCGGCGCGTTCCAGCCCGTACGGGAGCCGGGTGACGGCGGTGACCACGTCGGCGCCGCGGGCGAAGGCCAGCAGGTGGTCGGCGGCGGGGCCGGCGGCGCTCAGCGGCCGGTAGGGCCCGAGCGGGCGCTCGCGCCGCAGGTGCAGCGCCGCCCTGGTGAGGTGCAGCTTCTCGCGGGCGAGGTCACCGGGGCGCGGGGCGGCCGCGTCGGTGAGCCGGACGGCGAGCGCGCCGAGGTCCACCACGCCCCGGTTGTCCGGGTCGACGAGGGTGTACAGCGGCTCCTCGCTGCCCTGGTAGAGGTCGGGCACGCCCGGGACGGTGAGGTGCAGCAGCGCGGCGGCGAGGGTGTTGGCGCGGGCGTAGGGGGCGAGGGCGTGCACCAGGCCCTCGATCCGGGGCAGCAGCCCGGGGTTGGTGTGGACGGCGCGGGCGCGCGCGGTGAGCGCCTGCTCGAAGCGGGTGTCGGGGGTGGTCCAGGAGGTGTGCAGCTTGGCCTCGCGGGCGGCCTTGAGGAGGGCGGCGACGAGTCGGTCGGGGTCGATCGGCCAGGCGGCGACGAGGGTGTGCCAGAGCAGCCAGTCGCCGTCGCGGGCACCGTGGTCGTGGTCGTGGTCGCCTTCGCCGTCGGGGCCGGCGCCTGGGCCGGGCCCGGCGGCGGTGGACCAGGCGGCGGCCTCGGCGGCCCAGGCCTCGGGCCGCTCGGCGAGCACGGCGAGCCGGGCGCGGGCGTCGGCGCTGCGCTTGGTGTCGTGGGTGGACAGCACGGTCATGCTGTGCGGCCAGGCGCGCTCCAGGTAGCGGCACCAGTCGTGGAACCGGGCCGGCGACAGCCCCGGCCGGCCGGGCTCGCCGCCGACCTCGTTGAGGCCGGGCAGCGCGTTCCACCGGTAGAAGGCGGTGTCCTCGACGCCCTTGGCGGCGACGGCGGCGGCGGTCTGCGCGAAGCGCTCGCAGAACTCGTCCTTGTGCGGCCCGCTCCCCAGCTCCCCGAGGGCCAGGGCGGCGACCAGCCGGTCCGTCGGGTCGGCCGAGCCGCCCAGCGCCGCGCGCACCTGCTCGGCCGAGGCCGGCGGCACCGGCTCCCCGGGCCGGGCGTACGGCCGGTACGCCGGGTAGCCGGTGAACAGCCGCCGCAGCGCCGCGCGCAGCCGCCAGGGCGCGTGGTCGGCGTGCGCGGGCTCGGCGGCGCCGATCCGCAGCGCGATCCGCACCAGCCGGTCGACCTCGGCGGCCAGCTCGCCGTGCGGCGCGGTCATGTCGGCCCGCCCGCGCCGGGCGACGGCGACCGCCGGGTGGGGGTCGGTGCAGGACTCGCCGCCCGGCGCGGAGCCGGTCAGGAACGCCGCGTACGCCCCGGCCAGCCGGCAGGCGCCCGCGTGGTCGGTGAGCACGCCGTCGATGCGGCGCAGCGCGTCGTAGCCGGTGGTCCCGGCGACCGGCCAGTCCGCGGGCAGCCGCTCGTCGCCGGTGAGGATCTTCTCGACGACGGTGTACGCCCCGCCGGTGGCGCCGGCGAGGCGGCGCAGGTAGCCGCGCGGGTCGGCGAGCCCGTCGGGGTGGTCGATCCGGAAGCCGTCGACGACGCCGTCGGCGTGCAGCCGCAGCAGGGTGGCGTGGGTGGCGGCGAACACCTCGGGCTCCTCGACCCGGACGGCGATCAGCTCGTTGACGGTGAAGAAGCGCCGGTAGTTCAGTTCGGTGCGGGCCAGCCGCCACCAGGCGAGCCGGTACCACTGGCGGGCGAGCAGCTCGTCCAGCGGCAGCCCCGAGGTGCCGGGCCGCAGCGGCAGCTCGTGGTCGTGGTAGCGCAGCACCTCGCCGTCCACCGCCAGCTGGTCCAGCACGGCGCCGAGCCGGTCGCCGAGCAGCGGCAGCAGCACCCGGCCGCGCGCGGGGGCGTCGGCGGGGCCGGGCTGGGCCGCCCAGTCGATGTCGAACCAGCGCGCGTACGGCGAGTCGGGGCCGTCGCGCAGCACCTGCCACAGCGGCTGGTTGAGCCGCTCGGGGACGGGCACCGCCATGTGGTTGGGCACCACGTCGACGAGCAGCCGCAGGCCGTGCCGGTGGGCGGCGTCGGCCAGCGCGCGCAGGGCGCCCTCGCCGCCGAGCTGCTCGCTGACCCGGCCGTGGTCGACGGTGTCGTAGCCGTGGGTGGAGCCGGGGGCGGCCTCCAGCAGCGGGGACAGGTGCAGGTGGGAGACGCCGAGGGCGGCGAGGTAGGGGACGGCGGCGGCGGCGTCGTGGAGGGTGAAGCCGGGTTGCAGCTGGAGGCGGTAGCTGGCCGTGGGGGCGGTAGCGGTGGCGGATGAGGGGGAGGTGGCGGCCGGGCGGGGCGGTGCGGGCTCGGCGGCGGAGGTCATAGGTCCATGAGTACCCGGGGGAGCCCGCCGCCAAGACCCGCTGCTGGTCCGAACAGGTGAGCGCGGGGTGTCAGGCCGGCCGCTGGAGCACCATCAGCGAGCGGTCGGTGAGCCACAGCGCGTCACCGGCCTTGACCCGCGCGCCCGTGCCCGGGGCGGGCAGCCGGGCCTGTGCGGTGTCGACCACGACCTGCCACTCCTGCCCGTGGTCGGCGGGCAGGGTGAACTCCAGCGGCTCGAAGTGCGCGTTGAACATCAGCAGGAAGGAGTCGTCGACGATCCGCCCGCCGCGCCGGTCCGGCTCGGAGATGGCGTAACCGTTGAGGAAGACGGTCAGCGACTTGGCGTAGCTGGCGCCCCAGTTGCGCTTGGTCATCTCCTCCCCGCCGGGGGTGAACCAGGCGATGTCGGTGAGGTCGTCGTGGCCGCCCGAGTCATGGCCGCCGGAGGGGTGACCGCCGGAGGGGTGACCGCCCGAGGGGTGACCGCCGGAGAGGTGGCCGCCGGCGGCGAGCGTCCCCGGCCCGGGGCGCCCGGGGACCGGCCGCCCGTGGAAGAAGCGCCGCCGCCGGAACACCGGGTGGTCGCGGCGCAGCCAGATCATCCCCTGGGTGAACTCCAGCAGCCGCGCCTCGGGCCCGTCGCCGTCCGGCCAGTGCAGCCAGGTGAGTTCGTTGTCCTGGCAGTAGGCGTTGTTGTTGCCCTGCTGGGTGCGGCCGAGTTCGTCGCCGTGGGAGAGCATCGGCACGCCCTGGGAGAGCATCAGGGTGGCGATGAAGTTGCGCTGCTGGCGGGCTCTGAGCTCCTCGACGGCCGGGTCGGTGCCGGGGCCCTCGACGCCGCAGTTCCAGGAGCGGTTGAAGGACTCGCCGTCGCGGTTGTCCTCGCCGTTGGCCTCGTTGTGCTTGTCGTTGTAGGAGACGAGGTCGCGCAGGGTGAAACCGTCGTGGCAGGTCACGAAGTTGATGGAGGCGATGGGGCGGCGGCCGTCGTCCTGGTAGAGGTCGGAGGAGCCGGTGAGCCGGGAGCCGAACTCGGCGAGGGCGGCGGTCTCGCCGCGCCACAGGTCGCGCACGGTGTCCCGGTACATGCCGTTCCACTCGGTCCACAGCGGCGGGAAGTTGCCGACCTGGTAGCCGCCCTCGCCGAGGTCCCAGGGTTCGGCGATCAGCTTGGCCTGGGAGACCACCGGGTCCTGCTGGACGAGGTCGAAGAAGGAGGAGAGCCGGTCGACCTCGTGGAACTGCCGGGCCAGGGTGGCGGCGAGGTCGAAGCGGAAGCCGTCGACGTGCATCTCGGTGACCCAGTAGCGCAGTGAGTCCATGATCAGCTGGAGCACGTGCGGGCTGCGCATCAGCAGGCTGTTGCCGGTGCCGGTGGTGTCCTCGTAGAACCGCTGGTCCTGGGCGAGGCGGTAGTAGGAGACGTTGTCCAGCCCGCGCAGGGACAGCGTCGGTCCGAGGTGGTTGCCCTCGGCGGTGTGGTTGTAGACGACGTCCAGGATCACCTCGATCCCGGCCGCGTGCAGGGCCTTGACCATCGACTTGAACTCCTGCACCTGCTGGCCCCGGTCGCCGCTGGAGGCGTAGGAGGAGTGCGGGGCGAAGAACCCGATGGTGTTGTAGCCCCAGTAGTTGGTCAGGCCCAGGTCGCGCAGCCGGTGGTCGCGGACGAACTGGTGCACCGGCATCAGCTCGATCGCGGTGACGCCGAGCTTGGCCAGGTGCTCGATCACCGCCGGGTGGGCCAGGCCCGCGTAGGTGCCGCGGATCTCCTCGGGGATGCCGGGGTGCAGCCGGGTGAGGCCCTTGACGTGCGCCTCGTAGATGACGGTGCGGTGGTAGTCGGTGCGCGGCGGGTGGTCGGTGCCCCAGTCGAAGTACGGGTTGATCACGACCGAGTGCATGGTGTGCGGGGCGGAGTCGAGGTCGTTGCGGCGCTCGGGCGCGCCGAAGTGGTAGCCGTAGACGGCCTCGTCCCAGTCGATGTGCCCGCTCATCGCCTTGGCGTACGGGTCCAGCAGCAGTTTGGCGCTGTTGTGCCGCTGGCCGAGGCCGGGGTTGTACGGGCCGTGGACGCGGAAGCCGTAGCGCTGGCCGGGCTGGACGCCGGGGAGGTACGCGTGCCGGACGAAGGCGTCCGTCTCGCGCAGTTCGACGGCCGTCTCCGAGCCGTCCTCGTCGATCAGGCACAGCTCGATCCGGTCGGCACTCTCGGAGAACACCGCGAAGTTGGTGCCGGCCCCGTCGTAGGTGGCGCCGAGGGGGTAGGGCTTACCGGGCCAGACCTGCATGAGTCCTCAACTTCCTTGCATTCAACGGAAACTGACGTGTAGTCCGATAACGCGCCCGGACCCGGACGCTCTCTTCCCGGCCGGGCGGTCGGGCATGTGCGGCGCTCGCGCGCCGTGACGCACGGCACAGTGCGCATACTCCCCGAGCCTTCCCCCGGCGGCCGGGACATGTGCTGCCGGTTCGCCCGAACGGGTGTCCAGTCGGCATTCCTGTGATAAGTGCGGGCCGGTGGCGGGCGGGCTTGTGGCGGGCGGGCCTGCGATGGGCGGGGCCTGCGACGGGCGTGGGTCTGTGAAGGGTGGGCCTGGTGGTGGTGCCGGGCCCCGTGGGCCATCCGGCTGCACACCGCTCGCGGCGGGCAGTACCCTTGATCGTCCGGCCGTCCCCGGGCCGGTGGCGTTCCATCAGCCGCGCAGGGGCGGAGCGTAGAGCAGCAAACCAGGTGAGGTGGCGCATGGTGTTCCCCGCCGGCGGCCGCGGCCCGGGGCCCGACGGCCCCGACCGGGGCGGCGCCCGCAGCGAGGCGCCCACGGTCGTCATGCGCCCCACCCTGTCCGGCCGTCCCCTGGTGCCCGCCCAGGGCGGCCCGGTCGAGGTCCCCGCCCTCGCCTGGTCCGCCGCCGAATGGGAGGACGCCTACCAGCGGGTCCGCCTGTCCGGCCGCGCCTACGTCTGGCTCAACCTCGTCGAGCAGCGGCTGCGCTCCCTCGTCGACGAGGTGCTGCACCCCATCTACGCCCCCGCCCACGGCGAGGACTGGGTCACCGCCGCCGCCGGCCCCGCCGGCGAGGAGTGGGCGCACCGGGCCGGCGCCGTCCGCGAGGTCAGCCGCCGCAAGGGCTACCTGCTCGACCCGGCGGACGACGACCCGCTGGTCTTCCTCACCCTGCCCCAGCTGCGCGAGCTGATGGTCCAGCACTGGCCCTGCTTCGAGCCCTACCTGTCCGACCGGCGCGAGATCGAACTCGCCCTGGACGAACTGGAAGTGGCCCGGCACGTGGTCTCCCGCAACCGGGTGCTCACCCAGACCGTCCTCGCCCAGACCGAACGCGCCGCCGCCCGCCTGCTCGCCGTCCTCGACGGCGGCGCCGGCGGCGTGCCCGCCGACGTCGTCGAGTCGCTGGTGGCCGGCCGGTACGCGGACGTCGTCGCCGTGCACGCCGACCGCGTCCGCCTCCAGCGCGACCTGCCCGTCGAGGACCTGCTGGACGGCGCCCGGCGTCTGGACGCGCTCGGCATCGGCCTCGGCATGCTCTGCCAGAACTACACCGGCAAGCGGCTGGTGCGCCTGGCCGGCGACGGCTGCCGGGTCCGTCTGCTCTTCCTCAACCCGGCGAGCAGCGCCGTCCGCCGCCGTGAACGCGAACTCGGCCTCGGACGCGGCGAGTTGTCGCGCTCCATCGAGATGAACATCATGCACGTGCGCCGGGTGCGGGCCCGGCTGCGCGACCAGGGCGGCTTCGAGATCCGGGTCTTCGACGAGACCCCGCGCTTCACCGCCTACCTCGTCGAGGGCCCCCGCCCGACCGGCCAGGTCGGCGGCCGCCGCCAGAGCCGCGACCTCGGCGTCATCCAGCCCTACCTGCGCCGCGCCCGGGGCATGGAGTCCCCGGCCCTGGTGCTGCGCGGCGGCGCCGGCCAGCAGCCCGGCGGCAGCGAACAGGGCCTGCTGGAGGTCTACCGCGAGGAGTTCGAGGGCGCCTGGGGCGACTCCCGGCCGGTGTCCTGAACCCTCCCCCCACCTCTGACGAACCATCGGATCCCTCTCTCCACCCCCGGGTGGAGACCCGGAACTCCATCCGTGCGGCGGCGACACCCCCGGGCCGCGCCGCACAAGCTGGAGGCGGGGTCGCGGCCGCACGAGCGACGCGACGACGTCGAGGGGAGTGCGCCGTGGTGTACGGAACAAAGCGCGGGACAGGACGGGGGGCAGCGCGCGGAAGGCTGCGCGAAGGGCCCGGGGCGGGGCTTGGGACGGGGCCTGGCGGAAGGCTGCCGGGGAATGCCCGCCGAACCGCCCGCCGGCGCTGGCCGTTCGCGCTGGCCGGCGTGGCGGCAGCCCTGCTGGGCCTGCTGCCGGCCGTCCCCGCCGAGGCCCGGGAGGCGGGCGGCTGCCGTACGGCGACCTCCGCCGGCCGCCTGCAAGGGGTGGCCCAGGACGGCCGGTGCGCCTACCTGGGCGTCCCGTACGCGGCGCCGCCCACCGGCGAGCGCCGGTTCCGCCCGCCGCAGCCCGCCGCACCCTGGCCCGGAACACTGCGCGCCACCCAGGCCCGCCCCGGCTGCCCGCAGGACCTGAGCGCGGGCGGCGGCACCGAGGACTGCCTGTACCTCAACGTGTGGTCGGCGCACCACGGCGGCGCCCGCAAACCCGTCATGGTCTTCCTGCACGGCGGCGCGGACGAACTCGGCGCCGCCGCCCAGCCCGTCTTCGACGGCGGCCTGCTGGCCGAGCGCGGCGACGCCGTCGTGGTGAACCTGGACTACCGGCTCGGCATCCTGGGCTGGACGGAACTCGGCGCGCTCGACCCGTCCTACGCCGGCTCGGGCAACAACGGGCTGCGCGACGAGAGCGCCGCGCTGACCTGGGTGCGCCGGCACATCGGCGCCTTCGGCGGCGACCCGGGCAACGTCACCGTCTTCGGCCAGTCGGCCGGCGCGATCTCGATCAGCGCCCTGCTGGCCGGCGACCACCCCGAGCGCCTCTTCCGGCGCGCCATCGTCGAGAGCGGCCCCGGCTACCTGGTGCACACCGCGGCCGCCGCGCGGGCCACCGCCGGAAAGGTCTTCGCCACCGGCGGCATCCACACCGTCGCGGACCTCGACCGGCTGAGCACCCAACAGGTCCTCGAACTCCAGGAACAGGTCCAGCACGGGCTCTCCGGACTGTCCTCCGCGGTCTTCTTCGGCCCCTCCATCGACGGGGCGCTGGTGCCCGGCCCGGTCGTCGAACGGATCGCCGCCGGCAGCGCCCGCGACGTCGACGTGATGACCGGCACCACCGAGAACGAGACCGACTACTGGGCGCTGTTCGACCCCACGCTGCCGGACCTCCCGCTGAGCGCCTACCGCAACCTGCCCCCCGTGCTCGCCGACCGCAAACAGCAGATGTACGACCGGTACGCCGCCGACCGCCCCGGGGCCACCGAGGGCCGGGTGGTGAACGCGATGCTCACCGACCAGACCGAGCGGATCCCCACCCTGCGCCTGGCCGAGGCCCAGTCCCGCTGGCGGCCCACCCACGTCTACCAGTTCGACTGGCACGTGCCCTACGTCCCCGGCCTGCCCGCCGCCCAGAACCTGGGCGCCATGCACACCCTGGAACTGCCCTTCGTCTTCGGCGGCCTGGACCTCGGCGCGATCCCGCGCGGCGCGCAGACCGTCGCCGCCCAGCGGCCCGAACTCACCCGGCTGTCCGAGCGGATGGCCGACGCCTGGGCCTCCTTCGCCCGCGAGGGCGACCCGGGCTGGCCGTCCTACACCGCCGACGCGCGGGCCACCCGGATCTGGGACCTGAACCCCAGCGTCCAGTACGCCCCGCACGACGACGAACGCGCCCTCTGGGACGACTACTCCTTCCCCGCCCTGGACCTCGGCACCCGCTGAGGCCTTCCCGCCTTCCCACCGGAGCAGGGGGCCGGGCCACCGCCCGGCCCCCTCGGCACGCCCCGCCCCGGCGTCCGGCCCCTGAAACCCGCTGGCCAGGCCGGTGCGGCCGCTGCCACACTGCGGGCCGTGAACAGCCTCCCCGCCTGGACCCTGCGCCCCGCCACCGCCGCCGACGTCGAACCCGTCGCCGAACTCAAGGCCGTCGTCCTGCGCGCCGACCTCGAACGCCTCGGCCGCTACGACGACGACCGGGTCCGCCGGCGCCTGCGGGCGGGCTTCTCCAGCCGCCACAGCTCCGTCATCCTCGTCGACGGCGCCTTCGCCGGCTCCGTCACCGTCCGCCCCGCCGAGCAGGGCGGCCGCTGGATCGAGCACTTCTACCTCGCCCCCGCCCACCAGGGCCGCGGCCTCGGCACCGCCGTCCTGCGCCACCTCCTCGCCCAGGCCGACGCCGCCGGCGAGCCCGTGCGCCTCGACGTCCTCCAGGGCAGCCCCGCCCGCAGCCTCTACGAACGCCACGGCTTCGTCCTCGACCACGAGGACCCGATCGACGTCTACCTGGTCCGCGAGCCCGCCGCCTGAACCGGGGCCGGCCCGTTGGTCGGGGCGTGGCGCCCGGTGACGCTCGCCCGGGTGACGCGAGTAGGCCGGACGGATGGTGACCGGCGGTCGGGCGCGGCGCTCACCCGAGCACCGGGCCCGACCGCTTGTTAGCGTCCCGTCCATGATCGACAGCCCGCACTCCACCGGCTCCGAACACCCCCGCGCCACCCGCCGCGGCCTGCTGCGCACCGCCCTCGGCGCCACCACCGCCGGAGCCCTCACCCTCACCGGCGCCCGCCCCGCCCAGGCCGCGCCCCGCACCGCCACCCGGCGCATCGACTTCCACGGCCTCCACCAGGCCGGCATCACCAACCCGCCCCCCGGCTACGGCACCTTCCTCGCCCTCGACGTCAAGGCCCGCGACCGCAAGGCCCTCGAAACCCTCCTGCGCACCCTCACCGACCGCATCCGCTTCCTCACCGCCGGCGGCACCCCGCCCGACCTCGGCCCCGCCGCCGCCCCCTCCGACAGCGGCACCCTCGGCCCCGACCTGCCCGCCGACGACCTCACCGTCACCGTCGCCGTCGGCGCCTCCCTCTTCGACACCCGCTACGGCCTCACCCGCCACCGCCCCCGCCGGCTCACCGCCATGCGGGCCTTCCCCGTCGACGCGCTGCGCCCCGCCGAATGCCACGGCGACCTCTCGCTCCAGATCTGCGCCGAGAACCGCGACACCGTCCAGCACACCATCCGCGACCTGCTGCGCAGCACCAACGGCCTGATCCGCCCGCGCTGGCAGCTCGACGGCTTCCAGAACCGCTCCCGCCCCACCGGCGCCGCCCGCAACCTGCTCGGCTTCAAGGACGGCATCGAGAACCCCGACACCACGAACGCCCGCGAGCTGGACGCCCTCGTCTGGGTCGGCGAGGGCGGCGACGAACCGCGCTGGGCCGCCGGCGGCAGCTACCAGGTCATCCGCGCCATCCGCACCCTCGTCGCCGGCTGGGACGAGGTGCCGCTCAAGCAGCAGGAACGCCTGATCGGCCGGCGCAAGAACGACGGCGCCCCGCTCGGGGCGGCCGGCGAGACCGACACCCCCGACTACCGCAACGACCCCGACGGCGCCGTCATCCCCCTCGACTCCCACATCCGCCTCGCCAACCCCCGCACCGACGGCACCCGCGACAGCCGCATCCTGCGCCGCGCCTTCAACTACGACCGCGGCCTCGATTCCGACGGCGAACCCGACCTCGGCCTCGCCTTCTGCTGCTACCAGCAGGACGTGGCCCGCCAGTTCGAAGCCGTCCAGACCCGCCTCAACACCGAACCCCTCGCCCGCCACCTCCGCCCCACCGGCGGCGGCTACTTCTACGTCCTCCCCGGCGCCCACGACACCACCGACTGGCTCGGCCGCACCCTCCTCACCGCCACCTGACGCCCCGGTTCGTGCGCCCGTCGCCCAACCGGGGCGCGGGCGCCCGCCGTTGGGGCGACCTGCCGAAACCGAGGGGGCCGTCCGCCGCCGTACCGGCCCGCACCCCGACCGCCCCGGCGGCCGGGATGTCGGTGGGGCGGGTGATGATGGGGGCTGTTTCGAGAGGCAGGACGGAAGGACACCCCCTTATGAGCTGGTGGCAGCAGCCACTGGTCGGCTTCGACCTGGAGACCACGGGCACCGACCCGGCCGTGGACCGCATCGTCACGGCCGCGCTCGTGGACACCGTCGGGGCCCGCCGGGTGGGGGCCGCGCACTGGCTGCTCGACCCCGGGGTCCCGATCCCGGCCGAGGCGGAGGCGATCCACGGCATCGGCGACGACCTGGCCCGCGGCAAGGGCCGGCCGGCCAAGGAGGCGGTGGAGGAGATAGCCGGCGCGCTCTGCGAGCGGCTCGCCGCAGGGCGCCCGGTGGTCGCGTTCAACGCGCCGTTCGACCTGTCGCTGCTCGACGCCGAGCTGCGCCGGTACGGGCTGGTGCCGCTCGCCGAGCGCCTCGGCGCCCCGGTCGGGCCGGTGCTGGACGCGCTGGTCGTCGACCGGGCGGTGGACAAGTACCGCAAGGGCTCGCGCACCCTGCAGCGGGTCTGCGAGGTGTACGGCGTCGAGCTGACGGACGCGCACGAGGCGGGCAGCGACGCGCTGGCGGCCGTCCGGGTCGCCGTCGCCCTCGCCGAGCGCTACCGGGCCGAGGTCGGCGACGTCGCGCCGGCCGAGCTGCACGAGCGCCAGATCGGCTGGTACCGGGAGTGGGCCGAGGGCTTGCAGGCGTGGCTGCGCCGCGGCAAGGACCCGCAGGCCGTGGTCGACCCGCGGTGGCCGATGAGGTGACCGCCCCCGGTGAGGCCGGCGGGCCGGGCGGGGCCTAGCCGGCCGGCCAGTCGAAGGTGTAGCCCTGGGCGACCAGCCAGGGCAGCAGCTGCTTGAGCGCGGCCACGGTCTGGGTGCGGTCGCCGCCGCCGTCGTGCATCAGGATCACGCCGCCGGGCTTGAGCTGCTTCTGCACGGTGGAGACGATGGCCGGCACGCCCGGGCGGGACCAGTCGCGCGGGTCGACGGACCAGCCGAGCGAGGACATGCCGAGGCTCGCGGTGATCTGCTCGTTGTCGGCGTTGAAGCCGCCGCCGGGGGCGCGGAACCAGCTGACCCGGGTGCCGGGGCCGCCGGCCTTGACGATCATGTCCCTGGCGGCGGAGATCTCGTAGGCGGCCTTGTCGTGGGGGAGCTTCGCGAACGGCTGCGGGTGGTGGACGCTGTGGTCGCAGAGCCGGTGGCCGGCCGCGAGGACGCGCTTGACCAGGGCCGGGTTGGCGGCGGCGTTCTGGCCGATCTCGCAGAAGGTGGCCTTGGCGTGGTACTGGGCGAGCAGGTCGAGGATCTGGCCGGTGGCGGGGCCGGGGCCGTCGTCGAAGGTGAGCGCCACGGTGTGGCCGCCGGAGGCGGTGGAGCCGATGACGGTGCCCGGCTTGACCGGGGCGGGCGGCGGCGCGGGGGTGCCCGAGGGCGTGGTCGCTACGGGCGTGGTGGTGACCGGGGTGCTCGGCGTGCCGCTGTGGGGCGCGGCGGTCGTCCCGGCCGACGCCTTGGGCGTGCGCGGCTTCGGGACGGCCGGCGGGGCGGCGGAGGCGGGTGCGCTGTCGGAGCCGGGGGCGGGCGCGACGGTGGCGACGGGGCCGTCGGTCGGCCGGGAGTCGGTCGGCGCGATGGTGATCGGGGGCTGGGTGCTGACGCCGGCCGTCGGCTGGAGGGCTCCGCTGGCGGTGCCGCACGCGGCCAGGCCCAGGGTGGCGGCCGCCACGACGCAGCCTGCGACCAGCCGGCGGCGGGCCGTGAGGGCCGTACGGGTCGGAGGGGAGGGCCGGCGGGTGGCGGAGTGGGGCATGGCGGCGGCTCCTGTGGTGCAGAGGGGTGCAGAGGACGGGTGCCGATCCCTCGGTCAGGATGACTGTCCGATAGGACGCCGAGCGTACGTGCCCCGGTTGCGGAGCGGACCGGAGCGCCGTAGGAGTCTTCTCACACGCGCCCGGGTTGGCGCCCCCGCGGCCCGCCGGGTATCCCGGGGGCCGTGACGGGGGCGTCCCGGCACTTCAAGGCCCGGCACTTCAGGAGCCCGCCACTTCGGAAGCCCGACGCCCCGGGAGCCCGACGCCTCAGAACGGGTACCAGCGCACCTCGGTGGCACCCTCCCGCAGCGAGGCGACCCGGCGCCGGAACTCCGCCAGCGCGGCCGGATTGCCGGGCACCTGCTGGGCGACCCAGGAGGCGCTGGCGGTCTCCCGGGCCCCGCGCAGCACCGCGAAGCCGGGCCAGGCGCGCACGTCCCAGCCGTACGCCTCGACGAAGGCCCGGTACTCCTCGCCGGGCACGCCGTACCGGTCGTGGCTGAGCGCGAGGACCACCAGGTCGTGTTCGCGCAGGTCGTGCGAGACGTTCTCCAGGTCGAGCAGGACGGGCCCGTCCGGGCCGACGTGGACGTTGCGGGGCAGCGCGTCGCCGTGGATCACACCGGGGTGCAGGTGCGGGGCGAGGTCGGGCAGGGCGGCGGCGAAGCCGTCGCGGCGGTGGCGCAGGAAGGCGACGTCGGCCGGGTCGACGTGGCCCTCGGCGGAGGCCAGCCAGCGTTCGACGGGGGCCAGCAGGTCGCGGTGGGCGAGCGGGAAGGGCGGCAGCGGCAGCCGGTGCAGGGCGCGCAGCAGCGGGGCGAGGTCGGCGGGGCGGGCGGGGCGGACGGCGGGGGCGAGCCGGTGCCAGAAGGTGACGGGGTGCCCGTGGGCGAGCTGGGGCTCGGCTTCCACCGCGTCGTACGGGCGGACCACCGGGACGTCCTGGGCGGCGAGCCAGTGGGCGACGGCGAGTTCGTGCCGCGCCCGTTCGTACAGTTCGGGGCCGCGGCCGACCTTGGCGACGACGGCCGGGTCGCCGAGGTCGAAGACGGCGTTCTCGCCGAGCGCGAGCAGCCGGGCGTCGCCGGGGCCGGGCAGTCCGGCGGACTCGCAGGCGTGGGCGAGCAGCAGCCGGGCGCGGCCTTCGTCGAAGGGGATCATGGCGGTGCTCCGTTGGGGCGGCGTTCATCCGGAGGCCTCCGGACGGTGATCATCATGACGGACCGGGGTGGGGTTTTCCCTACCCTCCTACCCTGACATCTCCTCCCAGGGGGTAGGGGAGAGATCCACCCTGAGGGGGAGCTGTCTCCACCCGGAGCACGAGGTCAAGGGGCGTGCGCCCGGGAGAAACTGGGTCGGGGCCGCTTCGGAGCGGCCTGACGGGGGTTGGACCACGGGGGCTCCTTGCCGGGCGGCAAGCAAGTACTCGTAGGATGACGCCCAAATCCACTTACCTGCCGACCGGCTAGGGAGCGCCGCCGCGCGTCTCCCACCGGTCCAGCCGTCGCCCGGCGTCCCGTCCCCCAAGGGCTGCGGTGAACCATGCCCAGGAGGCATCGAGCATGTTCCACCGACTAGGACAATTCGTCGTACGCCGCGCGTGGTGGGTGATCATCGCGTGGGTGATCGGAATGATCGCCGTCCTCATGACCGCGCCGAAGGTCAGCTCGCAGACCGACGAAGCCGCGTTCCTCCCCAAGCACTACGAGTCCATCCAGGCCGCACAGGTGCAGGAGCGCGCCTTCCCGGCCGCCTTCACCCCGGGCGCGCTCGCACTCTTCGAGCGCAACGACGGCGCCGCGTTCACCGACGCGGACAAGGCCGCGATGGGCAAGCTCGTCCAGGACCTGACGGCCAAGAAGATCGACGGCGTCGAGAAGATCATCCCGCCGTCCGACCAGCTGGGCATATCCCCGGACCACAAGTACGCGATGGCCATGATCGCCGTCGACAAGTCGAAGCAGCAGGACCAGAACGGCACCGCGGACATCGCCAAGGCCCTCCGCGACGACGGCAAGGCACTGGCCTCCGGCACCGACCTGAAGTTCCAGCTCGGCGGCCCCGCCGCCCAGGCGCTCGACCAGAAGGAAGCCTCCGGCTCGGCCGAGGGCATCATCACCATGGCCACGGTGCTCCTGGTCATCGTGATCGTCGGCATCATCTTCCGCGGCATCCTGGCCGGCCTGCTGCCGGTCCTGGTCTCGCTGATGATCGCGCTGCCCGCCTCCATCGGCCTGATCAACTACGCGACCGACATCTTCAACCTCAAGAGCACACCCATCCTGATGGCGATCCTGATCGTCGTCGTGCTCGGCGTCGGCACCGACTACTTCCTGTTCCTCGCCTTCCGCTACCGCGAGCGGCTGCGGGCCGGCGACGACCGCAACGCCGCCGTGGCCACCGCGGTCGGCCGGGTCGGCGAGGCGATCGCCTCCGCCGCCGGCGCCGTCACCATCGCCTTCGCCGCGCTGATCCTCTCCAGCCTCGGCATGTTCCAGGCGCTCGGCCCCGCGCTGGCGATCGCGGTCGTGGTCACCGCCCTGGCCTCGCTCACCCTGGCCCCCGCGCTGCTCGCGGTCATCCCCGCCCGCGCCGTCTTCTGGCCCGGCAAGAAGTGGACGGACGAGCCGAGCACCGCGCGCTTCACCGCGCTCGGCCGGGTCGTCCAGAAGCGCCCGGCGCTGGCCGCCGTCGCCTCCGGCGGCGTACTGGTCGCCCTGTCCGTGGGCGCGCTCGGCTACAACGGCCTCTTCGACATGGCCGGCAGCTCCATGCCCAAGGACAAGGAGTCGATGGTCGTCCAGGACAAGATGGCCAAGGGCTTCTCCGCCGGCGCCGCCGACCCGAGCCAGGTCTACCTGAGCAGCGCCGACGGCAAGAAGCTCGACCCGGCCTCCTTCCCGGCCTACGCCGACAAGCTGCAGGGCGTCGGCGGGGTGTCCAAGGTCTACCTGCCGAGCGCCGACGCCAAGAGCATCAGCGCCGACGGCGCCACCGCCCAGTTCACCGTCATGCTCAAGGACGCCCCGACCAGCAACGAGGCGATCGACGCGGTGACCGAGCTGCGCACCGTCGCCCACGCGCAGGCCCCGGCCGGCAGCGAGGCCAAGGTCGGCGGCCTCACCTCGGTGTTCAAGGACATCAACCTGGCGATGACCCACGACTACAAGCTGGTCTTCCCGATCGCCGGGCTGCTGATCCTGCTCATCCTGGCCCTCCAGCTGCGCAGCGTGGTCGCCCCCTGGTATCTGATGGCCTCGGTCGGCCTCGGCTTCAGCGCCACGCTGGGCGCCACCACGCTGATCTTCCAGAAGATCGGCAACGAGACCGGCCTGATGTTCATGATGCCGATCCTCATCTACCTCTTCGTGGTGGCGATCGGGACGGACTACAACATCCTGATCATCGCCCGTCTGCGCGAGGAGGCCCGCGCGGGCCGCAGCCCGCGCGAGGCGGCCCGCGAGGCGCTGCGCCACGCCGGCCCGACCGTCGCCGCGGCCGGCTTCATCCTGGCGGCCTCGTTCGGGACGTTCATGCTCGCCGGCAACACCTTCATGATGGAGTTCGGCTTCGCGATGGCCTTCGGCATCGTGCTGGCGGCCTTCGTGATGGCGATGTTCTTCACCCCGGCGCTCACCGCGCTGATCGGAAACCGGGCCTGGTGGCCCGGCCACGGCGCCGACCCCGAGCACGGCCACGGCGCAAGCCTCGGTGCCGGCCCGGCGCCGGCGGCGGACGCGTACGGCGTGCCGGAGCCGGCCGGACGGCACTGATCGCCTCGTTCGGACACGGGCGACGCCCGACCGACGCGCCAAACAGGCGGCGTCCCGCTTCGGCGGGGCGCCGCTTGCCCCCTTTCCCTGGCCGTCAAACGTGATCTGTTGAGCACAAAAGTCCCCGGTCAATCGGGGTGTCGCCGTGCTACAGTCGACTCAGTTGCAGTTTTGGTTCCCATGAACGCATGTGTGCGCCTGCTGGTCCAACCAACAGGCGCATTTGTTTTGTCCGGTGTTTCAGTCTCCGGATGGGGATCGCGGCTACTCCGGGGTTCACGCGGTGTGAATCCCTGATGCCCCAGTTTTTTGAGGAGACGGTTATGGCTACCGGCACCGTGAAGTGGTTCAACAGCGAAAAGGGCTTCGGCTTCATCGAGCAGGCCGAGGGCGGCCCGGATGTGTTCGCGCACTACTCGAACATCCAGGCCAACGGCTTCCGTGAGCTCGTTGAGGGCCAGGCCGTCGAGTTCGACGTGACCCAGGGCCAGAAGGGCCCGCAGGCCGAGAACATCCGCGTCATCGGCTGACGTCAGCCTCCACGCTGACTCGCGATCTCGCGAAGCGGGGGCCCGTACCACACGGTGCGGGCCCCCGCGCATGCCGCCGTACGGCCGGGGCGGCGAGTTTCCTACCGACGGCCGACCAGCCCCCACCCGGGGCTGCCGACCGACGTACGGAGACTTCGTGACCACCCCTGCCCGCCCGCCGCGTGACCGCGCCGCCCGCACCACCGACCAGGCCCGCCGCGGCGAGAACCCGCGCCGCAGCGCCGGCGCCGGCCGCGGCGAGAACGCCGGTCGCACCGGCGCCGGCGACCGCGCCCGCCGTGGCGAGAACCCGCGCGCCACCGGCGACGCCGAGCGCGCCCGCAAGCCGCGCGGCCGCACCGGCGCCCCCAAGAACACCCGCGCCGCCGCCGTGCCCGAGGCCGCCGACTTCACCGTCGTCGAGGGCACCCCGGCCCGGCCCCCGGCGGACACCTTCGCCGAACTGGACCTGCCCAAGGGCATCCTCAGCACGCTCACCCGCGAAGGCGTCACCGCGCCGTTCCCGATCCAGGGCGCCACGCTGCCCGACTCGATCGCCGGCCGCGACGTGCTCGGCCGCGGCCGTACCGGCTCCGGCAAGACCCTCGCCTTCGGCCTGCCGCTGCTCGCCCGCACCGCCGGGCGCCGCGCCGTCGCCCGCTACCCGCTGGCGCTCGTCCTGGTGCCCACCCGCGAGCTCGCCCAGCAGGTCACCGACGCGCTCACCCCCTACGCGACCGCCGTCAACCTGCGGATCACCACCGTCGTCGGCGGCATGTCGATCAACCGCCAGGCCAACGCCGTCCGCCGTGGCACCGAGGTCCTGGTCGCCACCCCCGGCCGGCTCGACGACCTGATCGGCCGCGGTGACGTCAACCTGTCCGACGTCGCCATCACCGTCCTCGACGAGGCCGACCAGATGGCCGACATGGGCTTCCTCCCGCAGGTCAGCAAGCTGCTGGAGCAGGTCGCCGAGGGCGGGCAGCGGATGCTGTTCTCCGCGACCCTGGACCGCAACGTCGACCGCCTGGTCAAGCGCTTCCTCACCGACCCGGTCACCCACTCGGTCGACCCGTCGGCCGGCGCGGTCACCACCATGGACCACCACGTCCTCCAGCTGGACCAGGCCGACAAGGCGTCCACCACCGCGCACATCGCCTCCCGCGACGGGCGCGTGATCATGTTCGTGCACACCAAGCACGGCGCCGACCGCCTCACCAAGCAGCTGCTCGCCACCGGCGTCCGGGCCGCGGCCCTGCACGGCGGCAAGTCCCAGCCGCAGCGCAACCGGGTCCTCGACCAGTTCCGCGACGGCCACGTCACCGCGCTGATCGCCACCAACGTCGCCGCCCGAGGCATCCACATCGAAGGCCTCGACCTGGTCGTCAACGTCGACCCGCCGGTCGACCACAAGGACTACCTGCACCGCGGCGGACGCACCGCCCGGGCCGGCGAGTCCGGCACCGTCGTCACCCTCGTCCTGCCCGAGCAGCGCCGCGAGGTCAACCGGCTGATGACGGTCGCGGGCATCCGCCCCACCGTCACCAAGGTCCGCCCCGGCGACGCCGACCTCGCCAAGATCACCGGTGCCCGCACCCCCAGCGGCGTCGCGGTCGCCGTCGCCGTCCCCGCGCCCGCCGAGGCCCCCGCCGCCAAGGCCGACGCCAAGTCCGGCAACCCGCGCCGCCGCCCCGGCAAGCGCTCCGCGCTGCCCGCCGACGTCGACATGAACGGCAACCCGCGCCGCCCCCGCCCCAAGCAGCGCATGGGCGCCGCCGCCCAGGGCGACCGCCCCCAGGCGGCCGGCTTCATCGGCCGCTCCTCCGGCCGCGCCAAGCCCGGCAGCGGCGCCAAGTCCGGCTCCAACTACGGCACCGGCCGCCAGCGCCGCGCCATCGACTGATCCCCGGCGACCGCCCGACGGCCCGGCCCCCTCGCACCGAGGGGGCCGGGCCGTTTCGTCGTGGGCCGGTCTGTCCGACGGACACCGTCACCCCGCGGCGGTCCGACCCGGGCGAATCTCCGTTGATGTTGGTCATGTGCAGTGCTACGTACATCACCACCATCGATCGACGGAGGTATCCGGATGTCCGTGACACAGATCGACATCGATGACGACGCGCTGGAACGAGCAATGACGCTCGCCGGAGTTCGGACCAAGAAGGACGCCGTCAACCTGGCACTGCGCTTCTACGCCGAGCGGCAGGAACGTGCTGCCCGGATCAGCCGGCATTTCGAGCGGGCTCGGCACTGGGGAGCCGTCGAGGACGCAGAGCGGATGCACCGAGCGGAGAAGGACGCCCGGTGATCTATCTCCTCGACACCTCCGGACTCGTCCGGTTGTTGGGCGAGCCCAAGCTCCTGGCCGTCTGGTACGACGCGATCGACGCAGGGTCGATCGCGTCGTGCTACCCGCAGCGCGCGGAGTTTCTGCACAACGCGCGCAGCGGCCGGGAGTACGACGAGATCACCGAGATGTTCGCCGACCTGTACCCGGACGTCTCGGTACCGAAGAACGCTGGGCGCTGGATCGACACGGTTTCAGCGGCGCACGGCCCTCGCCGGGCAGCACCGTAGTGCCTCCGCGGTCGACCTCATGATCGCGGCGACGGCCGCGCACCACGGCCTCACGGTCCTCCACGACGATGCGGACTACCGCACGGTGGCGCGGCACGCCGCCGACCTGAGCGAGCACAGCGTCCTCGATCACGGGTGAGCCGGCCCCGTGGTCAGGCGGTGAGCGTCCGGGGCATCGTGGCGGCCGCACGCGCCTCGTCGTAGCGCTCCAGGAGGAGGACGGCCAGTTCGGGGGCGGGGCCCAGGACGGCGGCGACGGCGTCCGCTCCGGCGGCGGCCTCGGCGATGCGGTCGGGCAGGAGGCCCGGGGCCAGCAGGTAGGGGGAGACGGCGGTGCGGGCGGCGCCCGCGGCGCGCAGGGCGGCCAGGGCGTCGGGCACGCGCGGGCCGGTGGCGGAGGCGTAGGCCACCTCGACGGCGGCCCAGCCGCGGCTGCGGCGCCACGCGGCGGCCACCGCGCGGGTGGCGGCGTCGACGGCCGGGTCGGAGGAGCCGGCCGCCGCGAGCACCACGCCGGTGCGGGCCCGGACGGCGGCCGAGCGCACGTCCACCCCGGCCTCGGCGAGGCGGCGGTCCAGGGCGGCGAGCAGCAGCGGCGACGGGCCCAGGACGGCGGCGACGGGCAGGGCCGCGCCGGCCGTGCGCAGGGCGGCCGGGACGTCGTGCTTGGCGTGGTAGGCCCGGTTGAGCAGCAGCGGGACGGCCACCGCGTCGTCGAGCCGCCCGACGACCTGCGGGATGCGCGGCGCGCAGTGGTCCAGGTAGGCGGTGGCGACGTCCAGCCCGGGGCGCAGCGCCCGCACCTCCTGGACCAGTGCGGCCACGGTCGCGGCGTGCCGCGGGTCGCGGCTGCCGTGGGCGATCAGCAGGAGGGCGGGCATCGGCGTCGGCCTTACTTGACGGCGGCCAGCAGGCCGCGGTTGCGCAGCACCCGGCGCTCGACCGGGGTGAAGACGAGCAGTTCGATGGCGATGCCGACGAACAGGATCAGGATGATGCCGAGCAGCACCCCGGACATGTCGGAGAACTCGCGCTGGTCCTCCAGGAACCGGCCCAGGCCCCGGCCGAGGTCGGGGGAGGAGGCGACGAGTTCGGCGGCCATCAGGGAGCGCCAGGAGAACGCCCAGCCCTGCTTGAGGCCGGCCAGGTAGCCGGGCAGCGCGGCGGGGATCAGCACGTGCCGAGCGCCGGTGAGGCCGGTGGCGCCGATGGTGCGTCCGGCGCGCAGGAACAGCGGCGGCACCTGGTCGATGCCGGCGACCAGGCCGTTGGCGATGGAGGGGACGGCGCCGAGCAGGATCACCGCGTACATCATCTGGTCGTTGATGCCGAGCCAGATGACCGCGGCCGGCACCCAGGCGACCGAGGGCAGCGACTGCAGGCCCTGGAGGACCGGGCCGATGGCGGTGCGCACCGGCCGGACGCGGGCGACGACCAGCCCGATCGGGGTGCCGATGACGACGGCGAGCAGGAAGCCGGACAGGCCGCGCCAGACGCTGGTCCAGATGATCGAGAACAGCGTGCCCTGGTACCAGAGCTCCTGGGCGGAGTGCCACACGTCGGTCGGGCTGGGCAGCTTGTAGGCGGAGGTGAGGTGCAGGCTGTAGGCGCCCTGCCACAGGGCGAGCACCACGAGGACGCCGATCAGTGGCGGCAGGGCCTTGGTCCGCAGCGCCTCGCCGAGCGAGCCGCGCTGGGCGGAGACGGCGTCGAGGGCGTCCAGGCCGGCGCCGACACCGGCGGTGTCCGTGGCGGCGGCCCTGTCGGTCCTGTCGGCCTTGTCGGTCTTCTCCAGGACCGGGGTGCTGTCAGTGCTGGCCATGGCGACGGATCTCCCCACGCAGTTCTTCGGTGATCTCGATGGACAGGTCGGCGACGCCGGTGGACTCGATGCGGCGCGGCTGCGGCAGGTCGATCCGCCACTCGCGGGCGACCCGGCCGGGGCGGGAGGAGAGCAGGACGACGCGCTGGGCCAGGCGCACGGCCTCGCGCACGTTGTGGGTGACGAACAGGACGGACAGCTGCCGCTCGGCCCAGATCCGGGTGATCTCGTCGTGCAGCACGTCGCGGGTGATGGCGTCGAGCGCGGCGAACGGCTCGTCCATCAGCAGCACCTGGCTGCCCTGGGCGAGCGCGCGGGCCATCGCGACGCGCTGGCGCATGCCGCCGGACAGCTCGTGCACGCGCTTGCCGTACGAGCCCTTGAGGCGGACGAGTTCGAGCAGGCGCTCGGCTTCGGCGCGGCGCTCGGGGCGGGGGACGCCGGCCAGCTTGAGGGCGAGTTCGATGTTGCGGCCGGCGGTGAGCCAGGGGAACAGCGCGTGCTCCTGGAACATCAGCGCGGGACGGCCGCCCGGCACCTCGATGGCGCCGGCGGTGGGCTGGTCGAGGCCGGCGACCAGGTTGAGCAGGGTGGACTTGCCGCAGCCCGAGGCGCCGAGCAGGGTGACGAACTCGCCGGGCGCGACGTCGAGGGTGATGTCGTCCAGGACGTGGGTCTGCGTGCCCGGGCGGCCGAAGGACTTGTGCACGTGCGAGATCCGGACGGCGGGCGCGGCGCCGCCGGCGTCGGCGCCGGCGGTGTCCGCCGAGGTGGTCAGTGCCGGTGTCATCCGGGCACCTCCTGCGTGAGTGGTCTGGCTGAGGGCTGGCGGAGCGGGGCCGGGGCCCGGCCCCGCCCGTCCCGGTGGGCATCGATCGCGGATCGACCGGGCGGGCGGGGGTCCGGACCGCGGAGTCGGGGGCGGACTCGGCGCGGCTCGGCGTTACTCGGCACCGCTCGGTGCCGTTTCGGAGCCGGTGGCGCTACTTGGCGCCGAGTCCGGCGTCCGCCACGGGGCCCTGGCCCTTGGCCGCGAGCACCTTGTCGAGCAGGGTGAGGTCGTAGATGCCGTTCAGGTTGGGCTTCTTGAGCAGCCCGGCGGTGACGGCGTGGTCGGCCTCGGCCTGGAGGGTGTTCGCCAGCGGGTCGTCGAGGAAGTCGATGTCGGCCCAGGCCGGGTCGAGGATGGCCGGCTCCAGCGCGTTGCCGGCCTCCTTCTTGATCGCGTCGTTGGCGTCGGCCTTGGCCTTGTCCGGGTTGGCCTTGATGAAGGCGTTGGTGTTCACCGAGCCGCGCAGCACGGCCTCCACCACGTCCGGGTGCTCCTTGAGGAAATTCTGCGAGACGATGATGTTGGTGATCACGAACTTCTTGTCCGGCCAGACGTCCTTCTCGTTGAGCAGGACCTTCGCGCCGAGGGTGACCAGCTTGGAGGCGGTGGGCTCGGGCACCCAGGCGCCGTCGATGGAGCCCTGCCGGTAGGCGTCGGGGGTGACCTTGTTGTCGGTGCGCACCACCGAGACGTCGCCGGCGCCGGACGCCGCGTCGACCTTGAAGCCCTTGCCGGCCAGGTAGTTGAGCAGCGCCACGTCCTGGGTGTTGCCCAGCTGCGGGGTGGCGATCTTCTTGCCCCTGAGGTCGTCCAGCGAGGAGATCTTGTCCGGGTTGACCACCAGCTTGACCCCGCCGGAGGCCGAGCCGCCGATGATCTTCAGGGACTGGCCGTCGGACTTGGTGTAGCCGTTGATCGCGGGGGAGGGGCCGATCCAGCCGATGTCGATGGAGCCGGCGTTGAGCGCCTCGATCTCGGACGGGCCCGCGTTGAAGACCTGGGTCTTGATCTGGGTGGCGCCCAACTCCTTCTGGAACAGCCCCTCCTGGAGGCCGACCAGGGCGGTGCCGTGGGTCAGGTTCGCGAAGTACCCGATCTTCACGGTGTCCGCGGACAGCTTCGCGCCGGAGGCGCCGGCCGAACTGGCGGCGGAGTCGGCGCCCGCCTTCTTGTCGTCCGCCTTGGAGCCGTAGCTGCACGCGGACAGCAGGGTCACGGCGGTCAGGCCGGCCACCGCGGCCACCGCGGAGCGTCTGATCCGGCCGGCGTCGGGGCGGGCACGGGTATGCGAGAGGGCCGGGTTCGGTGCCATGGTGAAGTCCTGTTCATCGACGGACCGTCAGGAGGCGGTCTCGGGGACGTGGCGGTCGCCCGTCGGGGCGGCCGGGGGTCGCAACTCAGCGCTGTCGGCCCGCACATCGGGTCAGGCCGCCCTGGCCGCTGCCGAGGACGCCGCTGCCGATGCGGCCGCCTTCCTTGTCCATGTCCGAGAACGCCTCGCTGGGCATCAGACCCAGTCCTCCTCAGCGGGTTCGGTGGCGCGTACGGTCGCGAAGGCCTCGCCCGCCATGCCGGCGGTGAGGGTGGTGCCGTCGGCCGGGTCGATCAGCAGGAACGAGCCGGTGCGGCGGTTGTCGGAGTAGGCGTCGAGTGCCAGCGGCTCGGCGGTGCGCAGCACCACGTGGCCGAGGTCGTTGACGTTCAACCCCTCGGCGCCGGAGCGCTGTTCGAGGGTGTCGCCCGCCTTGGTCGGCAGAGCGATGCGGTAGGTGATGTCCTTGACCAGCGCGCGCACGGTGCGGGTGGTGTGCTTGAGCAGGACCTTGTCGCCGGCGCGCAGCGGGCGCTCGTAGAGGTGGCTGACGGTGGCCTCGATGTCCCTGGTGGGCGCGGGGATCACGCCGGCCGCGATCAGGTCGCCGCGGGAGACGTCGAGGTCGTCGGCGAGCCGGATGGTGACCGACTGGGGTGCCCAGGCGAGGTCCGTCTCGCGGCCGAGCGCGTCGATCCCGGCGACGGTGGTGGTGTGGCCCGAGGGCAGTACCGTCACCGGGTCGCCGACCCGCAGCACGCCGGAGGCCAACTGCCCGGCGTAGCCGCGGTAGTCGGGGTGCTCCTCGCTCTGCGGGCGGATCACGTACTGGACCGGGAAGCGGGCCGGCTCGGCGCCCGGGTCGCTGCCGACCGGGACGGTCTCCAGGTGCTCCAGCAGGGTCGGGCCGCCGTACCAGTCCATGTGCGCGGACGGCTCGACGACGTTGTCCCCGGCGAGGGCGGAGATCGGCACGGCCACCACGTCGCCCACGCCGAGCGAGGCGGCGTAGGCGGTGAACTCCTCGGCGATGGCGGCGAAGACGGGCTCGGCGTAGTCGACCAGGTCCATCTTGTTGACGGCCAGCACCACGTGCGGCACCCGCAGCAGCGCGGCGACGGCGGCGTGCCGGCGGGTCTGCTCGACGACGCCGTTGCGGGCGTCGACCAGTACCACGGCCAGTTCGGCGGTGGAGGCGCCGGTCACCATGTTGCGGGTGTACTGCACGTGCCCGGGGGTGTCGGCGAGGATGAACCGCCGCCGGGGGGTGGCGAAGTAGCGGTAGGCCACGTCGATGGTGATGCCCTGCTCGCGTTCGGCGCGCAGGCCGTCGGTGAGCAGCGCGAGGTCGGGCGCTTCCTGGCCGCGGCCCAGCGAGACGCGTTCGACGGCCTCCAGCTGGTCGGCGAGCACGGACTTGGAGTCGTGCAGCAGGCGGCCGACCAGGGTGGACTTGCCGTCGTCGACGGATCCGGCGGTGGCGAAGCGCAGCAGCGACGTGGCGGTTGCTTCCTGGGTGGTGCTGGTCATCGTTAGAAGTACCCCTCGCGCTTGCGGTCTTCCATCGCGGCCTCGGACAGCTTGTCGTCGGCCCGCGTCGCGCCGCGCTCGGTGAGGCGGCTGGCGGCGATCTCGGCGATCACGGCCTGGATGTCGGTGGCGTCCGAGTCGACGGCGCCGGTGCAGGACATGTCGCCGACGGTGCGGTAGCGGATCAGCCGCCGCTCGACGGGCTCGTTCTCCTTGGGGCCGCCCCACTCGCCGGCGGTCAGCCACATGCCGCCGCGGGAGAAGACGTCCCGCTCGTGGGCGTAGTAGATCTCCGGGAGGTCGATGCCCTCGCGCTCGATGTACTGCCAGACGTCCAGCTCGGTCCAGTTGGACAGCGGGAAGACGCGCACGTGCTCGCCGACGGCGTGCCGGCCGTTGTACAGCGACCACAGCTCGGGGCGCTGGCGGCGCGGGTCCCAGGCGCCGAACTCGTCGCGCAGGGAGAACACCCGCTCCTTGGCGCGGGCCTTCTCCTCGTCGCGCCGCCCGCCGCCGAACACCGCGTCGAAGCGGTTCGTCTCGATGGCGTCGAGCAGCGGGACGGTCTGCAGCGGGTTGCGGGTGCCGTCCGGGCGCTCGCGCAGCCGGCCGTCGTCGATGAAGTCCTGGACGTGGGCGACGTGCAGGCGCAGGCCGTGCTCGGCCACGACGCGGTCGCGGTAGGCGATCACCTCGGGGAAGTTGTGGCCGGTGTCGACGTGCAGCAGCGAGAACGGCACGGCGGCCGGGTGGAAGGCCTTGAGTGCCAGGTGCAGCATGACGATGGAGTCCTTGCCGCCCGAGAAGAGGATCACCGGGCGCTCGAACTCCCCCGCGACCTCGCGGAAGACGTGCACCGACTCGGCCTCCAGCGCGTCCAGGTGGGACAGCGCGAAAGGGCCCCTGGCCGGCTGGTTCTGGGCGTCGGCGGTGCGGACCGGGCCGTCGGTCGCGGTGGTCATGCGAGACCCCTCTCGGTCAGGAAGGCGTGCAGCTCGGCGGCGGACTCGGCGACCGCGCGGCCCTGCGTCTGGATCCGCAGCTCCGGCTTCTCCGGCGCCTCGTACGGGTCGTCCACGCCGGTGAGGCCGGCCAGCTGCCCGGCGGCCTGCTTGGCGTACAGGCCCTTGACGTCGCGTTCGGCGCACAGCTCGACCGGGGTGGCGACGTGGACCTCCAGGAACTCGGTGCCGGCCGCCGCGTGCCGCTCGCGCACCGCGGCGCGCGAGTCGGCGAACGGGGCGATCACCGGGGCGAGCACCTTGACGCCGTGGGCGGCGAGCTTCTCGGCGACGAAGCCGATCCGGGTCACGTTGGTGTGCCGGTCCTCGCGGGTGAAGCCGAGGCCCTTGGAGAGGAACTCGCGGATCTCGTCGCCGTCCAGGACCTCGACCCGGTGGCCCTCGGCGCGCAGCCGTCCGGCCAGCGCGAAGGCGAGCGTGGTCTTGCCCGCGCTCGGCAGCCCGGTCAGCCACACGGTGGCGCCGCGCTCGCAGGGGGCGGCCGCGGGGGCCGCCTCCGCGGCTCCGTCGGCGGCCCGGGTGTGAGCTGTCACAGTCTCAAGTCCTTCGTCGGTAGTGGGGGGTGGGTCAGAGGTGGATGCCGCACTCGGTCTTGCCGGAGCCGGACCAGCGCCCGGCCCGGGCGTCCTCGCCCTCGGCGGGCTTGCGGGTGCAGGACAGCGGCGAGCAGCCGATCGAGGTGTAGCCCTCCCACAGCAGCGGGTTGAGCAGCACCCCGTGGGCGGTGACGTAGGCGTCCACGTCCTCCTGCGTCCACCGGGCGATCGGGGCGATCTTGACCTTGCGGCGCCGGGCGTCCCAGGACACCACCGGGGTGTCCGCCCGGCTCGGGGACTCGTCGCGGCGCAGCCCGGTCGCCCAGGCGTCGTAGCCGCCGAGGCCGCGGTTGAGCGGCTCGACCTTGCGCAGCGAGCAGCACAGGTCCGGGTCGCGGTCGTGCAGGTGCGGCCCGTGCTCGGCGTCCTGCTCGGCCACGGTGCGCAGCGGCCTGAGGGTGATGACGTTGACCGGCATGGTCGCGGCCACCGCGTCCCGGGTGCCGATGGTCTCCGGGAAGTGGTAGCCGGTGTCCAGGAACACCACGTCCACGCCGGGGAACACCGAGGAGGCGAGGTGGGCGACGACCGCGTCCTCCATCGAGGAGGTGACGCAGAAGCGGCGGCCGAAGGTGTCGGCGGCCCAGGCCAGGATCTCCTGGGGCGTCGCCTCCTCCAGCTCGCGGCCGGCCCGGACGGCTATCTCCTCGTGGTCAGTCGTCGCGCTGGTCACCGGACGAACCCCCGTCGTTCGCAGTCGAGTTGGCCGAAGTCGTGGCGGCCGAAGCCGAGTTGGCCGCGGTCGAGGCGGTCGAGGCGGTCGAGGCGGTCGGGGACAGCAGGCCGAGGAACTTCAGCTGGAAGGCGCGACGGCACCCGTGGCACTCCCAGGCGCCGTGCCCGGCCTCGGAGGGGCGCAGGTCCTCGTCCCCGCAGTACGGGCAGAAGAACGGCGCGGCACGCTCACTCACGACAGCTGCTCCTCGCCGGCCCGGGCCGCCCACTGGGCGAAGCGCTCGCCCTCGATACGGTCGGCCTGGTAGCGGGTCAGGACGCGCTCGACGTAGTCGGGCAGGTCGTCCTTGGTGACCTTGAGGCCGCGGACCTTGCGGCCGAACCCGGCCTCCAGGCCGAGCGCGCCGCCCAGGTGCACCTGGTAGCCCTCGACCTGCTCGCCGTTGCCGTCCGGGACGAGCTGGCCCTTGAGGCCGATGTCGGCGACCTGGATGCGGGCGCAGGCGTTCGGGCAGCCGTTGATGTTGATGGTCAGCGGTTCGGCGAAGTCCGGCAGGCGCTTCTCCAGCTCGTCGATGAGCGTGCGGCCGCGCTCCTTGGTCTCGACGATGGCGAGCTTGCAGTACTCGATGCCGGTGCACGCCATGGTGCCGCGGCGGAACGGCGACGGGGTGACCCGCAGGTCCAGCGCTTCCAGGCCGGCCACCACCGAGTCGACCTGGTCCTCGGCGATGTCGAGGACCAGCATCTTCTGTTCGGCGGTGGTGCGCAGCCGGTCGCTGCCGTGCGCGGCGGCGAGGTCGGCGATCTGGCCGAGCAGCCGGCCGTCGACCCGGCCGACGCGCGGCGCGAAGCCGATGTAGTACCGGCCGTCCTTCTGCCGGTGGACGCCGACGTGGTCGCGCCAGCGGCCGCTGGGCTCCTGCGGCGCGGGGCCGTCGACCAGCCGGTACGCGAGGTACTCGTCCTCCAGTACCTGGCGGAACTTCTCCACGCCCCAGTCGGCGACCAGGAACTTCAGCCGGGCGCGGTTGCGCAGCCGGCGGTAGCCGTAGTCGCGGAAGATGCCGATGACGCCGCCGTAGACGTCGGCCACCTCGTCCAGCGGGACCCAGGCGCCCAGGCGCACGCCCAGCTTGGGGTTGGTGGACAGCCCGCCGCCGACCCACAGGTCGAAGCCGGGGCCGTGCTCGGGGTGGACCACGCCGACGAAGGCGATGTCGTTGATCTCGTGCGCGACGTCCAGCAGCGGGGAACCGGAGACGGCGGACTTGAACTTGCGCGGAAGGTTGGAGAAGTCCTTGTTGCCGATGAAGCGCCGCTGGATCTCCTCGATGGCGGGGGTGCCGTCGATGATCTCGTCCTCGGCGATGCCGGCCACCGGGGAGCCGAGGATGACGCGCGGGGTGTCGCCGCAGGCCTCGGTGGTGGACAGGCCGACGGCCTCCAGCTTCTGCCAGATCGCCGGGACGTCCTCGATCCGGATCCAGTGGTACTGGACGTTCTGGCGGTCGGTCAGGTCGGCGGTGTTGCGGGCGTACTGCTCGGAGACCTCGGCGATCGCCTTCAGCTGGGCGACGGTCAGCCGGCCGCCGTCGACCCGCACGCGCAGCATGAAGTACTCGGCGTCGAGCTCGTGCGGCTCCAGGATCGCGGTCCTGCCGCCGTCGATGCCCTCCCTGCGCTGGGTGTACAGGCCCCACCAGCGCATCCGGCCGCGCAGGTCGGCGGGGTCGATCGAGTCGAAGCCCCGGTGGGCGTAGATCGTCTCAATACGTGTCCGTACGTTGAGACCGTCGTCGTCCTTCTTGAACTGCTCGTTGGCGTTCAGAGGGGTGAAGTGGCCCATGCCCCACTGGCCCTCGCCGCGGTGACGGGTCACCTTGCGAGGCGCGGCGGGGCGGCGCGCGGCGGCGCGGTCGGCCGTGGGCTCGGCGGTCTCGGGGGTGGTGGCCATGGTGAAGTCCTTCGGGGCAGATGGCTCTGACGCCGGGTGGGTCGCTGGGGGTGCGTGGCGGTGCGGTGCTGCTGTGACCTGCGGGTATTCCCAGGGCCGGGGAGAGCAGTGACCGTGGCCGGCCGGGCGCCCGCGCGTCCGCTCCAGCGGGGACTGCGAGGTGGGTGGCGCCGGGTGCGGTGGTGCGGCGGGGTGGGCTCAGATCGCCGGACAGATGGCGCTGGACACGCGAAGGAGATCGACGTGGAGTCGACCAACTAGGGTGGTTCCGGCGCTCGGCATGGCAAGAGATTGGCACGGCGCGGGACTCGCGGTCCACTAACATCCGGATGGCGGACGCTGAGGTTTCGACATGTGAGACTGCCGGGGATCCCCGCCGCTCCCCGCCCCGACGTCCGTCCACGCGCCCGTACCCCGGGGGAGATCAACCGCGCGGCCCCGGCCCGATACCGTTAGACCCGTGCAAGCAGCAGGCGAGACGAGCAGACCGAACCCCGAACGGCCCTCCCGGCGCCGGGGCAAGGGCTCCCGACGCGCGGCCAAACAGGCCGCCTGGCGCCGCACGGCGTGGGAGCTGGTCAAGGACACCACCAACACCTGCGTCGAGTACCGGGTCACCGGACTCGCCGCGGAGGCGGCCTTCTTCACCCTGCTGTCGATCCCACCGCTGCTCCTCGGCCTGGCCGGCACCCTCGGCTACCTCGACGAGTTCCTCGGCGCCGGCACCATCGACCGGCTCAAGCACGACATCGTCTCGGCCTCCGGGACGGTCCTGTCGGACTCGTCCGTCAAGGAGGTCGTGGTGCCGCTGCTGGACCAGGTCTTCGCCCACTCCCGGCCCGACCTCGTCTCGATCGGCTTCCTGCTGTCGCTGTGGTCCGGCTCCAGAGCGCTCTACATCTTCATCGACACCATCACCGTCATGTACGGGCTCGACGGCAAGCGAGGCATCGTCAAGACCCGGCTGATGTCCCTCGGCCTCTACTTCGGCGCCCTCGTCATCAGCTCCCTGGTGCTGCCGCTGCTGATGGCCGGACCCGGACTCATCGAGAACGCCGTGCCCGGCGTCGCCGGACTGGTCGGCGCCGCCTACTGGCCGGTCGCCATCGTGCTGCTGATCGTCTCCCTCACCACCCTCTACCACCTGGCCGTCCCCGTCTCCACCCCCTGGCGCGAGGACGTCCCCGGCGCCCTGGTCGCCCTCGTGGTGCTGGTCGTCTGCAGCGTCGCCCTGCGGATCTACCTGGTCAGCTCGGTCGAGGTCCCCTCGGTGTACGGCTCGCTGGCCGCGCCGGTGGCCGTACTGCTGTGGATCTTCGTGGTCGCCCTGGCCGTCCTCATCGGCGCCGCCATGAACGCCGCCATAGACCGCCGCTGGCCCACCCTGGAGACCGCCGACGCCCGCGCCGAGAACGAGCGCGCCCAGGAGGAGGCCGCCGCCGCCGTGGTCCGCGAGGTCGCCGCCCGGCGCGCCGCCGAACGGGCCCGGCGCGCCCGCGAACTCGGCCTCGCCGAAGGCGCCGAGGAGGAGTGGGGCGAGGAGGACGGCGACGACGTCGACGTCCCCTCCGAGTACCCGGAGCGCTGGGCCGACGTCCTGGCCGCCGACAACGTCCGCGGCCGCCTCACCGCCCGCGGCGGGCCCCACCACCGGCCCGGCCCGCCCCCGCCGGACAGCGACCGGCCGTCCGGGCCGCCGCCGGAGCGGCGGGCGCCCGACTACCCGCCCCGGCCGCCGTGGGAGCGGCAGTAGGGGCAGGGTTCCGGCACCACGACGAACGGCACAGGGCCTCCCCCACGGGATGCGGGGGAGGCCCTGTGCCGTTCGTCGTCTCCTGACGTCCGTTCGTCGTCTCCTGGTGCCGGTTCGCCGGTTCGCCGTCGCCCGTTGCCCAGAGGGCGGCCCGGGGCCCGGCGGTGGGTCAGGCGGTGGGTCAGGCGGTCGCCGGGTTCGGCGGGAAGGGGGACGGCGGGGCCGGGTGGTACCCGTACGGGGACTGCTCGGCCGGAGGGTGCGGGGCGGCCGGGTTGACCTCGGTCCGGTCCGGATCCGGATCCGGGCCCGGGGCGGCCGGGCGTGGGAGCGTCAGCTCCGGGGCCGTCGGGTTCGGGCCGCTCGGCGCGGTCGGGTTCGGGTTCGGGCTCGGATCCATCGCGGCCGGACCACCCGGGGCCGCCGACCGACCCGCCGGCCCGGCCTGCGCCGGGAGCGGATCGGGGCTCGGCGGCGCCGGCTCCAGCGCCGTGCGCCCGGCCGAGTCGCTCAGCTTGATCAGCAGCGCCACGATCAGCCAGTTCGCCAGCAGCGACGAGCCGCCCGCCGCCAGGAACGGCAGCGCCTTGCCGGTCAGCGGCACCAGCCCGCTCACCCCGCCGACCACCACGAACACCTGCAGCGCCAGCGCCGTCGACAGTCCCGTCGCCAGCAGCTTGCCGAACGGGTCGGTCAACCCGACCGCCGTCCGCAGCCCGCGCTGGACCAGCAGCAGGTACACCAGCAGCACCGCCGTCACCCCGGCCAGGCCCAGCTCCTCGCCGATCGTGGTGAAGACGAAGTCGCTGCGCCCGGCGAAGCCGATCAGCCACGGCCGCCCCGAGCCCAGGCCCGTCCCGGTCAGGTGCCCGGTGCCCAGGCTGAACAGCGCCTCGGCGGGCTGGTCGGAGATGATCGCCGGGTCGTGGTGCTCCTTGTAGATGTCGAGCGGGTGCAGCCAGGCCTCGACGCGCCCGTGCACGTGCGGCTCCACGGTGCCGACCACGGCCGCGCCGCCGACCGCCATCAGCAGGCCGAGCACCACCCAGCTGGTGCGCTCGGTCGCCGCGTACAGCATCACGACGAAGACGCCGAAGAAGATCAGCGAGGTGCCGAGGTCGCGCTCGAAGACCAGCACCAGCAGGCTGACCACCCAGATCGCCAGCACCGGGCCGACGTGCCGCCCGCGCGGCAGGGTCATCCCCCAGATCTTCCGGCCGGCCAGCGCGAGCGCGTCCCGGGAGGCCATCAGGTAGCCGGCGAAGAAGATCGTGATCGCGACCTTCACGAACTCGTCCGGCTCGAAGGAGAGCCCGAACAGGCGGATCCAGCGCTTGGCGCCGAAGTCCTCCGCCCGGCCCGGGAAGAACGCGGGCGCCGCCAGCAGGATCAGCGCCCCCGTCATCAGCAGGTACACGTACCGCTGGAAGAACCTGTGGTGCTTGATCAGCACGATCAGCGCGATCGCCACCGCGACCGAGATGAACACCCACATCAGCTGCGAGGGCGCGGCCGGGAGCTTCTGGTAGTCGCCCTTCCTCGCGTGCGCCGCCGCGTAGGAGATGTCCAGCCGGTCCAGCAGCATCAGCCCGAAGCCGGTCAGGAAGACGCCCAGCGGCAGGATCAGCGGATCCGCGTACGGGGCGAACCGCCGCACCGCCAGGTGCGCCGCCCCGGCCAGGCCGCCCAGCGCCAGGCCGTGGACCAGCAGCCCGGGCGGCATCTTGCCGGTCAGCGCCAGATCGGCGTCGACGTGCCCCGCCAGACAGACGGCCACCGCGAGCGCCAGCAGGCCCAGCTCGATGTTGCGGTGGCGCGCCGCCAGCCGGCGGCCCTCGCCGCGTGCAGTGCTTTGCACCCTTGTCGTCCCCTTGTCATCACCCGCGTGGCCGGTATCGCCGACGGTGCATCCTGCCAGACGAACACGCCCCTGCGCCGGTTGCGGTCCGGGGGCCGTCGAGGCCTGAACTTTGCCTGGGCAAAGCTTTTTCCGGGCTCGGTAAAGCTTTGTTCAGGTGCAGGTATAGAGGCGGGCCCCGGGCGCGGCGGGCCCCGGCCGGGAGGCCATCATGGCCGGGCGCCGCGGTCCGGTCCGCGGCGTCCGACGGACCGCCGGACGGCGCGGGCGGCGGCAGGGCGCGAACGAGGTGGGCGGACGGATGGACGGCGCGGTGCGAATGCTCGCCTACAGCGGACCGCCGCCCTGGCAGTGGTCCGACCTGGCCACCTCGTGGACGGCCGAACCGCTCGTGCTCGCCCTCTCCGTGCTGCTCGGCGGCTGGTACCTGGCCGCGGTGCGCACCGTCCACCGGGCGGGCGGCGAGCGCTGGCAACCGTCCCGCACCGCCGCCTTCCTGGGCGGGCTGCTGCTGTGGATCTGGTGCACCTGCTCCGGCCTCGGCGTGTACGAGCGGATCCTGTTCACCGACCGGGCCGTCCAGGTCGTGCTGCTGCTGATGCTCGTCCCGCTGCTGCTCGCCCTCGGTGCGCCGGTCTCGCTGCTGGTCGCGGCCGCGCCGCCGGCCCGGCGCGAGCGCATCCTGCGGGCGCTGCGCAGCCGGCCGTCCAAGGTGCTGATGTTCCCGGCCGTCTCCACCGCGCTGCTGATGGCCCCGCCGTGGCTGCTCTACTTCACGCCCTGGTACGAGGAGTCGGTGTCCAGCGCGTTCGGGAACGTGCTGCTGCACCTGGCGCTGGTGCTGCTCGGCCTGGCGTACTTCTGGCCGCGGCTGCAGATCGACCCGGTCGGGCGCGAGTACCCGCACCTGGTCGGGCTGTTCATCACCTTCGCCGAGGTGATCTTCGACGCGGGGCTCGGGCTGGTGCTGATCTACGGCGGCCACCTGGTCGCCGAGCACTACTACGTGGCGCTCGGGCGGCCGTGGGGGCCGAGCCTGGCGCAGGACCAGACCTGGGGCGGCAACATGCTCTGGGTGCTGGGCGACCTGGTCGGGCTGCCGTTCCTGGCCGCGCTGGTGCGGCGGATGGTGGTGCAGGGGCGGGAGGAGATCAAGGCGGTGGACGCCGAACTCGACGCCCGTTTCGAGGAGGCCGCGGCGCGGGCGCAGGCGGCGGGGCTGCCGGCCGAGGAGGAGGCCGGGATGCGGCCCTGGTGGCTGGACGACCCGAACCTCAAGCACCGGTACGGCGGGTAGTCGGCTCCGGAGGGTAGCCGGCTCCGGCGGGTTCCTGAGCGAGGGCCCGCACTTCTGTAGGTCCAATGCTGGCCCCTTGTGGATCCCTTCACCGCGTTTCCGCAGGTCAAAAATCAGTTGGCCCCGCCACCCCGACCCGCTAGCGTTTCTCCCGTCCAGATCGGGGGCCTTCACGGCCGCCCGAGGAGTAGAGAGCAGGAGGTGAACCCCGTGGTCGTTGTCGCCCCGATAGCTGCCTTGGGCAGTACTCGCGTTCACCTCCTCTTCCCGGCCGCCGGCTGACCCTTTCCGCGCCAGCCGCAGCCCGCCGGGATCATCTCCTCCCGAAGGGCCCACCGCGTTGTTCAACGCTGCCTCCACTTCGTCGTCCCCCTCCACCTCTGGCTCCCTCTCTGACGAGCTGCCGCTGTCCGGCTACGGCTGGACGCCCGAGCTCGCCGAACTCTTCACCCCGCTCGCCGAGGCCGGGCTGATTCCGGCCCGGATCGTCCGGGTCGACCGCGGCCAGTGCGACGCCGTGCTCGCCGATCCGGAGACGGGCGAGCCGCGCACCGTCCGGCTCGACACCCGCCCGGTCGGCGACGCCGACATGATCAACTGCCCGTGCACCGGCGACTGGGCCGCCGTGGACCTCCACGCCCAGCCGATGGCCGCCGTCACCGCACTGCTGCCCCGCTCGACCGCGATCATCCGCAAGGTGGCCGGCAAGCGCTCCGACGGCCAGGTGCTCGCCGCCAACGTCGACACCGTCCTGATCGCCGCCTCGCTCGCCGCCGATCCGGACCTCGGCCGGATAGAGCGCTTCCTCGCCCTGGCCTGGGAGTCCGGCGCCGACCCCCTGGTCGTCCTCACCAAGGCCGACCTGGTGGACGACGCCGAGTTCATCCGCGCCGACGTCGAGGCGGTCGCGCCCGGTGTCACCGTGCTCGTGGTCAGCGCCGGGACGGGCGAGGGCATGGACGTGCTGCGCGCCTGCGCGCCCGGCACCACGGCCGTGATCGGCCAGTCCGGCGTCGGCAAGTCCACGCTCACCAACGCGCTCGCCGGCGTCACGGCGATGGCCGTCCAGGAGGCCCGATCGGTCGACCAGAAGGGCCGCCACACCACGACCACCCGTGAACTGATCCCGCTGCCCGGCGGGGGTGTGCTCATCGACACCCCCGGGCTGCGCGAGGTCGGCCTCTACGGTGGCGAGGGCGTGGACCTGGCCTTCGCCGACATCGCCGGACTGGCCGAGGACTGCCGCTTCCATGACTGCGGCCACCACACCGAGCCCGGCTGCGCGGTGCAGGCGGCGCTCGCCGACGGCACCCTGCCGCAGCGCCGGATGGACAGCTACCTCAAGCTCCAGCGCGAGAACGAGTGGATCGCCTCCCGCTCGGACGCCCGACTGGCCTCGGCCCGGGCGAAGAAGTGGAAGTCGCTCTCCAAGTCGATGCGCGCCGCGGGAGGCCCCGTGAAGCGCTGACCAGGAAAGCCGACCAGGAAAGCCGACCAGGAAAACAGGAGGCCGCGGTCGGCCTCCGCCCGGGCCACCCGGCTCGGCGGAGGCCGGGCGGGCCGGCAGCCGGAAGTGCTTCAGGGCCACTGCGGTGGCGTCGTCCACGGTGAAACCCGGGTCACCGAGGGCGGCGAGCCGCCCTGGCCGGCGGCCAGACCGCGAGCAACGCGCGCGTGCGCCGGGCACTGCGGCGCGGTCTTCCCCCGGCGTGGACCCGGGGCGGGCTCGCCAGTGCGGGTCTCCCGGCATGGGCCCCTGTGCGGGCTGTGAGGGCCCCCGGCGTGGGCCCTCCGGGCCGGTGCTCGGGATGGGTGGGCGGAGGTGGGCGGAGGGTGGGGTGGGGGGAGGGGAGGGGGGAGGGGGATGGCCCCCAACGGCCATGTCCGATTTCCGCCAGTCACCCCCCGCCCCAGTGCCGCAGACTGGACAGCGTGATCGACGACGACATCCGGTACCGAGCCGTGGACAGCCGAGACGCCCGCTTCGACGGCGTCTTCTTCACGGCCGTCACGTCCACCGGCATCTACTGCCGACCGAGCTGCCCCGCCGTGACCCCCAAGCGCGTCAACTGCGTCTTCTACCCCAGCGCCGCAGCCGCCCAGGGGGCCGGCTTCCGCGCCTGCCGCCGCTGCCGCCCCGACTCCGTGCCGGGCTCCCCGGAGTGGAACCACCGCGCCGACCTGGTCGGTCGCGCGATGCGCCTGATCGGCGACGGCGTGGTGGACCGCGAGGGCGTCGCGGGCCTGGCCAGCCGCCTCGGCTACAGCTCCCGCCAGCTCCAGCGCCAGCTCATCGCCGAACTGGGCGCCGGACCGATCGCGCTGGCCCGCGCCCGCCGCGCCCAGACCGCCCGCCTGCTGCTGCAGACGACCGAACTCCCGGTCACCGACATCGCGTTCGCCGCCGGCTTCGCCTCGGTGCGGCAGTTCAACGACACCGTCCGCGAGGTCTACGACCGCACCCCCAGCGGTCTGCGCGCCGAGGTCGTGGCCGGCCGCCGCGTCGCGACCCCGGCCGGCGGCCTCACCCTGCGCCTGGCCTACCGCGGCGCGCTCGACAGCGACCACCTGATCGACTTCCTCGCCCTGCGCGCCGTCCCCGGCGTGGAGGAGGTCGTCCCCGGTCCGCGCCCCGGCGTCCGCACGTACCGGCGCACCCTGGCGCTCCCGTACGGGCACGGCATCGCCGAAGTCGACGGGCTGGCGCCGGGCGAACCGCGCACCCGCGGCTGGCTCGACTGCCGCCTGCTGCTCGGGGACCTGCGCGACCTCCCGACCGCCGTCCAGCGCCTGCGCGGCCTGTTCGACCTGGACGCCGACCCGGACGCGGTCGACGAGCAGCTCGGCGCCGACCCCGTGCTCGGCCCCCTGGTCCGTGAACGCCCCGGCCTGCGCTCGCCCGGCCACGTGGACCCGCACGAGCTGGCCGTCCGCGCCGTGCTCGGCCAGCAGATCACGGTCGGCGCCGCCCGTACGCTGGCCGGCCGGCTGACCGAGAAGTACGGCACCGCGCTGCCCGAGCCGAGCGGCGGCCTGCGGCTGCTGTTCCCGCCGGCGGCGGTGCTGGCCACCGCCGACCCGGAGGACTTCGCGATGCCCGCCGCCCGCCGCCGCGCGCTCACCGGCCTGTGCGCGGCCTTGGCCGAGAGGGCGGTGCGACTCGACGGCGGGGTGGACCGGGAGGAGTCCGCGGCCCGGTTGCTGGCCCTGCCCGGCATCGGTCCCTGGACCGTCGGCTACCTGAGGATGCGGGCCCTCGCCGACCCGGACGTCTTCCTCCCGGGCGATGTGGGCGTCAAGCACGGCCTCGTCCGGCTCGGCGCCCCCGGCGACCCGAAGAACGCCGCCCGCGCGGCCGAGGCGTGGGCCCCGTGGCGCTCCTACGCCGTGCACCGGCTGTGGGCCGGGCCCACGAGCGCCAGCACTGGAACGGAGAAGGCAGAGGCATGAGCACCACCGTCTACACCACCATGGAGAGCCCGTTCGGCCGGCTGCTGCTGTCCGGCGTCCTGCCCGAGGGCGGCGGCGCGGCGGCGCTGGCCACCGTCACCGCGCCCGGGCAGAAGTACGCGCTGGCCGAGCCCGCCGACGACTGGGTCCTCGACCCGGAGGCGCTCGCCGAGCCGGTCGCCCAGCTGACCGCCTACTTCGCGGGCGAGCGCACCTCCTTCGACCTCCCGCTCGCCCCGGCGGGCACCGAGTTCCGCCGGCGGATCTGGGCCGCCCTGGACGAGATCCCGTACGGCGAGACCGTCACCTACGGCCAACTCGCCGATCTGGCGGGGGAGTCGCCGCGCGCGGTGCGGGCGGTCGGCGGCGCGGTGGGCGCCAATCCGCTGCTCATCGTCCGCCCCTGCCACCGCGTCATGGGCGCCAACGGCTCGCTGACCGGCTTCGCGGCGGGCGTGGACTGCAAGCGCCGGCTGCTGGAGCTGGAGAGCGGCACGCTGTTCTGACACGTCCGCCCGGGCGGCGGCGCGGCTCAGCCCGCCGCCCGCAGGTCCACCCGCCAGTTGTGGCTGCGCATGAACCGCCCGGGCGGGAACTCGAAGTCCGTCTCGCCGACGAGGCTGAACCCGGCCTTCGCACAGACCGCGTTGGAGGCCGGGTTGTCCACCGAGGGGAAGGCGTGCAGGTGGCGGTGGGCGGCCTCGCGGCGGGCGGCCGCGACGGCGGCGCGGGTGGCGGCGACGGCGATGCCCCGTCCCTGGTGGCCGGGCAGGACGTTCCACCCCATCTCGTGGACGGTCTCGCCCTCCCAGGTGCGGGTGCCGTAGCCGACGGTTCCGACGGCCTCGCCCTCGGGGAGCAGCACGATCCGGTACATGCAGCCCAGGCCGGACGGGACGAAGTCCAGGTAGCGTCGGTGCCGGACGAGGAGTTGCTCCTCGGTCTCGGGGCCGCCGACGTGCTTCTTCATCTCCGGGGTGTTGACCCGGCGCAGCAGTGCGAGGTCGGCGTCCGTCCAGGGCTCGATCTGTACCTGTGCTGTGCTCATGCCGGGGACGGTAGTGGTCCGTACGGGTAGGTGACCAGCGGTTTTGCAGGCATCCGGGGGTGCTGGCCGGGGTTCGGCCCCGGCTCGGCCCCGGTTTGGGCCCGGCCGGGGTTCAGGCCTGGTCGGGGCCCTGGCCGGTCTCGGCGAGGGCGCGGGCGAGCTGTTCGAGGGCGGGCAGGGCGTGGACGACGGCGTCGCGGTCGGTGGGATCGAGGGTGTCGAGGGCGGTGGCGATGCGGCGCTCGTGGGCGCGCTGCCAGTCGTCGAGCTGGCGCCGGCCGGCCGGGGTGAGGGCGATGCGGGCGGTGCGACGGTCGCCGGGGTCGGCCTGGCGGTCGACGAATCCGGCGTCGAGGAGCTTGCCGATCAGCCCGCTGACGGTGTTGGGGGCGAGCCGCTGCCGGGCGGCGAGTTCGCCGACCCGCAGGGGGGCGGCGGCGAGGGTCTGGAGGAGTTCGACCTGCGCCATGGGCAGGGACTCCCACGGGTAGTCGGTGCGGATGCTGCTGCGCAGGGCGCGGCGCAGGCGGGTGACGGTGTCGGTGAGCCGCCGGGCGTGGTCGACCGCCGTTTCGGGGGTTTCGGTGGCGGGGTCGGGGACGTGTGGTGACGACGGCATGGCGGACAGCGTATCGCCTGGTACGGGCCGGTCCGGCGGGTTGTCCACCGTCGAGCGGGGGCCTCCCGGAACTCTGCGGGGCCTCGTGGAGCTCGGTGGAACTCTGCGGGCTCCCGTCGGAAAGCGAGCAGCTCGTAGAAAGAACATATCTGCGTCCGATATATTTGTGCCATGAACGCCACCGCCCTTGCCGCGCGGCTGCTCACCGAGCGGCCCCGGCCCCGCGGCATAGCCGGCTGGCGTCACGCCCACTGGCTGGCCGTCGGCACCGTCTGCCTCGGGGCCTTCCTCGGCCAGCTCACCGCCAGCGTCACCGCCCTCGTCTTCCCGGCCCTCGGCCGGCACTTCAACGCCGGCTTCGCGGCCGTCGAATGGGTCGCCCTCGCCTACCTCCTGGTGCTGGTCGCCCTGCTCGCCCCGGTCGGCTGGCTCTCCGACCTCATCGGCCGCAAGACCATGTACCTCGGCGGCTTCGCCGTCTTCGCCCTGGCCTCGCTCGGCGCCGGATACGCCGGAAGCCTCGGCGTGCTGGTCGCCTGCCGGGCCGTCCAGGCCGTCGGCGGCGCGATGATGCAGGCCAACAGCGTCGCCCTGGTGGCGCGCGGCGTCCCGGAGCACGCGATGCGGCGCGCGCTCGGCATCCAGGCAGCGGCCCAGGGGCTCGGTCTGGCGCTGGGCCCCAGCCTCGGCGGGCTGCTGGTGGAGCACGCCTCCTGGCGGTGGGTGTTCTGGATCAACGTGCCGATCGGGGTGCTGGGCATCCTGGCCGGATGGTTCCTGCTGCCCCGTACCCGCACGGGGCCCCCGCCCGCCGCCGGTGCCGGTGCCGGGAAGCAGCTCATCGCCGGTACCGGGGGCCCGCTCACCGCCGATCCCGGGACCCCGCCCGCAGGGGCCGCCGCGAGCCTGCCCGCTCCCCGCGCCGGGGGCGCCCCCCGCGCGAGTGCCGCCGCGAGCCCTCCCGCCACTGTGCCCGCCACCGCGTCCGGAGCCCGCTTCGACCTGCCCGGCCTGCTGCTGCTCACCGGCTCCACCACCGCGCTGCTGCTCGCCCTGTCCACCGCCTCCGGACTGCCGCTGCCCGGCTGGGCCGCCGCCGCCCTGCTGCTCGCCGCCGCCGTCCTCGCGCTCGCGCTGGTCCGTCAGGAACGGCGGGCCGCCCGGCCGATCCTGGCGCCCGGCCTGGTCAACACCCCCGGGGTGCGGTCCGGGCTGGTGGTTTCGCTGATCGGCTACCTGCTGCTGTTCTGCCCGCTCGTGCTCGGCCCGGTGCTGCTCACCGGCGCGGGCGTGCCGGTGGCCCGGGCCGGCCTGGTGATCACCCTGCTGCCCGCCGCGTTCGCGCTCGCCGCGACCGTCGGCGGCGCGCTGCTGCCGCGCGGCTGGTCGGACGTCGCCCGCTGCCGCGCGGGCGCGGTGCTCGCGGGCGCGGGGCTGCTGCTGTTCGCCCTGCTGCCGGTCTCCGGGGCGGCCGTGGCGGTGCCGCTGCTGCTCGCCGGCTACGGGCTGGGACTGCTGCTGCCCGCCAACAACGCGCTGGTGATGCGGGCGATCCCGGCGCAGTGCTCGGCGGTCGGCGGCGGCATGGTGAACATGGCCCGCAGCCTCGGGACGGCGCTCGGCACCGCGCTGCCCGTCCTCGGAGTCCATCTGGCGGGCCCGGCGTCCGGCGGCCGGACGGTACTGCTCGCTCTCGCGGCGGTCGCGGTGGCGGCCGTGGCCCTGACCCGGCCGGTCCGCCAGGCCTGAAGCCGGGGCCCCTTCCCCTAAGCCTCCGAGCGGACGTTCAGCGCGTCCTGGGCCCGGTTGAGGCCGCGTCGCACCAGTGTGTCCAGCGCGTCCGCACACCGGTCCAACACCCCTGGCAGGGCGGCCTGTTCGCGGTCCGAGAACTTCTTCAGCACGAAGTCGCCGACGCTCTGCCCCTTCGGCGGGCGCCCGATGCCGAAGCGCAGCCGCACGAAGTCGGGGGTGCCGAGCACCTCGCCCACCGAGCGCACGCCGTTGTGGCCGCCGGGGCCGCCGCCGCGCTTGAGCCGTCCGGTGCCGAACGCGAAGTCCAGGTCGTCCTGCACGACCACCAGGTGCTCGACCGGGACGCCGTAACGCCGCAGCAGGCCGGACACCGGCCGGCCGGACAGGTTGACGAACCACTGCGGCTTGGCCAGCACCACCCGGTGGCCGTCGACCTCGATCTCCGCCACCAGGGCGCCGATCCCGCGCCGCCGGAACCGCGCGCCGTACCGTTCGGCCAGCCGCTCCACGGTCAGGAAGCCGGCGTTGTGCCGGGTCAGCCGGAACCACGGGCCGGGGTTGCCCAGTCCGGCGATCAGCCAGGGTGCGGCGGGGGTCATCGGGAACTCCAGGGGCTTGTCGCGGACGCGGGACGGCCGGGGCACGGTACGCACGGTACGGGACCGTCGACCGCGCCCCGGCCGTCCGAGGACACGCGCAGTGGGGTGGGTCAGGACTCGGGCACGCCGGGGGCGGCGCCGCGCTCCGTGAGCATGTCGGTCATCAGCTGCACCTCCGAGGTCTGTGCGACCACCATCGACTGGGCGAGCCGCTTCTCGGCGTCGTTCTTCGCCAGGTCCACATAGCCCTGGGCCATTTCGACGCCGCCCTTGTGGTGCTGGATCATCAGCTGCAGGTAGTACACCTCGGCGTCCCGCCCGCTGAGCGAACGCAGCTTCGCCAGTTGGGTGTTGGTGGCCATGCCGGGCATCAGCGAACCGTCGTGGGCCTGGTAGTCGTGGCCCATCTTCATCCACGCCATCGGCTTGGCCGCCGAGTGCTGCGGCAGCCCCCACTGGTCGATCCAGCCCATCATCATCCCGCGCTGGTTGGCCTGGGTGTTGATGATGTCGAAGGCGAGGGTGCGGGTCGCGTCGTCGCCGGTGCGGTCCCGGACGATGAACGACAGGTCCACCGCCTGCTGGTGGTGGGTCGCCATGTCGCGGGCGAACCCGGCCTCGGGCGAGTCGTCCGCCGGGACGGCCACCGAGGCCGACCCGGACGCCGACGTCCCGCTCGCCACCAGGGCGGGCACCCCGAGGGCCAACGCGAGGGCGGCGGCCAGCGCGGCCGGCCACCACAGCCGCCGACGGGCCGGGCGCGGCGCCCCGGCCTCGTCCGCGAACTCCTCGGCGGCGTGCTCGGAGCCGTCCTCGGGCTGCGCCGCGTCGGCGGTCACATCTGCCCCATGGTGCAGGAGGCGCCCGGCTCCTGGGTCTGCTTGCCCTGGACGTACTTGGTGAAGAACTGGTTCACCCGCGGGTCGCTGGCGCTCTCCACGATCAGCTGGGTGCTCCAGGCGTTCAGGGTGATGGTGCCCTTCTCGTCCGGGTACGGGCTCATCAGCGAGTACGGGGTGGTCTTGACCTTGTCGGACAGGGTCTTGATGTCGTCCGGCGTCGCCTTGCCGTTGTACGTCACCCAGACCGCGCCGTGCTCCAGCGAGTGGACGGCGCGCTCGTTCTCGACCGGCTGGTCGTAGACGTGGCCCATGCAGTCCAGCCAGATCGCGTTGTGGTCGCCGCCGACCGGCGGGGTCATCGGGTAGCTGACCTTGTCCTTGACGTGGGTGCGGCTCAGCTCGCCGAAGGTCTGCACGCCCGGGATGTCCGCGTTGGCGGCGGCCTGCTCCTTCTTCTTGCTCTGGTTGGCGTCCATGACGATCCAGGTGCCGGTGGCGATCGCGCCGATCACCAGCACACCGGCCGCGACCGAGGCGATGACCTTGTTGCGGCGGTCGCGGCGCTGCTCGCCGGCGCGCAGCTCGGCTATCCGGGCGCGGCGGTCGGTCGGGCCGGGCTTGCCGGACTGCTTGCTGGACTGCTTCGAGGCGGAACCCATGGTGGTTGTCCTTGTCCCCGCCGCGCACTGCTGGAGGCGCGGCGGTCAGCTGAAAGAAGGGGAGGGGCGGATCCGCCGGCGGATGCCGGGCGGTGGGTTCCGCTCAGGACCGGTGTACTTGCAGCTCGTGTAGATCGGGTGCCGGATGCGGACCGTCCAGCAGCCCGGCGGGCACCACCCTGGGCAGCGCCTCGGCTGCCGGAGCGAGCGGTGACGCGGCCGGCTGCGGATGCGGCGGCGGGTTCGGCAGCTGGGCGTCCTGCGCGCAGTACGGGTGGCTGGAGCAGCCGTTGTCACGGCGCGGCTGCCCGCCGTCGGCGGTGCACCACGTCCAGTGCCGCTGCTCCCCGGCGCGCTGGCGCTGGTCGGAGGCCTTGGCGGCGGGGCCGGCGTGCGGGACGTGACTGGCGACCGTCGTGACGGTGACGGCGGTGACGGCGGCGGTGACGGTGGTCGGCGTCGGAGCGGCGTGCGCGCCGACCGCCTTCGACTGACCGGCGCACGGCAGCGTCGTGAGCAGCGCGACCAGCAGCAGGACCCACAGCACACCCACCGGGCGGCCCGCCGGTGCGGCCCTCCCCGGTCGAGGTGAGCTGGGGGCCGACGCGGTCATGCGCACATTTAATCAGCCGAACGAGTGAAGCGATGCCCCTCCTCCACCCCCATTTTCGGCCGCTCCCGGACCCGAACACCCCGGAAACGCCCTGCTCCGGGCACATCCGGCAAGCACGGACGGAACGGGACCGAACGCGGGGGTGAACCCGGGGGTGGACGCGGGGCCGGATTCCCCGGTGAAACCCGAGGTGGGCGCGGTGGCCGGGAACGGCCCGGCGCTGACCGGTTGTCGCCGAAACCCGGACAGCGTCGTTGCACTTGGAGACAATGACGTCGAGTCCGGCCCCGCCGGGGGCGGCGCGACCACGGACCGACCAGGAGCCGCCAGATGAGCAAGCAGGGTGCCCCCGCACAGTCGCACCGGCCGGACGACGGCTGGTGGGACACGGTCTACGACGGCCCGGCGGGCACCCTCCCCGACACCCCGCACGCGGACCCCGGCGACGGCAGCGTCGACGACTGGTTCGACACGGCGGTCGGCCTCATCGGCCAGCAGCGCACGGCCGAACCGGAGTCGGTGCTGGACGCGGGGCCGGTGCTGGGCGTGGAGCCGGTGCTGGGCGTGGAGCCGGCGTCGGAGTCGGCAGCGGAGCCGGAGCCGGAGTCGGCAGTGGTGCCGGCAGCGGCCGAGGTGCTGGAACGGGACAGCATCGACGACTGGTTCGACACCGCGATCGGCGTCATCGGACCCCAGCGGGCGGACGAGGAGCGGGTCTTCGCCCCTGACGTCCAGGAAAGCGAAGCCAACACCCTCCCCACACCGGTCTCCCTGGACAAGCCCGCCCCCGAGCCCGCGCCGCAACCGGAACCGGAACCGGAACCCGAACCGCAACCCGAGGCCGAACCGGAGGCCGCCACTGAGGAACCCGAGCCCGAGCCCGAGCCCGAAGCCGAGGCCACCGAGGAACCCGACGCCACCGTCCCCGACCCGCGCCCGGCCGTCCGCTCGCCGCTCTCCGACGGCGCCCCCACCGTGCCGCACATCGGCGAGCGCCCGCCGACCTACGGGCCGGAGCCGACCGCCGTCCCGGAGGCGGACCCGGGCGTCCTCGGGGCGCTCGTGCCGGACACCGTCCTGGAGGGCGCCCAGTACGGCCCGTCCGTTCTGCGCGCCGTCTCCGTCCGCGGCGACTCCGCCCGCTACCGGGGCGAGTCGCGGCGGGACGCGCTGCTGATCACCAGGTTCGGGGACGGCCCGGACGGGCTGCTGCTCGCCGTGCTCGCCGGCATCGACCGGACCGGCACCGCCGCGGACGAGGCGCTCGCCCCGGGGGCCGTCGCCACCAGCACCCGCGAGGCCTGCCGCCATCTGGCCGCCGCGGTCGGCCGCAGCCGCGAGGGCCTGGCCGCCGACCTGCGCGACGGCGCCCGGGACCGGCTGCGCTACGGCCTCCAGCGGCTCGCCACCGGCGCCGTCGCCCCGCTGCGCGCGCTCGTGCCCGGGAACGAGGAGGACGGCACGCCGTCCCCGGCCTCGCTGCACTGCCTGCTGCTGTCGCTCGACCCGGCGGTCGGCCACCGGGCGGCCTTCGGGGTCGGCCCGGGCGGGCTCTACCTGCTGCGCTCCGGCCACTGGATCGACGCCTACGCGGCCCGCCTGCTGCACCACCCGGACGGCCGGCAGCCGCCGGAGGAGCCGAGGCCGTTCCGCTTCCGGCTGGTCCCCGCCACCCCGGGCGACGTGCTGCTGCTCTGCACCCCCGGCCTGGCCAGCCCGATCGCCGACGAGCCGGCCGTCGCCCACTTCCTGTCCACCCACTGGGCCCACCCGCACCCGCCCGGCACCGTCGACTTCCTCCGCCAGGTCCAGGTCCGTGCCAAGGGCTACGCCGACGACCGCACGGCCGCCGCCGTCTGGACCGAATGACGACCGCATGACGACCGCGGGGCGGCTGGAGCGCCGCCGGCCCGCCGGTGCCGCGCCCGACACCCGGTCAGCGCACCCGGTCAGCGCACCCGTTCGGCGCACCCGGGGGGAAGGCGGCGCGCGGCGCGGAGCCGCGGACGGTGACTGCGGCCCGGAGGGCGGGCAGCACCCAGACGACCTGCACCGCGGCGTACCAGGGCGGGCAGACGCCCGGGATCGGTTGACGCCGATGAGGGCGATCGGCAGGACGACGGTGAGGGCGGCATGACCGACGACGACGACACCGACCGCCGCGTCCGCGCCGTCCTCACCTACCTGAGCAAGCCCTAGCCTGATCCGGGCCCCTCCCGCGGCGAAATATGTAGACCGACCGACAGATTTCCCGGCCGCGCGAGAAGTCGGCGGGCCCGACTTCTCGCGCGCTGCTCGCGCTTGCGGGTAGTGAATATGTAGACCGACCGACATATTTTTCCCTGGTCGCGACCGCGCCGACCGCGCCGACGGGAGTGGATCGCGCAGGAAGTCGACCGGGCCGACTTCCTGTGCACCGCGCGCACTCACGCGCCCCACACGCCACGCGCCCCACACGCCACGCATCACGCGCGCGCATCGCGCCGTCGCGTCACCGAGGGAAATCTATAGACCGGTCGGTATATTTTCTCCCTCGCCGCCGCAGCCCCTGGTCAGGTGCGCAGGAGGATCGCGGTGACGGCGGTGGCCTGGGTGAGGGCGGCGGGGCGGTGGGTGCCGGGGAGGCCGATGGCGAGGGGGACGGCCAGGCCGTCGAGGAGGGCGCGGATCTGGGTGGCCCGGTCGGCGGCGGGCCCGGGGGTGAAGTGGCCGGTGGCGGTGCCCTCCTCGATGAGGGCGACCAGGTCGGCCTGCCAGGGCGCCTCGATCTCCTGTTGCCCCTGGCGGATCTCGGCGCTGGCGGGGGAGCGCCCCCACACCTCGACCCACAGGATCCAGCGCGGATCGCCCGCCCCGTCGGGCAGGTAGAGGCGCAGGTAGGCGTCGAGCCGCTGCCAGGGGTCGCGCGAGCGGTCGGCGAGGGCGTCGCGGCGCCGGGCCCCGAGCTGGTCCTCGCTCCAGCGGAGGGTTTCCAGCAGCAGCTGGTCCTTGCTGCCGAAGTAGTAGAGCAGGTGTCCGGCGCTCATCTGGAGCTGTTTGCCGAGCCCGGCCATGGTGAGTTTGGCGAGCCCGTGTTCGGCGATCGCGGCCCGGGCGGTGGCGAAGACCTCCTCGCGGGGGCGCGCCGGCCGGCGCGGGCGGGGGTCGGCCATGTGCGGTGCGCTCCCTCGGTGGTGCGGAGGTCGGAAGGCTGCCGGGGCGGGGGAGGTGCCCCCGCCCCGGCAGCCGGGTGGCCCAGGTGCCCAAGGTGGCCCAGGTACCTCAAGTGGCCTGGGATCAGACGGACTTCGGCTGCTGCTGCGTGATGCAGTGGATGCCGCCGCCGTTGGCGAAGATCTCGCGGGCGTCGACGAGTTCGACGGTGCGGCCCGGGTAGGCGCGGCCGAGGACGGCGGCGGCCTCCTGGTCGCGCGGGTCGTCGAAGGCGCACAGGATCACGGCGCCGTTGGCCACGTAGTGGTTGATGTAGGAGTAGTCGACCGGTTCGCCGTCCTCGTCCAGCAGGACGGTGGGGGCGGCCAGTTCGACGACCTCCAGCGCCCGGCCCCGGGCGTCGGTGGCGGCGCGCAGGATGGCGACGAGCTCCTGGCAGACCGCGTGGTCCGGGTGGGCGGGGTCCGGCTGGACGTGGGCGACGACGACGCCGGGGCGCACGAAGGAGGCGACGATGTCGATGTGCCCGCGGGTGCCGAACTCGTCGTAGTCGCGGGTGAGTCCGCGCGGCAGCCAGATCGCCTTGGTGGTGCCGAGGAAGGCGTGCAGCTCGGCCTCGACCTCCTCCTTGGTCCAGTCCGCGTTGCGGCCCTCGCCGAGTTGGACGGTCTCGGTGACCAGGACGGTGCCCTCGCCGTCGACGTGGATGCCGCCGCCCTCGTTGATCAGCCGGGAGGCGAAGCGCTGGACGCCCGTCAGTTCGCTGATGTGCTCGGCGATGTGCTGGTCGTGGTCCCAGCGGGCCCAGGACTGGGCGCCCCAGCCGTTGAAGATCCAGTCGGTGGCGGCCAGCGAGCCCTTGCCGTCGATCAGGAAGGACGGGCCGATGTCGCGCATCCAGGCGTCGTCGAGCGGGCGCTCGACGATCTCGACCTGCTCGGAGACGTACCGGCGGGCGTCCGCGGTCTCGCCGGTGTTGACGACCAGGGTGACCGGCTCGTACCGGACGATGGTGTTGGCGACGGCGGCCCAGGCCTCGCGGCCCGCGTGCAGGTTCTCGGGGGTGTCGAAGGTGGGGTTGGCGGTGGGGAAGGCCATCCAGGTGCGGTCGTGCGGGTGCCACTCGGCGGGCATCCGGTAGCCGAGGGAGGCGGGCGTGGGGGTGGTCATCCGGGAGTCCTAGGGGGAGGCGTTCGGCGGAGGCGTTCGGCGGAAGTGTCAGAGGAAGTAGAGGCGGCTGAGCGAGACGCTGTCCGCGGGTTCGGAGCGCAGCGGTTCGCCGTCCAGCGAGACCAGGCCGGTCTGGGTGACGTCGACGCGGCCGACCCGGGCGTTGCGGACCATGTCGCGCGGGCCGATGCCGCGGGTGTTGCGGACGCCGACGCGGCGGCGGCGGGTGGGCAGCCCGTCGGCGGGGCGGTCGAGGTAGGCGCCGTCGGCGGCGGCCTGGGCGACGAAGGCGACCGAGATGTCGGCGGCGGTGGCGCCGTGGGCGCCGAACTGCGGTCCGAGGACGAGGGGTTCGCAGGTGTCGGTGGAGGCGTTGGGGTCGCCGACCACGCCGTAGGCGGGGAAGCCGGCCTTCAGGACCAGCTGCGGCTTGGCACCGAAGTGGTCGGGGCGCCACAGCACGATGTCGGCGAGTTTGCCGACCTCGATGGAGCCGACCTCGTGGGAGAGACCGTGGGCGATGGCGGGGTTGATGGTGAGCTTGGCGATGTAGCGCAGGACGCGCTCGTTGTCGTCGCCGCTCTCGGTGGTGCCGTAGCCACCGTCCAGGGGGCCGAGTTCGGCCTTCATCTTGCCGGCCATGGCGAAGGTGCGGCGGACGGTCTCGCCGGCGCGGCCCATGCCCTGGGCGTCGGAGGAGGTGATGCCGATGACGCCGAGGTCGTGCAGGACGTCCTCGGCGCCCATGGTGCCGGCGCGGATGCGGTCGCGGGCCATGGCGGCGTCGCCGGGCAGGTCGGTCTTGAGGTCGTGGGCGGAGACGATCATGTCGAAGTGCTCGCCGAGCGCGTCGCGGCCGAACGGCAGGGTGGGGTTGGTGGAGGAGCCGATGACGTTGGGCACGCCCGCCATCTTCAGCACGTTGGGGACGTGTCCGCCGCCGCAGCCCTCGATGTGGAAGGCGTGGATCGTCCGCCCCTCCAGCACCTTGAGCGTGTCCTCCACCGACAGGCACTCGTTCAGGCCGTCGGTGTGCAGGGCGACCTGGACGTCGTACTCCTCGGCGACGCGCAGCGCGGTGTCCAGGGCGCGGGTGTGGGCGCCCATGTCCTCGTGGACCTTGAAGCCGGAGGCGCCGCCCTCGGCCAGGGCCTCGACGAGCGGGGCCGCGTCGGAGGACGAACCGCGGCCCAGGAAGCCGATGTTGACGGGCCAGGCGTCGAAGGCGTTGAAGGCGTGGCGCAGGGCCCAGGGGGAGTTGACGCCGACGCCCCAGACCGGGCCGAACTCCTGGCCGATGATCGTGGTGACGCCGGAGGCGAGGGAGGCCTCCATGATCCGCGGCGAGAGCAGGTGGACGTGGGTGTCGATGGAGCCGGCGGTGGCGATCATGCCCTCGCCGGAGACGATGGTGGTGCCGGTGCCGACGACGACGTCCACGCCGTCGAGGGTGTCGGGGTTGCCGGCGCGGCCGATCGAGGCGATCCGGCCGCCGATCAGGCCGATCGAGGTCTTGCGGATGCCCTGGATGGCGTCGATCACCAGGACGTTGCTGATCACCACGTCGCAGGTGTCGCGGACGGCGGCGGCCTTGAGGTGCAGTCCGTCGCGGGCGGTCTTGCCGAAGCCGGCCAGGAACTCCTCGCCGGGGGCCTGGGAGTCGGACTCGACGCGGACGATCAGGCCGGAGTCGCCGAGCCGGATCCGGTCGCCGGCCCGGGGGCCGTGCACCGAGATGTAGTCGTGGGGGGTGATGGACGTCATGACGGCACCTCCGCGTCGTCGAAGGTGGTCAGGTAGCCGGTCGCGCGGGCCTTGGCCAGGGCGGCCTCCTTCGCGCCGGGCGCGTCCAGCGGGCCGTCGACCAGGCCGGCGAAGCCGATCGCGACGCGCTCGCCGCCGATCGGCACCAGGCCGACCTGGACGGTGGCGCCCGGGTCGAAGCGCACCGAGGAGCCGGCCGGGACGGCCAGGTGGGTGCCGTAGGCGGCGGCGCGGTCGAAGGCGAGGCGCGGGTTGGCCTCGAAGAAGTGGAAGTGCGAGGTGACCGAGATCGGCACCTGGGAGGTGTTGTGGACGGGCAGCAGCACCGTCTCCTCGACCGGGTCGTAGCCGGCGCCGTCGCCGATCAGCGCGCCGCCGGGGGCCTCGTCGCCGAGCGAGCCGGCGCCCCGGAACGGGTCGTTGACGACGGCCAGGCGGGTGCCGTCGTCGAAGACGGCCTCGACCTGGACGACGGTGACGACGTCCGGCACGCCGGGCAGCACGTCGGCGGCGGTGAGCACGCTGCGGCCGGCCTCGATGGCCTCGGCCAGGCGCCGGCCGTCGCGGGCGGCCTCGCAGACGGTGTCTGCGATCAGGGCGGTGGCCTCGGGGATGTTGAGGCGTACGCCCCGGGCGCGGCGGGCGCGGGCCAGTTCGGCTGCTGTGAAGATCAGCAGCCGGTCCCGCTCGGTGGGGGTCAGTCGCACGGTTCCTCGCTCGCGGTCGCCGGGGGAGGGGGTCGGCTTTCGGGGGCGATGTTAGAACGTCGTTCAAACATCTCGGGCCATTGAACCCGGACCGGGCCGCCGTGTCCAGCGTTGCCGGTCCGCAGGGGTTCGGCCCGCCGGGCGCGTGGCGGGGGTGAAGCCCCGGAGCGGCGGGGGCGGAGCCCTGGAGGGGCGGGGGCGGAGCCCTGGAGGGGAGGGCGCGCGGCCGGGGTGCGCCGGGCGCGCGGAGCAGGACGGGGCCCGGCGCGCGGCGGGGTGCGACGGGGAGTGGGAGGGCGGCGCGGGCCGGCGCCCGGGCGCCGGGTGTGCGCGGGATCGGGCGGGGGCGGACTCGAAAACAGGCTCTGCGCTTCGCAAACCTGTCCGGCGCGGGCAGTTGGATCACGTGAACCTCCCCGTGCCCCTTTCACCCCACGTGATCGGACGCACACTGTTGCAAACGCCGTCAACTGGGCATGAGGATGGGTGGTCAGAACGTGGGGGCCACCCGGCCGGCGGGGGATCCGGAGGCGGGGGCTCGGATTCGAGGGCGGGGGCATGTGTTGATGGACGGTCAGTCGCGATTCCCGCGGCAGCGGACGAGTTCGGGTGACGCCTACCGGTCCGGGCCCGCCCCGGGCGCGGCCGGCGGCACCGGGACGACCCTGCCGGGCACCTCGGCCCCCGGCTGCGCCCTGCACCGCCGGCTGCACCTGACGCTCGACCCGGCCGACCTGGTCGCGGTCGGCTCGGTCCGCCGGCGGCTGCGGACGGCGCTCAGCCACTGGGGGGTGCCGGAGCTGTCGGACACCGCCGAACTGCTCTCCTCCGAGCTGGTGACCAACGCGCTGCTGCACACCGGCAAGGGCGCGGTGTTCGACGCGGTGCTCGGGTCGGACCACCGGCTGCGGATCGAGGTGCAGGACGGCACGACCCGGCTGCCCGGCCGGCGCCGCGATCCGGACGCCGAGTACGCGACCTCGGGGCGCGGCCTGCTGCTGGTGGAGTCGCTCGCGGACGCGTGGGGCGTGCAGCTTCGGGGCGACGGCAAGGTCACCTGGTTCGAGCTCGCCCTGCCCTGAGCCCGGCCGCTCGCGGGGCGCGGAGCGCGGAGCACGGGCCCGGGGCGCTCGGGGCGCGGGGCATGTGGGGGTACGCGGCCCGCCGCACCGTTCGCCGTCGATTCATTCGCCTTCGAAGCATGCCCAGAACAGAAGGCGGAGCGGAAGATTTCCGGCCCGTTACCATTGCCGCTCGGCCCAACATTGGACAGGATGGTGGGAATGTGTGTCCACGTGCGGGAAGCAGCGGGGAGACCGAACCTCGACCGACCCCGCCCGTCGACACCGTCCGATCCAGCACCACCCATCACACCGCCACGCGGCCCGTCCGGACGGTCGGCGCGGTCCGCCACGGCAGCGGCAGGAGCAGCATGCCCACTGAGCCCGAGTCGCCGGGGCCGGCGCTTCCATCCGGTGCGCCCACCGCCGAACCGCAGCAGGCAGCCTCCACCCACACCACCGGTCCGAACCCCGCCGGTCCCGCTCCCGTGACGGTCGACCAGCCCCCCGCCGGCCCCACCGCGGCCGGGCCGGGCCGGGCGAAGCCGCCCGCGCAGGCGGTGCGCCGGCCCGTGCCGCGTCCGGCGCCCGCGCTCGCCGCCGGACGGCTGGCGACGGTGCTCCCCGGCAGCCTGCCGCCCGCCTCCGCGGACACCATGCCGGACTGGCTGGAGCCCGCGATGGCCGCCAACGGCATCGGCTCCTTCGACTGGGACATCCGCCGCGACGTCCTGGAGGGCGACCACCGGGCCTGCGCGATCATCGGCCTGGACAGCATGGACCAGGGCCGCTTCGACCGCACCGCCGGTTCCTTCCTGGCCCTGCTGCACCCCGAGGACGCGCCGGTGGTACGCCGCCGGGTCGAGCGCGCGGTGGCCGAACTGGGCCAGTGCGGCGCCTACTACCGCACCGTCGGGCCCAACGGCACCATGCGCGCGGTGCGCTTCCGCGGCCGGGTGCTCGCGGACGCCTTCGGCCGGGCCTCGCGGATGGTGGGCTTCGTCTGGGACGCCACCGTCGAACTGCACAAGCGCGACCGCGCCGACCGGATGGCCCTGCTGCGCGAGGAGCGCTCCCGGTTCATCAAGGAGGCGGCCCGCGCCCTCTCCGAAGCCGTCACCGTCCGCGACGTGGCCCGGGTGTTCACCGGACTGCCGCTGCCCGGACTGCCGCCGGACGGCCTGGTGCTGGCCTCCTTCGAGGCCGGCCGGGCGCAGGTGCTCGGCGCCTCCGGCTACCGGACCGAGGCGCTGGCGGTCTGGGACCGCACGGTGCTGCCGGCCGGGCACCCGGCCGCCGAGGCGGTGCGCCACCGGGCGCCGGTGTTCATCCCGACCCGCGAGGAGTTCCGCGCGTCCTACCCCGAGGTCTGGGAGCCGACCAGCCGTACCGGGCGCGGCTCCTGGGCGTTCCTGCCGCTGGTGGCCAGCGGGCGGGCGATCGGCGTCTGCGTGGTCAGCTTCGACGACGAGCGCGAGCTGGACGCGGACGAGCGCACCCTGCTGTCCACCCTGGGCGGGCTGGTCGCCCAGTCCCTGGCCAGGGCCCGGCTGCACGACGCCGAGCACGAACTGGCGGCCGGCCTCCAGCGGGTGATGCTGCCGCGCACCGTGCCGTCGGTGCCGGGGGTGACGACCGCCGTGCGCTACCTGGCGGCCGGCTCCGGCCTGCAGATCGGCGGTGACTGGTACGACGTGGTGCCGCTGCCGGGCGGGCACGTCGGCCTGGTGATCGGGGACGTCCAGGGCCACGACGTGCACGCCGCCGGGATCATGGGCCAGCTGCGGATCGCGCTGCGCGCCTACGCGGCCGAGGGGCACCCGCCGGCCGCGGTGATGGCCCGCGCCTCCCGCTTCCTCGCCGATCTGGACACCGACCACTTCGCGACCTGCGCCTACGCCGAGGTCAACGTGGACTACGGCGTGGTCTACGCCGTCCGGGCCGGCCACCTCGACCCGGTGGTGCGCCGGGCGGACGGCACCGCCGCCGTGGTGCCGGTGGCCGGCGGGCTGCCGCTGGGCATCGACCCGGACCAGGAGTACCGGGTCACCCGGTTCAGCCTGGACCCGGGCGAGACGGTGCTGCTCTGTACCGACGGCCTGGTCGAGGCGCGCGGCATGGACCTGGACGAGGGCATCGCCCGGCTCACCCGGGCGCTCGCCCGTCCGCTGCCGCCCGCCGAGGAGGCGGCCCGCGACCCGCTGGAGGACCTGGCCGACCGGATCGCCTCCCAGGCCGCCGACTCCAGCGAGCGCGAGGACGACATAGCGCTGCTGCTCCTGCGCTGGGACGGTCCGGCCGGCGGCCTGGCCGCCCAGCAGCTGCGCCGCCGGATCGGCCAGGCCGACCTGGCGCGGATCTCCGAGGTCCGGGCCGAACTGCGCGACGCGCTGCGCCGCTGGGGCGTCGCCGAGTTCATCGACACCGCCGAACTGCTCTCCTCCGAACTGGTCACCAACGCCATCCGGCACACCGACCGGGACGCCATGTTCACCGCCCGGCTCTACCGGGAGCCGGCCTCGGACGGCGGCCGGGCCCGGCTGCGGGTCGAGGTGGAGGACGAGTCGGACCTGTGGCCGACCCGCCGGACCCCGGGGGAGCAGGCCTCCTCCGGGCGCGGGCTGATGCTCGTCGAGGCGCTGGCGGACGCCTGGGGCGTGGAGCCGCGCGGCTCCGGCAAGCGGATGTGGTTCGAGCTCAGCGGCACGCCCGCAACCTAGGTCCGGTCACCCGAACTGCTGCTCCAGGTCCTTCAGTTTGCGCTCCAGCGAGTCCAGCCGGGGCAGCGTCACGGTGTCCTCGTCGACGGTCAGGTCGATGGTGCGCCGCTCCGGGCGGGCGGGCAGGCCCGGCTGCGCCACCGTGCCCTCGGCGGGCACCACCGCGCCCTCGGCGGCCTCGACCTCGCGCGGCCCGGCGGGCCGCTCCGCCGCGGGCCCGCCGGCTATGGCGGGTTCCGAACCGGACTCCAACTGCCGTGCGCCGCCGCCGCGACCGCGCCAGGCGCTGTTGCTGCGGCTGATCGCCCGGATCTCCGCCCGCTCGCGGCGGCCGGCCAGCCTGCGGCGCTCCCGCTCCACGGCCCTCTCCCGCTTGTCCTCGCGGACCTCGTCCACCGCCTCGTCGAGGCTGCGGACGCCTTCCAGGAGCATCAGCGACCAGGCCGCGTAGGTCTCGCGCGGGGCGCGCAGCCAGCGCACGATGCGGATCTGCGGCAGCGGGCGGGGGACGAGTCCCTGCTCGCGCAGCGCGGCCCGGCGGGTCTGCTTGAGCGCCCGGTCGAACAGGATGGCCGCCGAGAGGGACATGCCGGAGAAGAACTGCGGGGCGCCGGCGTGGCCGAAGCCGCGCGGGGCGTGCACCCAGTTGAACCAGGCCGAGGCGCCGGCGAACAGCCAGACCAGCAGCCGGGAGCCGAGCGCGGCGTCGCCGTGGCTGGCCTCGCGGACGGCGAGCACCGAGCAGAACATCGCGGCGCCGTCGAGGCCGAACGGCACGAGGTACTCCCAGCCGCCGGACAGCCCGAGGTTCTGCACCCCGAAGCCGACCAGCCCGTGGAAGGACAGCGCGGCGGCGACACCGGCGCAGCAGAACAGCAGCGTGTACGAGGCGCCGCCGTACAGGGATTCCTTGCGGCGGCGCCGTTCCTCGGAACGTTCCCAGGAATCCGGCCCTCCGGCGGCGGCGGATCCCCGGCTCCGGACCAGGGCCACCAGGAGCGCGCTGACCAGCAGCCCCGCACCTCCGGTGACGGCCCAGCCGAGCGGTATGTCGGACAATTTCATCGCCGGAACCAGCCTCGCTTTCCTGCGTCGCGTTCCTGCGTCGTGATGGCGGGGACCATCATGGCGGATGCTCGGCGGGGGAATGGCCGATTCGGTGCCAATGCGCTGAGTAGAGGGATTTCTGACCCCGCGACAATCGCATTTTCTTATGCATTTGAAGCGGGTTATTCCCGGAATTCCGGGCTTTCCGGATCCGGCCTCGCACGTGTTTTCGTCAACCCCGCATGACGCGGGGGCAGCCGCCGCAGATGTCCTCCGGTTGGGCGGTGTACACGAGGCAGCAGCTGGCCCGGGCCCGGTCGGTGCCCGAAGCATCCCCGCACCCGGCCGCCGGCACGGCGAAACCGGCACCCGGGGTGAAGGGCGACGGGGCCGGAGCGGGGCCGCCGGTCACGCCGGGCGCGCACGCCGGTGCCGCCGCCGCGCCGCCCGCCTGCGGGGGCTCCAGCAGCGCGGACAGCTCGGCGCGTGCCCGCTCCTGCTCCCCGAGCAGCCCGCCGGCGTACCAGAGCCCCTCCACCGCCGCGTCCGTGGCCATCGCCCACAGCACCCGTGGCCCGCGCCGCACCTCGGGCCGGAAGGCGGCCAGCACCGGTTCCAGGAACCCGCCCAGCGCGCACCGCAGTTCGGTGGCCAACGCGTTCGCGTCCGGCACCGTACGGGCCTGCGGCACGCCGCCCGCCGGGTCGTCGGGCAGACAGGCGAACGCCTCCGGGCGGACCGTCAGCTCCACCCGGTCGGCACCGCGGCGCACCGAGACGTCCTCCGGGCCGAGCAGCAGGACCCGGCGCTCCAGGAACCACGGCAGCGTGAACAGCAGCGAGAGCGGCCACACGACGCGGTGCAGGCCGAATCCGGCCGCCACGTCCGGGCGCAGCGGCCGCCCGTAGCGGGCCAGGCCCTGCCGGGCGTCGTGGGCGATCAGCTCGCGGACCGCCTCGGGCCGGGTGGTCAGGTCGGCGGCGGGGATCCAGCCGTCGCCGCGGCGGGGCGGGGCGCAGCGCACCCGCAGGACGGGGGCGAGCGCGGTGAGCCGGTGGTACGAGGTCGCGCCGGGGGCGTCGGCGGGCGGCGTGGGAGTGAGGGCGTGCGCCTCGGTGGTGCGGGGGGCGCACGGCGTGGGGCCGGGCCGGGTGCTGCTCGCGGTCATGGGCGGGCCCCATCGGGTCGACCGGGGACCGCCCATGGACCGCCCGGCGGTGCCCGGTCGGGGTGGTGGTCCGCCCGGGCCCGGCCGGACCGGGGCATGGCGGTGCCCGGGGAACGGCAAGGCGAACCCGGCCGGGGTACTGCTCACCCCGGCCAGGTTAGGCTCACCTTAGCTGATCGTCCCCCAGGTCTCGCGGGTGATGCGCCCGTCCGGGGGAGGCCCCGGCGTGTGGGCCCCGTCCGGGGGGAGCCCCGGCGTGCGGGCCCCTTCCGGGGCAGGCCCCGGCGTGCGGGTGGTGCCCAACTGGCGCGCGAGCCAGACCGGCACGCCGCCCAGGGCGTGGACGAGCCGGGCCGCCTCGGCGCGCAGCCGGGCGGCCTCGGCCGGCTCGGACACCTCGGCGAGCGCCGCGAGCGCCGGCGCCACCCCCACCGTGAAGCCGAGTTGCTCGCGCAGCCGCAGCGAGGCGTCGAAGCCCTCGCGGGCGTGGTCGCGGTCCCCGCGGGCCAGGGCCAGTGCCGCCAGGTGGCGCCAGGTGTACGAGCGCAGCAGTTCGTCCCCGCGTTCGCCCGCGCCGTCGTGCGCCCGGCGGTAGGCGATCCAGGCGGCGCCGCGGTCGCGCAGCAGGTTCTCGGCGACCAGTCCGCGCCGGAAGTCCAGCAGCGGGCGGCCCGGCGCGTCCGGCGGCAGCAGTGCCGAGGTGCGTCCGAGCGCGGCCTGTGCCTCGTCCAGTCGGTCCCGGGGGCCGAGCACGCTGGCCACGTACGCCAGGAAGCCGCGGGCGCAGGCCGCGGCCGCGCGCTGTTCGGTGCTGGCCACCACGGCCTCCGCGAGGCGCAGCGCCTGTTCCGCCTGGGTCCACTGCGCGGCGGTGAACAGGCACTGCTCGATGAGGAGTTCGGCCCGTGCCAGGGCCGCTGTCGGGTCCTGTTCGGCGGCCGGGCGCAGCAGTTCGGCCGCCTCCTGCCAGCACCCCCGGGACCTCAGTCGCCACACGGTGTCGCCCGGCTCCTCCGCTGCCGCCCGCCCCCGCCCGTTCGGGCCGTTCGGGCCCCATCCGTGCTCTGACAACGCCACCTCCTTGTGTGCGCCATCCAGCGGGGCGCGGCCCTGCCCGGCGTCGCCGCCGTCGACTGTCGGCGGCACGGCGACGGCAGCGCAAGGGCCCGCGCTGTGGCGGCAATTCAACACGGGGGTGAGCTTGTGCACCAGATCACGAGCGGAGGTTCTTGCATTCGCGGGGGAAATGATCTAGGGCCTGGCCTGATCCACAAGGCACGCCCTGGCGGACGCGCCCCGGCGGCCTCCGGTCGGTCAGGACGTCCAGCCGGTTTCCATCAGGGCCTCGGCGGCGCCGTTGGCGGGCTGCGGCACCCCCGCCAGGTCCAGGCTGAACAGGGCGACCAGCAGCTGTTCGCCGCGCACGGTGGCCTGGTGCGAGTAGCCGGCCAGGGTGAACATGGCGGCGGCCATCTCCTCGGCGTGCAGGGTCTGCAGCCACAGGCACTCGACCGACTTCACGTCGGCCGGCTCGGTCCAGGTGTCCACCTGGGCGACCATCCGGCTGCCCAGCAGGGTCACCCCGTCGCGCTCCTGGGCCTCGGTCAGCTCCAGGTCGTCGAAACCGAGCCACTCCAGGTAGCGGGCGGCGGTGAAGACCGCGTCCTGCGAGGTGCGCACCGGGTGCGGGCGGAACGGCGCGCGGTGGCGGAAGGGCTTGGGCTGGCCGCCGGAGCCGCCGGGCGGGGCGGGCACCGGGGCGCCCATCGGGTGGGCCGGGTACGGGCGGGAGGACTGCGGGCCGGGGGTGGCGAGCGGGCCGGCCGTGCCGCCGCCGAGCCGGGTGGTGCGGTCCACCGGCAGCCGGACGGTGGCGCCGCAGTTGCAGGTGAACTCGGGCTGCGGCCACTGGTCGGAGCGGCCGCAGTGCGGACAGCGCATGCTCAGCCAGGAGTCCTCCCAGGAGCGGAACCGCACCTGCACCGGCACCCCGCCGCGCAGCAGCGGCACCTTCAGCGAGGCGCCGCACGGACAGGGCAGCGACGGCGGCTCGTAGAGGTGCTCGCGGCGGCAGGCGGGGCAGCGGATCGCCCGGGCGCCACCGCCCGCCCCGTGCCCTGGCCTCGCGGGGTCGTGTCCGGTGAAGTCTTCGGGCAGTCCGGCCATCGCGGGCTCCGTCCGTTCGAGTCGGGTGGTGGAACGGTTTCCATGCTCCCCGAAACGTTGGGTCCTTGGCACGGAATGGGGCAATCCTCAGGGTCGGATCAGGGGTGTGCGCCCGGCCGGTTCCCACCACGGGTGCTTCGGACACCCCGGTCGGCGGGGTGCGGTCAGCCGGCGGACCAGCGGGCCAGGTCGGCGGGGGTGTCCAGGTCGTCCGGGACGGCGACGTCGGCGCACTCGACCAGCGTGACCGCGCCCGGGTGCGCGGCCAGCAGGGTGCGGGCCCCGGCGTCGCCGGACGCGCCGGCGGCCGCCTCCGCGAAGTGCCGGGCGCCGATCAGCACCGGGTGCCCGCGCCGTCCTCCGTAGGCCGCCGCGGCCAGTTCCGCGCCGGCCCGGTGCGCGGCCAGCAGTCGGGCCACCGCGGCCGCGGTGACGCCCGGGGTGTCCACCAGCATCACCAGCACCGCCGACACCTCCGGCGCCAGCGCGGCCAGCCCGGCGCGCAGCGAGGAGCCCATGCCGCCCGCCCAGTCCGGGTTGGCCACCAGCCGGCAGCCCGGCAGGTGCGCCGTCGAGCGGACGCGTTCGCCGGCCGCGCCCAGCACCACCGTGACGTCCGCGCAGCCGCCCGCCCGCACCACCGCCACCGCGTGCTCGACCAGCGGGCGGCCCGCGTACCGGATCAGGGCCTTGGGCCGCCCGCCGAGGCGTCGCCCGCCCCCGGCGGCGAGCACCAGCGCGGCAACGGGCCCGGTCGGGTCTTCGGTGGTCTGCATGGGCCCAGCCTGCCCGCCGGTGCCGCCGCCGCGCAGCCGTACGAACCCACAGTTGTACGAATGCACAAGGGGAACCCGCAGGTGGTGGCCGCCCCCCGGCGGTTCGGCCGCTGGTCCTGCGGCCCGCCGGCCCCTGTACTGGGTCGATGAACACCGCACCGCGCCCGCTGCTGGACCGTTTCGGCCGGGTCCACACCGACCTGCGGGTCTCGCTGACCGACCGCTGCAACCTGCGCTGCACCTACTGCATGCCGGCCGAGGGCCTGGACTGGCTGCCGAGGGCGCAGACGCTGGGCGACGACGAGGTGGTGCGGCTGGTGCGGATCGCGGTCGGGCGGCTGGGGATCGCCTCGGTGCGGCTGACCGGCGGGGAGCCGCTGTTGCGGCGGGGCCTGCCGGAACTGGTGGGGCGGATCGCCGCGCTGGGGCCGGAGGTGTCGCTGACGACGAACGGGATCGGGCTGGCCCGCACGGCGGTGGCGCTGCGGGCGGCGGGGCTGGAGCGGGTGAACGTCAGCCTCGACACGCTGCGCCCGGAGCGGTTCGCGCGGATCACGCGGCGGGACCGGATCGCGGACGTGTTCGCGGGCCTGGCGGCGGCGCGGGCGGCGGGGCTGGGGCCGGTGAAGGTGAACGCGGTGCCGGTGCGCGGGGTGAACGAGGACGAGATCCCGGAGCTGGCGGCCTTCGCGGTGGAGCACGGGTACCGGATGCGGTTCATCGAGTCGATGCCGTTGGACGCGCAGGGCGCCTGGGACCGTTCGGCGATGGTCACCGCCGCGGAGGTCCTGGAGCGGCTCGGGGAGCGCTTCGACCTGCTGCCCGTGGGGCGGCGGGGCAACGCCCCGGCGGAGGAGTGGCGGGTCGCGGGCACGGACGCCGTCATCGGGGTGATCGCCTCCGTGACCCGCCCGTTCTGCGGGGGCTGCGACCGGGTCCGGCTCACCGCCGACGGTCAGTTGCGCAACTGCCTGTTCGCGACGGAGGAGTCCGATCTGCGCGCGCTGCTGCGCGGCGGTGCCGACGACGACCGGATCGAGGCGGCCTGGCGGGCCTCGGTGGCCGGGAAGGGGCCCGGACACGCCGTCAACTCCGCCGGCTTCGTCCGGCCCGACCGCCCGATGTCCGCCATCGGCGGCTGACGCCCGGGGTGTGAGCTTCGACATGGTCGGCGGGGTTCGCGTGGCGTCGCCTTGACCTGCTCTCGGGGTGGCTGATCTGCTGGTTCGCCGTCAACCCGCCCCAGATCCCGGGAGTTATCCGTGCCCGCCCGCCGCACCGCCCTGTCCGCCGCCACCGTGTTCCTGATATGCGCGCTCGCGCTGGCCGGCTGGCTGCTCGGCGGCCGTGACCACAAGAGCGGCGACTCCGCCGCGCCCGCCGGGGGCCTGGGCACCAGCCCGCTGCAGAACCCGGACGGCACCAAGCCCGGCCTGGCCCCGCTGACCACGCCGGAGGAGCAGAAGGCGGGCCGGGACGTGATAGCCAAGGTCGCCACCGCCGCCGCCGGCCCCAAGGACGGCTACGACCGCAACGAGTTCGGCCCCGCCTGGACGGACAACGTCGACGGCGTCCCGCTCGGCCACAACAACTGCGACACCCGCAACGACCTGCTCGCCCGCGACGGCACCGCCGTCGAGCGCAAGGACGGATCGAACTGCGTCGTCACCGCGATGACCATCTACGACCCGTACACCGGCAAGAACGTCCAGTGGACCAAGCAGCAGGCCACGAAGATCCAGATCGACCACGTGATGCCGCTGTCCTACGACTGGCAGCTGGGCGCCGCCAAGTGGGACAAGGCCAAGCGCGTCCAGATCGCCAACGACCCGCTCAACCTGATCCCCGCCGACGGCTCGCAGAACGGCTCCAAGGGCGACTCCGGCCCGGCCACCTGGCTCCCCGCCAACACCGCCGTCCGCTGCTCCTACGCCGTCCGCTTCGCCCAGGTCTCCCTGAAGTACCAGCTCCCCGTCACCGCGGCCGACAAGCAGGCCATGCTGCAGCAGTGCGGCGGCTGAGGAATCGTTACGGCAGGTGCTGGTGTGACGGCAGCGGGCGCCGGGTGGTATTCGTGGGCGGTGCACTCGTCGAACCCACGGCGCCCGCTCCGCGCCCTGCTCACCGTCGCCCTCCTCGTGCTCGCCGCGGGCTGCACCGGGCCGTCGGACCCGGGCGCCCGCCGGCCCGGCACCGCGGCCGCGGCCGGGCCCCAGGACCTGGTGCCCGGCACGGCCGCCCCCGCGCTCGCGGCCCTGTACCTCCAGCCGCTGGACTGGAAGGACTGCCCGGACCGGCCCGAGCGCCCGGCCGGGGAGCCGGTCGCGCAGTGCACCGGACTCAAGGTCCCGCTGGACTACGCCGATCCGGGCGGCGAGACGATCGACGTCGCCGTCTCCCGGATCCGCGCCACCGAGGCCGACCGGCGGATCGGGGCACTGGTGCTCAACCCCGGCGGGCCGGGCAACTCCGGCGTGGACCGGGTCGTCTGGGGCTGGGAGGACTACCGCGGCACCCTCTCCGACCACTTCGACCTGGTCGGCTTCGACCCGCGCGGCGCCGGCCGCACCACCCCCGTGCACTGCCTCGACGACCGCACCCGGGACGAGTGGACCAGCACCGACGACCCCGGCTACGACCGCGGCCGGGTGCTCGCCGACGCCTGCCAGGCCCGGTACGCCACGCTGCTGCCCCACCTCTCCACCCGCGACACCGCCCGCGACCTGGACGTGCTGCGCGGCGCCCTGGGCGAACGGCGGCTCGACTTCCTCGGCAGCTCCTACGGCACCTACCTGGGCGCCCTCTACGCCGAGGAGTTCCCCGCCCGCACCGGCCGCCTCGCCCTGGACGGCGCCTTCGAGCGCAGCCTCGACCCGGTCCGGATGAACGTCGAGGCCGCCGCCGCCACCGAGACCGCGCTGCGGGACTTCGCCGCCGACTGCGCGGGCCGCGACGGCTGCCCGCTCGGCCGCGACCGCGCCGCCGCCCCGCAGCGGCTCGCCGACTTCCTGGACGGCCTGCGCGCGCACCCGCTGCCCGCCGCCGACGGCCGCCGCCTCACCGCCACCCTGGCCTGGAACGGCACCCTCGACACCCTCTACGACGGCCACCGCTCCTGGGAGCGGCTGCGCCAGGCCCTCGACCCGGCGATCACCCGCGGCGACGCCGCCGAACTGCTCGCCCTCGCCGACGGCGCCAACGGCCGCGCCGAGGACGGCGGATACTCCACCGCGGCGGACGCCTTCGTCGCCATCAGCTGCGCGGACGCCCTGATGGCCCCCGGCGCCGGGGACCTGCGCACCGACCGCGCCGAACTCGCCGCCCGCGCCCCGCTGATGAGCCGGCACGACACCTCGGCGGCGCTGTTCGCCCCGGACTGCCGCTCCTGGCCGTACCGCACCGCCGAACGGCCCGCCCGGATCCGGGCCGAGGGCAGCGCCCCGATCCTGGTGGTCGGCTCCACCGCCGACCCGGTCACGCCGTACCCGTGGGCGCAGCGGATGGCCTCCGCCCTCGCCGACGCCGTCCTGCTCACCCGGGACGGCGACGGGCACACCGGCTACGACAAGAGCGGGTGCGTGCGGGACGCGGTGGCCGCGTTCCTGGTGGACGGCACGCTGCCCGCCGCCGGGACGCACTGCCCGTCCGCCTGACGGGAGCTGACGGGGGCCGGCGGGAGCTGGCCAGGGGCAACGCGAAGGGGGCGCACCGCCGGCTGCGGTGCGCCCCCTGGGGTGGGACGGTCAGGAGGTCGGACGGTCAGGACGTCGGGGCCGTCAGGTCGTAGAAGGTGGTGGAGCCGACCGTCTTCGCGGTGAAGTGGCTCGTCACCCAGCTCTCGATCTGGGAGGTCTCCGACTCCTTCTCCCCGGTGTCGCCCCGTCCGCTCTCGGCCCCGCCGAAGCCGCGGTGGGAGCCGCCGGCGATGAACCAGTGCACCTTGCCCTCCTGGACGTACTTCTGGAAGCCGGCCAGGCTGAGCGAGGGGTCGGTGCCGTTGAAGCCGCCGAGGGCCATCACCGGCTTCCCGGTGGCGAGTTGGTAGCTGGCGGCGTTCTGCGAGCCGCTGGTGGCGGCCGCCCAGGTGTACTGGTCGGCGTTCTCCTTGAGCAGGGCGGAGGCCTCCTCGCTCACCTTGGTGCCGCCGAGCAGACCGCCCATGCCGCCCGCGCCGCCCATGCCGCCCGCTCCGGGGCCGCCCGCGCCGCCCGGGCCGAAGGCGCCGGGATCCTCGCCGCTGCCGGGGTTGCCGGTGTCGGGGTTGGCGGTGTCGGGGTTGGCGCCCGTGCCGCGCTCGCGGTGACCGTTGCCGCCGCCCGGGCCCTTGCCCGAACCGCCGCCCGGCCAGCCGCCGTTGCCGCCGTTGAAGCCGCCCTGGCCGCCGTTGCCCCCGCCGTTGAACCCGTTGCCCCCGCCCTGGGTGCCCGGCCGGCCGCCGTTCTGCCCGCCGCCCCCGCCGGGGAAGCCGGGTGCGCCGCCGTTCTGCCAGCCGCCGTTCTGCCCGCCGCCGTTCTGGCCGGGCTGGAACGCCCGCCCGTTGCCCGGGAAGCCCTGCCCGCCGTGCCGTCCGCCGCCGCCCGGGCCGGAGGCGCCCTGGACGGCCGGCCCGGCCGTCACGATGGAGCCGCTGTGCGCCGTGCCGACGGTGTCCACCGCGTACGCGGCCGGCCCGCCGAGCGCCGCCGCCAGGCCGAGCAGGCCGGCGACCGAGGCGATCCGGGCCCCGAGCCGCCCGTCGGCCCGCCCGGCCAGCTGTCCGGCGACCAGCGTGGCCGCCGCCACCAGCCCGCCGACCAGCACCGCCCAGCGCAGCCAGGGCAGGAACTCCGCGCTCCGCCCGAGCAGGACGAACGCCCACACCGCCGTCACCGCGAGGGTGCCGGCCAGCACCAGCGCCCACGGAAGCCGGTGCCGGGCCCGCCACAGGCCGTCCACGCCCATGCCGACCAGCGCCGCGACGGCCGGGGCGAGCGCCACCGTGTAGTACTGGTGGAAGATCCCGGACATGAAGCTGAACACCAGCGCGGTGGACAGCATCGCGCCGCCCCAGACCAGGAACGCCGCGCGGGCGGTGTCGGTGCGGGCGTAGCGGCGGGTCGCCCACAGGGCGGCGACCAGCAGGATCAGCGCGGCCGGCAGCAGCCAGGCGATCTGTCCGCCGATGTCGCTCCCGAACAGCCGGGTGAGGCCGCTCTGGCCCCAGCCGCGGCCGCCGCGCATCGCCCCGGCCGGCAGGTCGAGCCCGGCCGGGAGCCGCCCGCCGCCGCCGACGCTGCCGGTCTCGTCGCCGTTGATCCGGCCGAGGCCGTTGTAGCCGAAGGTGAGGGAGAGGAAGCTGTCGTCCTGCGAGCCGCCGACGTACGGGCGGGCCGAGGCCGGCAGCAGCTCGACCACCGCGACCCACCAGCCGCCCGCGACCACCATGGCCGCGCCCGCGAGCAGCAGCTGCCGCACCCGCCGCCATAGGCCGGTGGGCGCGACGACCAGGTAGACCAGCGCGAAGGCGGGCAGCACGAGGAAGGCTTGCAGGGTCTTGGTGAGGAAGGCCAGGCCGAACATCGCCCCGGTGAACACCAGCCACCGGGTGCCCGCCGCCTCGATGGCCCGTACCAGCCCGTACGCGGCCAGGGTGAGCAGCAGGGCCAGCAGCGCGTCGGGGTTGTTGAAGCGGAACATCAGCGCCGCGACCGGGGTGAGCGCCAGGGCGGCCCCGGCGAGCAGGCCGCCGAGCGGGGAGAAGCGCCGGCGCACCGTCGCGTACACGACGCCGACGGTGGCGGCGCCCATCAGGGCCTGCGGGGCGAGCACGGACCAGGAGGACAGGCCGAAGACCCGCACCGAGAGGGCCATCGGCCACAGCGACATCGGAGGCTTGTCGACGGTGATGAAGTTCCCGGCGTCGGAGGAGCCGAAGAAGAAGGCCTTCCAGCTCTGGCTGCCGGCCTGGACGGCGGCCGAGTAGAAGGCGTTGGCCCAGCCGGAGGCGCTCAGGCCCCAGAGGTAGAGGACGACGGTCGCGGCCAGCAGTGCCAGCAGGGCCGGGCGCACCCAGCGCGGGTCGTCCGCGCGGCCGCGCCAGGCGCGGGCGGGGAGGGTGCGCAGCCGGCCGGACCAGGAGGCGGGGCCCTTGGGGCCGGTGGGCGGCAGGGGCTGCTCGGGGAAGAGCGGCGCCGGGTCCGGCCGGGCGGGGTCCGGCTGCGGCACCTCCGGCGGCGGGAAGTCCGCGGCCTCGGGCCACGGTTCGCCGGCCGGAGTGGAGTAGCTGGTCGTGGTCATGCGCCATACCGTGCGTGGTGTGGCTGAGAGGAGCGTGAGACGACGCTGTGAGACGGGTGTGATCTGCGGGGCGTTCGGGTGATCGGGTGATCGGGCGGGCCGCCGGGGGATCGGTCAGGCGGCCTTCGGCGCGGTCAGGCGGCCTTCGGCATGGTGAGGTGCTGGCCGAGCCACTCCAGGGCCGGGGGGATCTCCCGGGTCCAGGTGTGGAAGTTGTGGCCGCCGGTGTCCAGGGTGATGGTGGACAGCTTGGTGGGGGCCTTGAAGGCGCCGACCATGGCCTGGGTGTCGGCGTAGTTGTTCTCGTCGTAGCTGGTGGTGAGCAGCAGGGAGACGGGGGCGGCCGGCTGGTTCTTCAGCCGCCACAGCAGGTCGTTCTGCTGCTTCAGCTGGTCGTTGCCGCCGAAGAGGTCGCCGGTGGTCTCGTCGTGCGCCGCGCTGTAGTAGCCGGAGAGCGCGACCGCCGCGCGGTAGGAGTCGGGCTTGCGCATCGCGAACTTGAGCGCGCAGTAGCCGCCGGTCGAGTTGCCGATCACGGCGCGGCTCGCCGGGTCGGTGCCGAGCCGGTAGGTGGTGGCGAGCGCCTTGGGCAGGTCGGTGGTGAAGAAGGTCTCCGCCTGGGGGCCGCCCGGCACGTCGACGCACTCGGTGTCCCGGTTTCCGACGACCGTGGGGCGCATCATCACCAGGACGGTCGGCGGCAGCTTCTTCTGCTCGATCGCGGTGAGGGTGGAGGCCGGGTACTGCATCAGCGAGATCAGCTTCTCCGGGGTGCCCGGGTAGCCGGTGAGCACCAGGGCCATCGGGAACCGCTGCTGCGCGTAGTCCGGCTGGAAGTACTGCGGGGGCAGGTAGACGAACGCCTCGGTGCTCAGGCCGGTCGAGGCTCCTTTGACGGCGACCTGCTGGATCAGCCCGGAGCGCTCCCGGTCCGAGCCCTGGGCCGAGTAGAACTTCTGCTCGCCGGTGACGGCCACGGAGGCGTTCGGCGTGTGGTCGACGACCGTGCCCGGCTTGCCGTCGGTGCCGAGCAGGTCGCTCCAGGAGCTGTAGAAGCCGAAGTAGCCGTTGGCGATCAGGCCCATGGCGACCAGCACGGCGATCTGGGTGGCGAGGAAGGCGCCGAGCCGGCCCGTCCAGGACTTCCAGCCCTTCCCGCCGAAGCGCGGCCAGAGCCACATGGTGGCGCCGAAGACGAGGATCGCGACGAGCGAGGCGACGATCTGGAGGGGGAGTCCGGTGAGGCTGAGCACGCCCCGATCGTAGTTGACCTCGATCAGCGCCCCCGGGCGCCCCCTGCGCGCCCTCCGCGCGCCCTCGGAATCCGGTTGACCGCGCAGGGCGGGCCCGCCAGCATGGCGGCGGACACGTGCACGCTGTGTGCGCGGGGCGTCACGGGGGCGGGATTCATGAAGTCCATCACCAAGGCCGGTCTGGCCGTCGGCACGGTACTGCTGCTCGCGGCCTGCTCCAGCGGCACCGGGGGCGGCGGGGGGAGTGCCGCGGGCGGGCCGTCCACCGGCGCGGCCCCGGCCCCGCCCGCGCCGACGCGGACGCCGACCCCCACCCCGACGCCGCCGCCGTACGGCCCGGTGCTCGGCACGAACATCGACCCGGTGAACACCGCGCTCGGCCAGGTGGCCGGGGCCAAGACCCTGGGCGACCTCGACGGCGTGCTCGGCGGCATCGCCACCAGCGCGCGGACGGCCGGGCGGAGCCTGGGCCTGGCGGACGAGCCGGCCGCGGTCACCACGGCGCGGACCGAGCTGGTGGCGGCGCTGACCTCGCTGGCCGCCGACGCGACGAAGGTCCGCGGCGACATCAAGAGCAGGGGCGTCTGCGCGGTGGGTTCCGCGCAGGCCGAGCTGGGCGCCTCGGAGGGCCTGGCGGCGGTGTCGGCGGCCCTGGCCAAGATGGCGGCGGCCGGCTACCCGACGACCTTCGCCGTCCCGCAGACCCCGAAGCAGCAGTCCCGTTCGCTGGACAACGGCACCCTGGTGCGCGAGGGGCGGCTGCGCGGCCAGGGCGTGTTCAAGGTCGACAACGGCGGCAGGGGGGACGCGGTCGTCTCGCTCGCGCTGAACGGCAAGTCGGTGCACTCGGTGTACGTGACCAAGGGGCAGAAGGCCAGTATCGAGGGCGTCGAGGACGGCACGTACGAGGTGTACTTCGCGGGCGGGGTGGACTGGGACTCCGACGCGAAGGCGTTCACGCAGAGCTGCCGGTTCACCAAGTTCCAGGACACGCTGGCGTTCGAGACCGGGCGCACCGCGACGTCCTGGTCGATCACCCTCCAGCCGACGGTCGGCGGCAACGCCAAGACCGACGAGGTGGGAGCGGACTCCTTCCCGCAGCCGTAGCCGCAGCCGGAGCGGGCGGGCCGACGGGTGGACATGACGCTCCGGCGGGCGGGCACGGCCGGTGCCGTGGGGTGCCATCGCGCCCGCCCTTAACGGGCATACCGGGGCGGATGGTTGCCGCCCCGGGCCGCAACGGCCGATTGCCGTCGGCGAGTTCGGCCAATACGGTTGACCACTTGAAGTGACCATGGCACTTTCGTGCGGCGCGGGCCTCGACGACCAGTCGTACACCCCGCGATCCCCCACAAGGAGAGCCATGTTCAAGAGACTTGCCGCGATGGCCGGCGTCGGCGCCGTCGTCGCGGGCGGGCTGACCCTCGCCGCCGTCCCCGCGCACGCCGTCCAGGCCAGCGACCTGACCTCCACCATCGCGCTGAGCAACTGCTCGGCCTCGCTGGTGCGTTACCCCACATCGGTGGCCGGCGACCGGGCCCTGATGCTCACCAACGGCCACTGCCTGCCGACCATGCCCACGGCCGGCCAGGTCATCCAGAACGCGAGCGCGAGCCGCAGCGGCACCCTGCTGGACGGCGCCGGCAACAGCCTCGGCACCGTCCAGGCCGACAAGGTCGTCTACGCGACCATGACCGGCACCGATGTCGCGCTCTACCAACTCACCGACACCTACGGCTCGATCAGCTCCAAGTACGGCGCCACCGCGCTGACCGTCAACGACACGCACCCGACCGACGGCGCCGCGATGTACATACCCTCCTCGTACTGGAAGCAGGTGTGGAACTGCTCCGTCAACGGGTTCGTGCCCACCCTGCGCGAGGACCAGTGGACCTGGCACGACTCGCTGCGCTACAGCTCCGGCTGCAACACCACGCACGGCACCTCCGGTTCGCCGATCATCGACTCCGCCAGCGGGCGGATCATCGGCATCAACAACACCGGCAACGACAACGGTGAGATGTGCACCCTGGACAACCCGTGCGAGGTCGCCGCGGACGGCACCACCACGGCCACCAAGGGCCAGAGCTACGGTGAGGAGACCTACTGGTTCACCACCTGCCTCGGCAACGGCCGGGTCATCGACCTCAACGTGGCCGGCTGCCTGCTCACCAAGCCGGCCGGCAGCGGCGCCGTCTCCGTCAGCAGCCCCGGTGACCAGTCGACCGCGGTCGGCGGTGCGGTGAACCTCCAGATCAACGCTTCCGGTGGTACCGCGCCGCTGTCGTACAGCGCGACGGGTCTGCCGGCCGGGCTGGCGATCAACGCGTCGACGGGTGCGATCACCGGTACGGCCACCACGGCGGGTTCGTCGAACGTGACGGTGACGGTGAAGGACTCGGCGGGCAAGTCGGGTACGGCGAGCTTCACGTGGACGGTGACCGGTGGCGGTGGCGGCACCTGCACGCCGGCGCAGCTGCTGGGCAACGCGGGCTTCGAGACGGGCTCGGCGGCGCCGTGGACGACCAGCTCCGGCGTGGTGGACAACAGCTCCTCGCAGGCGGCGCACGGTGGTTCGTGGAAGTCGTGGCTGAACGGCTACGGTTCCTCGCACACCGACACGCTGGCGCAGACGGTGACGATCCCGGCGGGCTGCAAGGCGACGCTGAGCTTCTGGCTGCACATCGACACCGCTGAGTCGGGCAGCACCGCGTACGACAAGCTGGCCGTGTCGGTGAACGGGACCACGCTGAAGACGTACTCCAACGCGGACGCCGCGGCGGGTTACCAGCAGCGGACCTTCGACCTCTCGTCCTACGCGGGCCAGACGGTCACCCTGAAGTTCACCGGCACCGAGGACGCCTCGCTGCAGACGAGCTTCGTGATCGACGACACCTCCATCCAGACCGGCTGACGCACCACCAGCACACCGTCCGGCCCCGGGGCTCCCACACCCCGGGGCCGGACCGTGCGCGCCGGAGGCCGCCCGGTGTCACGCCCGGCGGGCGTCGGCGATCACGGCCGGGGTGGTGCCGAGCCACCAGGTGGGGTTGGCGGTGCCGTCGGTGGTGCGGCCGTCGCTGTGGACGTAGTGCCGGACGTCGCGGCCGGGCTCGGCGAGCTCGCCGTTCAGGGCGCGTTCGACCCATTCGGCGCCGAAGCGGAAGACCTCGGCGGCGGTGCCGCCCAGCGGGTGGAACTCGTTCTCGTAGACGCGCATCTCCTTGGGCGCGCGGATGCGCTCGTAGTTGGCCAGGGCCTGCTCCAGCACGGTGAGTTCGTCGAACTCGCCGATGCCGTAGACGACCGGGCAGGCGATCTCCCGGACCAGGTCGCCCAGCGGCATCCGGGCGACCAACTCGGTGTCGAAGGCGTCCTCGTCGGTGTAGCCGGCCATGTACATGTAGTTGTTCTTGAAGGTCGGCTGGGCGCGCTCGAAGATGGTGGTGAAGTCGCCGGTGACGGCCTCGAAGGCGGCCAGCGCGGCGAGGCGGCGGTCGGTGGCGGCGGCGCGCGAGCCCCAGTAGCCGCTCATCGAGATGCCGAACATGCCGATGCGGGCCGCGTCGACCTCGGGCAGCGAGGCCAGGTGGTCGATGTAGCGGCTGATCGCGCGCTCGTAGTTGGTGAGGTCGACGGTCAGCCCGTTGGCCCGGCTCTCGCCCTGGCCCGGACCCTCGATGGACAGGGCCACGATGCCGCGCGAGGTGTAGTACCGCTCCGCCGCGTGGATGTAGTCCTCCTTGATCATGTCCATCCCCGGGCCGAGGATCACCGCGGGGGCGTTGCGGACCTCACCGGCCGGCAGGTGCAGCAGGGCGAAGATCTGCTTGCCCTCGAAGTCGAGGACGACGCGGCGCACCCGGTTGTCACGCAGCGCGCCCAGGCGCTCCACGCAGTGGTTGGCGTGCTCGCGGAAGGCGAGCTTGCGCGGGTCGGCGGCGTCGAAGATCGAGTACTGCGCGCGGCCCCACATCACCGAGGCGCGCACGTAGAGGTCGGCGGCGGTCTGGGCGAAGCCGCCGCGCTCGTGGTGGGCGGCGCGCTCCTCGGCCTGCCCGGCGATGGTGGCCCAGGCCTTGGGCAGCATCACGCCGCTCTGCACCAGCGCGAAGACCTTGTCGAAGTCGGTGTGGTCGTGGCCGAGCTGCTCCAGGGTGCCCTTGGCCTGGGGGTGCAGGGCGTCGAAGCCGCCCTGGGCGAGGGCGATGTCCAGGGCCCAGTTCTGTCCGGTCGAACGAACGGTCATGACGGGTGTCCTCCGTGTCGATAGGGGGCTCGGTGGCTGTGCCGCCGAGTCGCTAAGTACTTATCTATTAAGTACTTAGGATATTCTGTTGTCAACCCGACCGTCGATACGAGCCACGGAGGCCGCCCCCATGTCGCAGCCCCAACCCACCCCCGCCCGCGAGCAGGCCCTCGACCGGCTCGCCCGCGCCGCCTACAGCCTCAGCGCCGCCGACTCCCGACTGCGCGGACGCGCCACCCGCACCCCCGGCGCGCTCTCCCTCACCCACGCCCGGGCCCTGCGCGTCCTGGCCGAGACGGGCCCGCTGTCGATCGGCCAGCTCGCCGCCGCCACCGAGACCACCAGCGCCGCCACCACCCAGCTGGTCAACAACCTCGCCACCGCCGGCTACGTCACCCGGGAACGCCCCCCGGGCGACAAGCGGTCCGTCCTGGTCGCCCTCACCGACGCGGGCCGGCGCCGCCACGACGAACGCCAGACCACCCTGGCGCAGGCGCTCGACACCGCACTGGCGCACCACGACGCCCCCGCCCTGGACGCCGCGACCGACGTGCTCCGGCAGTTGGTCGCCATCTACGACCGGCTCTGACCGGGAGGGCCTACCCTGCGGAAGGCGCGGCAAGGTCGCGCGAGGCCCTTCCTGGAGGCGAGCGCCCGTGACCAAGTACGTGATCGCGCCGGCCGTGGCGCTGCGCCTGGCCGGCGAGCGGGCCGTCATCCCGCAGGAGCACCGGCTGCTGGCCCCGACGCTGCTCCGCTCGCAGGTGCTGTCGCTCCTCTACCAGGCCGTCCGCCAGGGCGGGCTGACCAGGGCGGAGGCCGACCGCCGGCTGGACTACCTGCGCGCGTTGAGGATCCGGCTCCTCGGGGACCGCGTCCTGCAGTCCACCGCCTGGGGGATCGCCGAGCGCCTCGGCTGGCCCGACACCCTCGACGCCGAGTACATCGCGCTGACCCGGCTTCAGGCCGACGCGTTCATCACGCTCGACCTGGAGGTCGCCCGCGCCGCCGAGGAGCTGGTGGCCGTCGCCCCCGTCGAGGCCCTGGCCGCCTAGGGCGCGGCCTCCGTCGACCCGGCGGGAGGGCCCCCGACCCGCCGGGCCGTCACGGGGCCAGGGCGGCGGTGACGGCGGCTTCGGCGTGCAGGCGGGTGGTGGGGAAGGTGGGGACGGGACTGTCCTCGGGGCGGACGAGCAGTTCGATCTCGGTGCAGCCGAGGATGACCCCCTGGGCGCCGGCGGCCACCAGTTCGTCGATCACCCGGCGGTACGCCGCGCGGGACTCCTCGCGGACCAGGCCGAGGCACAGCTCCTGGTAGATCACCCGGTGGACCAGGGCGCGGCTGTCGGGGCCGGGGACGAGGACGTCGAGGCCGTGGGCGGCCAGCCGGCCGCGGTAGAAGTCCTGTTCCATGGTGAAGGCCGTGCCGAGCAGCCCGATCCGGTGCAGTCCGGCGGCCCGGACGGCGTCCGCGGTGGCGTCGGCGAGGTGCAGCAGCGGGACGGGGGTCGCGGCCGCGACCTGGTCGGCGACCTTGTGCATGGTGTTGGTGCAGATCAGCAGCAGTTCGGCGCCGGCCGCCTCCAGGGACCGCGCCGCGCCGGCCAGGATCTCGCCGGCCTCGGTCCAGCGTCCGTCGGCCTGGAGCCGTTCGATGGCGGCGAAGTCGACCGAGTACAGCACGAGCGGCGCGGAGTGCAGGCCGCCGAGGCGGTCGCGGGTGAGTTCGTTGAGGAGGCGGTAGTACTCGGCGGTGGATTCCCAGCTCATGCCGCCGATCAGGCCGAGGGTCTTCATGCCGCCATTTATAAAGCAATAAGGGAATTGAAAGCAAAGGTATAAGGATTACTTGGAATCGCCCTGCGGAATCCAGCGCGGCACGCGGTGCTGCCATTCCCGGGCGAACACCACCGAACCGGCCTCCAGCGCGCGCAGCTGCACGATGCTGAGGAAGTGCCCGGCGTCGCAGCGCAGTTGGGTGCGGGTCTGGACGGTGACGTCCCAGCCGATGTCGGGGCGTTCGAGGCGCACGGTGTGGTCGGTGCGGGCCTGCGCGCTGAGCGGGGCGTCGGTGAGCACCCGGTAGGCGGTGACGGTGTGCTCGTCGCGGACCAGGCCGTCGGGGTGGGTGCGGCTGCCGTCGGTGGCGGGGGAGAGTTCGGCGCGCCATTCCCGGCGGCCGATGTCGTGCACGGTGACGTGCTCGGGCCGGGCGGTCAGCGGCTCGGTGCGGTGGATGTCGAGCGGCTCGGGCAGGGCGGGGGCCTCGAAGGCGACGGGGGCGGCGCCGACGTCGGCGGCGAGGTGCCGGGTGGGCAGGGTGAGGGCGGAGCGGGACGGGTCGAGCGCGTAGCCGGCGTCGTCCGGGGTGGGCCACACCCACGGCCAGTAGACCGAGGAGAGGGCGAGCCGCAGCCGATGCCCGGCCGGGAGGGTGCCGGCGCAGGCGGCGAGCTCGACGTCCGCGTCGGGGCCGGTGGCGACCAGGACGCCCCGGGTGAGCAGCGTGGAGGTGCCGTCCGGGCCGACGGCGCAGAGCCGGGCGGTGATCTGGGCGGGCGGGCCGCCCTCGCGCAGGCGCAGCCGTACGGTCGGGGTGCCGAGCACTTCGACCGGTTCGGGCAGCGGGTGGGAGTCGAAGCAGACCGAGCGGCCGTCCTCCTCGCGCTGGTCGGGCGGCTGGTCGGCGGGGCGGCCGAGCGGGACGTAGGCGCCGGCGTTGAGGCCGGTGTGCTGCGGGGAGCGGACGCGGACGTGGCGGTCGTCGGAGGCGGTGCCGGCGGTGCGCAGCGGGCCGTCGAGGCCGTAGTGGATCTCCCGGACGTCGGGGGAGGGCCAGGTCTCCTCGCCGGTCCAGCGGGTGCCGATCCAGCTGCGCAGGGCGGGCTCCGCCAGGGCGCCGGTGTCGAGGTCGCGCAGCCAGTGGTCCCACCAGCGCAGGGTCTCGGGGAGGGTGTCCTCGGGCAGGCCGTGCGGCCAGGGGCCGAGCAGGGCGCGGGCGGTGGGGGAGGTGGCGAGCAGGCGCAGCACGAAGGAGCAGGACGGGTCGCCCCAGCCGGCGACGGCGAAGGTGGGGGCGGGGACGGGGACGGTGGTCTCGCCGGCGGCGAGCCAGGCGTCGACGGGCGGGTCCAGGGATTCGAGGCGGGCCAGCCAGTCGGTGCGCCAGGCGTCGCCGACGTGCCGGGGGTCGGGCGGGAGGGCGGCGTCGGCGACCAGGGCGGTGAGCCGGGTGTGCAGGTCGGCGGCGAGCAGGGCGCCGCCGAGGCGGTGGCCGCCTTCGGGGCAGACGGTGACCACGGCGCCGACGGTGTCGGGGGCACGGGCCGCGAGCAGCAGGGCGGTGGTGCCGGCGGCGCCGACGCCGAGCAGGCCGACCCGGCCGCTGCACCAGGGGCGGCGGGCGAGCCAGTCGAGGACGGCGGCGCCGTCGTCGAGCTCCTGGCCGCCGCCGGGTTCGCCGGGCAGGCCGTCGGAGTTGCCGTGGCCGCGGGTGTCGACGCGGACGGCGCCGTAGCCGTGGCCGGCGTACCAGGGGTGGCGGCGGGCGTCCTCGGCGGCGGTGCGGTCGGTGAGCCGGCCGGCGGAGTACTCCAGCACGGCGGGGACGGGTTCGTCGCTGACCGGGCGCCACAGCCGGGCGGCCAGCCGGGTGCCGTCGGGCAGCGGGATGCGGACGTCCTCGCGGGTGGTGCGGAAGGGGTAGGACGGCATGGCCGCTCCCATCGGATCCCGGGCCGGTGAGCGCCGGAGGGCCCGCGGCGCGTACGGGGAGCGCGCCGCGGGTGTCGGCATCTCGACCCTAGGGGAGGAATCGTCCGATTTCCTGACGAAGGCTGCGCGGCGGTCGCGGTCCGCCGGTCGGCGCGGCCGGGTGGAGCCCGGCGCGAGCGGGCGTGTGCCCGCCGCCGTACGCCCCCCGTCCGCGCCCGCGTGCCCCTGTTCGCCGCGGTCCGGCATTTGCACATGACTTGCAACTGCTTCCCCGAGGGGGGAAAGATGGCCCAGCTTCGCCCGGACCACCCGAAAGGACCACAGGATGTCCAGCCCCGCCGCAGGTGCCTCGCCCGTCAGATGGCGTGACCGGCTCACCCGGGAGGAGTGGATGCGCCTGGCCGGGATGGGCGGTTTCATCCTCGTGCTGCACGTCGTCGGCTGGTTCACCCTGCTCGCGCTGGTCGCGCCCGAGCACTACGACGTCGGCGGCCAGGTGTTCGGCGCGGGCATGGGCCTGACCGCCTACACCCTCGGGATGCGGCACGCCTTCGACGCCGACCACATCGCGGCGATCGACAACACCACCCGCAAGCTGATGGGCCAGGGCAAGCGGCCCCTGTCGGTCGGCTTCTGGTTCTCGCTCGGGCACTCCTCGATCGTCTTCGGCCTCTGCGCGCTGCTCGCCTTCGGTATCCGCTCGCTCGCCGACCAGGTGGAGGCGGACGACTCGACCCTGCACACGATGACCGGCCTGATCGGCACCACCGTCTCCGGGACGTTCCTGCTGCTCCTCGGCCTGATCAACCTGGGCGCCTTCAACGGCATCCTCAAGGTGTTCCGCCGGATGCGCGTGGGCGAGTACGACGAGGCCGAGCTGGAGCGCCAGTTGGAGCGGCGCGGGCTGATGAACCGCATCCTCGGCCGGGTGACCAGGGCCGTCACCAAGCCCTGGCACATGTACCCGGTCGGCCTGCTGTTCGGCCTCGGCTTCGACACCGCGACCGAGGTGTCGCTGCTGGTGCTGGCCGGCGGCGCGGCCGCGTTCTCGCTGCCCTGGTACGCGCTGCTCACGCTGCCGATCCTGTTCGCGGCCGGGATGAGCCTGCTGGACACCATCGATGGCTCGTTCATGAACTTCGCCTACGAGTGGGCCTTCTCCAAGCCGGTCCGCAAGATCTACTACAACCTGACCGTCACCGGCCTGTCGGTGCTGGTCGCGCTGGTGATCGGCCTGGTCGAGCTGATCGGCCTGCTCGGCGAGAAGCTGGACATCACCAGTGGCCCGATCGCCTGGATCGGCGGGCTGGACCTCAACTTCGTCGGCTACGCGATCGTCGGCCTGTTCGTGCTGACCTGGGTCGGGGCGATCGCCTACTGGAAGTTCGGCAAGGTCGAGGAGAAGTGGTCGGCCGGCCTGGCCGCCGCGGCCGCCAAGTCGGAGTAGCGATGGGGCGGAGGGGGCGGTGACCGGAGTCCGGTCGCCGCCCCCTCGGCGTTCCGGGGCCTACCGCAGCGCGGCGAGCACCGCGTCCGCCATCACCTTCTCGCCGGTGGCGTTCGGGTGGAACGGCACGGCGGGCGAGCCGGGCAGCGCGCCCTCGATCCAGCGGTCGTCCGAGCACACGTCGTGCCCGGCGGTGGGCGTGGCGGTGTCGACGTACGTCGCGCCGCCGGCCGCCGCGGTGCTCCTGAGCGCGGCGTTCAGCTTGTCGAGCACGCCGTGCATGTACTCGACGTCGCCCGGGGTCACGGGCTGGCGCAGGATGCACGAGCGGCCGTCGGCGGGCAGCACGGACGGGTAGCCGACCAGCAGCACCCGGGCCCGCGGCGCCTTGGCGTGGATGCGCCGCAGCGTGTCGGCGACCTGCGGCGCGATGCTGCCGGTGATCCGCTCGGCCAGGTCGTCGTCGCCGTACTGCCAGGACCAGCTGCGCCAGTCCCAGTAGCCGTGGTGGTAGACGTCCTTGCAGGGCGTGCCGAGCGGGTTGACGACCGCGCCGGCGATGCAGGTGGCGACGAGTTCGCCGAGGCCGAGGTCGCTGGCCGCGAGGTCGTTGCCGCCGATGCCGAGGGTGACCAGGTCGGTGTCGGGGGTCACCGCGTCCAGCTGCGGGTCGTTGACCCGGATGAAGGCGTCGTACTGCGGCTGCGTCATGGCCTTGACCTTGGCGGCGGCGCAGGTGACGTCGGTGTACGCGCCGGCCTTGAGGGCGGCGGCGACCAGGTGGCCGTAGTTGCGGTCGGAGCGCAGACACAGGCCGGCCGACTGGCCGGGCACGCCCGCGCCGGCGGCGTAGGAGTCGCCGAGCGCCACGAGGTGCTTGGGCGCCGGGGTGGCGGCCTGGGCGCTGGTGGAGGTGAGCGCGAGGGCGGCGCCCAGTGCGACGGTGGCGAGTGCGGTGGAGCTGCGCAGGCGTCGGGGTTTCCGGGCAGGGGGGAGCACGGTTCCTCCTGGGGGGAGAGAAACGACGGGTGGGGGTCGTGCCGGGCCGCGGCTACTCGCAGGTAAGTTACTTGTTGGTTTCGTGGACGTCCATGCCGTGCGCGGAAATTTCCGAAATTCCGTCAGATCGCATTTCGCATTTCGCTCCGCCGTGTATCGAGGACATTTCCGAAACGGTGTGGAGCGGAATTGCCGCAGTCGGTTGTTACCGGCCGGTTGACCGGACGTCACCGCAGGCCGCAGTATCGGGCGCACAGCGACGGCGCCCACCCCGCGCGCGCCGTCCCGCTCGCCGCGACGGAGGACTGCGCATGGCCCTAGACGCCGACGTCATCGTCATCGGAGCAGGACTCGCCGGACTCGCCGCCACCGCCGAACTCGCCGACGCCGGACGGAAGGTGATCCTGCTCGACCAGGAGCCCGCGGCCTCGCTCGGCGGCCAGGCGCACTGGTCCTTCGGCGGCCTCTTCCTGGTCGACTCGCCCGAGCAGCGCCGGATGCGGATCCGCGACTCGCACGCCCTGGCCCGTCAGGACTGGTTCGGCACCGCCGGCTTCGACCGGCCCGAGGACGCCTGGCCGCGCCGCTGGGCCGAGGCCTACGTCGACTTCGCGGCCGGCGAGAAGCGCTCCTGGCTGCACGGCCTGGGCGTCCGGTTCTTCCCCGTCGTCGGCTGGGCCGAGCGCGGCGGCCTCCTCGCCGACGGCCCGGGCAACTCGGTGCCCCGCTTCCACATCACCTGGGGCACCGGGCCCGGACTGCTGGAGCCCTTCGTCCGCCGGGTCCGCGCCGCCGCCGCCCGCGGGCTGGTCGACCTGCGCTTCCGGCACCGGGTCACCGGCCTGGCCGCCACCGCGGGCGTCACCGACACCGTCACCGGCGAGGTGCTGGTGCCCAGTCCGGCGGCCCGCGGCGAGGCCAGCTCGCGCGAGGCCGCCGGACGGTTCGAACTGCGCGCCCAGGCCGTGATCGTGACCTCCGGCGGCATCGGCGGCAACCACGACCTCGTCCGCAAGGCCTGGCCCGCCCGGCTCGGCACCCCGCCCGCCAAGCTGCTCTCCGGCGTCCCCGCCCACGTCGACGGGCTGATGCTCGGCATCGCCGGCGACGCCGGCGCCAGCCTCATCAACGGCGACCGGATGTGGCACTACACCGAGGGCATCGAGAACTGGGACCCGATCTGGGCCCGGCACGGCATCCGCATCCTGCCCGGCCCGTCCTCGCTCTGGCTGGACGCGCGCGGCAACCGGCTGCCCGTCCCGCTCTTCCCCGGCTTCGACACCCTCGGCACGCTCGACCACATCATGTCCACCGGCTACGGGCACACCTGGTTCGTGCTCAACCAGCGCATCATCGAGAAGGAGTTCACCCTCTCCGGCTCCGAGCAGAACCCGGACCTGACCGGGAAGTCCGTGCGCGGCGTCCTCGGCCGCGCCCTGCCCGGCGCCCCCGGTCCGGTCCGGAGCCACCTGCGGCACGGGCCCGACTTCGTCGTCGCGAGCAACCTCGCCGACCTCGCCCGCGGCATGAACGCCAGGACCCGCGAGGCGCTGATCGACCCCGCCGAACTGCGCCGCACCGTCGAGGCCCGCGACCGGCAGTTCGCCAACCCCTTCGCCAAGGACCTCCAGGTCACCGCCGTCCACGGCGCCCGCCGCTACCTCGGCGACAAGCTGATCCGGGTGGCCCCGCCGCACCGCATCCTCGACCCCGGCGCCGCCCCGCTGATCGCCGTCCGGCTCAACATCCTCACCCGCAAGTCCCTCGGCGGGCTGGAGACCGACCTCTCCGCGCGCGTCCTGCGCCCCGACGGCGAACCCCTCCCGGGCGTCTACGCCGCCGGCGAGGCCGCCGGCTTCGGCGGCGGCGGCGTCCACGGCTACCGCTCCCTGGAGGGCACCTTCCTCGGCGGCTGCCTCTTCTCCGGCCGCACCGCCGGCCGCGCGGCGGCGGAGGCGACGGCGTAGGGGGCGGTGGTGGAGGTCGGTGCGTTCGGCCTCAGCGCTCGTCGGTGAGGCCCAGCCGCAGGTGCTCGACGTGGTACACGGCCTGGTCGAGGAGGGCGGCGACGTGGTCGTCGTGCAGGGAGTAGACCACCGAGCGGCCCCGGCGCTCGCCGACGACCAGGCCGAGGTTGCGCAGCAGCCGCAGCTGGTGGGAGCAGGCGGACTGCTCCATGCCCACGGCGTCGGCGAGTTCGGTCGCCGCGCGCGGGCCCTCGCGCAGTTCGGCGAGGATCAGCAGCCGGGACGGGGTGGCCAGCGCCTGGAGGGTGGTCGCGACCTTGGCCGCGTTGGAGGCGTCCAGACGCATCCGCGGTACGGCTTTCTCGGTGGTCGCGTGTCCCATGGGGGCATCCTACGGACCGCCGTCGAACCCCGGCACCCGGCAGTGGTTCTTGGCATGCCAGGTAGGCTGCGCGTGCAGCGTGCCCCGTGACCAGGAGGAGTTCCAGAGCCGATGAGCCGCCGAGACCGGGACCGCAAGCAGGCGGCCGCCTCCCCGGTGACCGTCACCGTCTGCCGGGGCTGCTGCTGCGGCACCGAGGCCAAGCACCCGGGGGTGGACCACGCCGGGCAGTACGAGCGGCTGCGGGCCGCGGTGGGTACGGCGGGCCGGGTCCGCGCGGTCAAGTGCCTGGACGTGTGCACCCAGTCCAACGTGGTGGTGGTCGGCCCCTCCGGGGAGGGGCGGGCGGCGGGCGGGCGTCCGGTCTGGCTGGGCTTCGTGCTGGCGGACGACATGATCGACGAGATAGCCGCCTGGGTGCACGCGGGCGGCCCCGGGCTGGCCGACCCGCCCGGACTGCTCGACCTCCAGCTGATCTCGGTGTCCCGCCGGGTCCGCGAGGGCCTGGCGGAGTAGCGGACTGTGGAGCCGATCCGTCCTCATCACGGTTGGGACGCAGCGGGGTTGGCCGATCCGGCGGCCGAGCAGGATCCGCTGGACGCCGCCCTCGGCGGTCCCACTAGCATGACCGGTGGCTGCCAGCGGTTCCGCCCAGGGAGGACGACGATGACGACGGTCTGCCGCATCTGCGCGGGCACCGGCCGGACCGCCGGTCTCAGTTGCCGGACCTGTCAGGGCACCGGGACCACCGAGGTGGGCGGCGGGGGCGGCAACTGCTTCCTCTGCGACGGCACCGGGGTGTACGTCCGCTACCGGGTGGACGCGACCGGCGCCAAGCACGCCTACCGGGACGAGATCTGCCGCACCTGCGACGGCACCGGCAACCGGTCCCCCTCCACCTGGGACGAGCCCTCCGGCTGAGCGCCCCGTCCGCGGCGGCGCCGACGGTGGCTCAGGCCGTGCCGCCGGCGGGGGCCATGATCCGGGGTCGGCCCGGTGCGGGCGCGTTTCTTTACCTGATCATGGTCGAACATTGGTGTTCGAATGGGCGGCGCGCTGCGGCCCGTTCACCCCGCGTCCGTGTGCGGTCAACGCGCCGCTGGAAGAGTCCCGCGCATGGATATCCCTCACATGGGCGTACCGGCCAAGCTCGCCGACCGCATGAGCACGGCCGAGCAGCACGAGTACCTGCGGGCCCGCTTCTCCCGCCGCCGGATGCTGCGCGCCGGCGCCGTGACCGTCGGTGCCGTCGCCGTCGGCGGCGCGCTGGGCAGTGGAACGGCCTTCGCCGCGCCGGCGAGCCCGCAGCTGCTGACCGGTGCCACGACGGCCGGCGTCGACGGTTCGCTGGTCGCGCCGATCGGGCGCCACCTCCAGTTCGGCCCCGAGCCCGACACCCAGTTCCGCATCTCCTGGCAGGTCCCGGCGCCGGTCAAGAAGCCGTTCCTGCGCTTCGGCAAGACCCCGTGGGAGCTCAGCCACAAGCTCCAGGCCGAGGTCCGCACCCTGCACACCCCGGCGCTGAGCCCGAACAGCCAGCCGGTGGACCAGTACTACCTGCACGTGGCGCTGGAGGACCTGCACCCCGACACCACCTACTACTACGGTGTCGGCCACGAGGGCTTCGACCCGGCCTCGCAGCAGCAGATCTCCACCCTGCACACCTTCCGCACCGCGCCCTCCCGCGACCACCGCTGGGGCAAGGTCTACGAGCCGTTCACCTTCACCGCCTTCGGCGACCAGGGCGTCAGCTCGCACGCGGCCGGCAACGACCACGTCATCCTGGCCCAGAAGCCGTCCTTCCACCTGCACGCCGGCGACATCTGCTACGCCGACCCGGCGGGCTCCGGCACGGACCCCGACAAGTCCGTGTACAACGCCAGGACCTGGGACGACTTCCTGGTCCAGACCGAGACGGTCGCGGCGACCGTGCCGTGGATGGTCGCCTACGGCAACCACGACATCGAGGCCTGGTACTCGCCCAACGGGTACGGCGGCGAGAACACCCGCTTCTTCCTCCCGGACAACGGCCCGGACCCGCGCAAGGTCCCCGGCGTCTACACCTTCCGCTACAAGAACGTCGGCGTCATCTCGCTCGACGCCAACGACGTCTCCTACGAGATCCCGGCCAACCTGGGGATCTCGGCGAACAAGCAGACCAAGTGGCTGGAGCGCACCCTCAAGGACCTGCGCAACGACGAGACGATCGACTTCGTCGTGGTCTTCTTCCACCACTGCGCCTTCTCCACCACCGTCGCGCACGCCTCCGAGGGCGGCGTCCGCGAGGCCTGGGTGCCGCTGTTCGAGAAGTTCCGGGTGGACCTGGTCATCAACGGCCACAACCACATCTACGAGCGCACCGACGCGATCCTCGGCAACAAGGTCTCGAAGCAGGTGCCGAGCGGCGCCACCATCGAGCCGGCGAAGGACGGCGTCGTCTACGTGACCGCGGGCGCGGCCGGCCGCAGCCTGTACAAGTTCGACGTGCCGGACACCTACGAGGGGCACGAGAACCACCAGGACGAGGTGAAGACCTACTACTGGGGGAAGGGCAAGGTGAAGGTCCCCGAGACCATCCAGTGGTCGCGGGTGCGCTACACCGGCTACTCCTTCATCAAGGTCGACGTCACCCCGGCCCACCTGGGCCAGAAGTCGTCCATGAAGGTGACCGCGCTGGCCGAGGACGGCACGCAGATCGACAACTACACGATCCTGCGCAAGGTCGGCGAGGGCTGGGACTCGGACCACGACGACGACGGTCAGGGCGGCGGCTGGGGCTGGTAGTCCCCGAACCGGCTCGCCGGGCCCCGGCGTCGAGGAGTCCGCACCTCGACGCCGGGGCCCCGTGCGTGGAGAACCCCGTGCGTGGAGGGCCCAGTGCGCTCAGCGCCGGGGCCCGTACATGATCACCGCGACCCCGGCCAGGCAGACCAGCGCGCCCACCACGTCGTAGCGGGTCGGCCGGAAGCCGTCCACGACCACGCCCCAGAGCAGCGACCCGGCGACGAACACCCCGCCGTACGCGGCCAGCACCCGGCCGAAGTGGCTGTCCGGCTGGAGCGCCGCGACGAAGCCGTACCCGCCGAGCACCACCACCCCCAGCCCGGCCAGCCACCACGGCCGCTGCTCGCGCACGCTCTGCCAGATCAGCCAGCAGCCGCCGATCTCGGCGAGGGCGGCGACGACGAACAGGGCGACGGAACGCAGGACGGTCATGACCGGCAAGCCTAGGCGTCAGGACTGGCGGTACGTCGCGAGGAAGCGCCCGATGCGGTTGATGGCCGTCTCCAGGTCGTCGGCGCGGGGCAGGGTGACGAAGCGGAAGTGGTCCGGGCGGGGCCAGTTGAAGCCGGTGCCCTGGACGACGTGGATCTTCTCGCGGAGCAGCAGGTCCAGCACGAACTGCTCGTCGTCGACGATCCGGTGCACCGCCGGGTCGAGCCGGGCGAAGGCGTACAGGGCGCCCTTGGGCTTGACGCAGCTGACGCCGGGGATCTCGTTGAGGGCCCTGAAGGCGACGTCGCGCTGTTCGGTGAGCCGGCCGCCGGGCAGCACCAGGTCGTTGATGGACTGGTGGCCGCCGAGCGCGGCCTGGACGGCGAACTGGGCGGGCACGTTGGGGCACAGCCGCATGCCGGAGAGCATGGTCAGGCCCTCCAGGTAGTCGGCGGCGTGCTGCTTGGGCCCGGAGACGACCAGCCAGCCGCTGCGGAAGCCGGCCACCCGGTAGGCCTTGGAGAGGCCGTTGAAGGTGAGGGTGAGGACGTCGTCGGCGAGGGCGGCGAGGCAGTGGTGCTCGGTGTCGTCGTAGAGGATCTTGTCGTAGATCTCGTCGGCCAGGACCATCAGCTGGTGGCGGCGGGCCAGGTCGAGGATGCCCTCCAGCAGTTCCTTCGGGTAGACCGCGCCTGTGGGGTTGTTGGGGTTGATGACGACGATGGCCTTGGTGCGGGCGGTGATCTTGGCGGCGATGTCGTCGAGGTCCGGGTACCAGTCGGCCTGCTCGTCGCACAGGTAGTGCACGGCCTTGCCGCCAGCCAGCCGGACCACGGCCGTCCACAGCGGGTAGTCCGGCATCGGGACGAGCACCTCGTCGCCGTCGTCGACGAGCGCGGTGACGGCCATCTGGATCAGCTCGGAGGCGCCGTTGCCGAGGTAGACGTCGTTGACGCCGACTCCGGTCACGCCGCGCTGCTGGTAGTACTGCACCACCGCGCGGCGGGCGGGCAGGATGCCGCGCGAGTCGCTGTAGCCGTGCGCCTTGGGCAGGTTGCGGATGATGTCCTGGATGATCTCCTCGGGCGCCTCGAAGCCGAACGGGGCCGGGTTGCCGGTGTTCAGCCGCAGCACGCTGTGCCCGGCCTCCTCCAGGGCGTTGGCCTGGTCGACCACCGGGCCGCGGATCTCGTAGCACACGTTGTTCAGCTTGCTGGACTGCCGAAACTCCACTTGCGGCCTCCCGACCGTCACCACCGCATCGTTGCTGATGCTTTGTTCTACCAAGTTGGCACTTGGAAAGTCCAACCTTTTGGCTATGCTGATCCGCATGTCACGCCGAAGCTACGACCAGTACTGCGCCGTCGCCCGCGCCCTGGACGCGGTGGGGGAGCGCTGGAGCCTCCTGATCGTCCGTGAACTCCTCGGCGGCCCGCGCCGCTACACCGATCTGCACGCCGACCTGCCCGGCGTCTCCACCGACATCCTCGCCGCCCGGCTCAAGCAGCTGGAGGGCGACGGCCTGGCCCTGCGCCGCCGGCTCGAACGGCCCGCCAACGCCACGGTCTACGAGCTCACCGAACGCGGCCGCGAACTGCGCCCGGTGATCGAGGCGCTGGGGGAGTGGGGCCTGCCCGCCCTCGGCGAGCAGCGGCCCACCGACGCCGTCCGCGAGCACTGGTTCACCCCCCGCACGGCGGACGACGGGGCGCCCGTCGCGGGTTAGGTGCCGGTGCCGGGGTCCGATGCCGGTGCCCGGACCGGCCGCGCGTAGCATCGTCGGGCCACGGAGCCATCGGAGGAGAGCGGAGACCGCCCGTGCCCACCACCTACCGCAGTTACGTCGCCGTCGGGGACTCCTTCACCGAGGGCATGTGCGACGACCTGCTGCCCGACGGCCACTACCGGGGCTGGGCCGACCGGGTCGCCGACGCGCTCGCCGCTGAGGCCGGCGCTGACGGCGGCGACGGCGGGTTCCGCTACGCGAACCTCGCCGTCCGCGGCAAGCTCATCGGCCAGATCCACGACGAGCAGCTCCCCGCCGCCACCGCGATGGGCGCCGATCTGGTGACCCTCGTCGGCGGCCTCAACGACGCGCTGCGCCCCGGCTGCGACATCGCCCGGGTCGAGCGGCTGCTCGGCCGCTGCGCCGAGGAACTGCGCGCCACCGGCGCCACCGTGGTGCTGTTCACCAGCACCGACCCGACCCGCAGGATGGCGGGCAGCGCCCGGCTGCTCCCGGCCATCCTGCGGATGAAGGCCTTCGTACACGAGCTCGGGCAGGACGAGGGCGTCGCCGTCGTCGACCTGTTCGCCGCCCCCTGCTTCGACGACCGCCGGCTCTGGGGCGAGGACCGCCTGCACCTGTCGCCCGAGGGCCACCGCCGGGTCGCCGAAGGGGTGTTGGAGGCGCTCGGCCGCCCCGCCGCCTTCGACTGGCGCGCCCCGCTGCCGCCCGCCGCCCCGCCCGGCCGGGCCGAGCGGCTGCGCGCCGACGCCCGTTGGCTGGGTGGCCACCTGGGGCCGTGGATCGGCCGCCGGCTCACCGGGCGCTCCTCCGGCGACGGCCGGCCGCCGAAGCGGGCCGAGCTGCTGCCCTACTTGGCTCCGGACTCGGCTCCGGGTTCGGTGGCGGACCCGGCGGCGGGCACGGCCGCGGGCTCGTAGACCAGGCTCGCCATCGAGGAGCGGGTGGTCCAGCCGAGCGAGGTGTAGAGCGCCCGGCCGTCCGGGGTGCCGACCAGGACGGCGGTGTCGGCGCCCGCCTCGTGCCCGGCGCTCTGGAGGGTCCGCATCACCAGGGCGCCCAGGCCCCGGCGCCGGTGCTCGGGCGCGGTCAGGATCTGGTCCGGGACGGCCACGGGGCCGGCCAGGCCCGCCTGGCCGCGTGCGGCGAGGTGTCCGGCCTCGGTGCGGACCAGGGTCCGGACGGTCCCGCCCCGGGTCCAGGTGGTCACCGTGTAGCCGGCCGGCACCTCGGGCCGCTCGGCGCTCAGCGGGAGGGTCATCAGGTACCCCGGCTGGTCGAGCCGCCACTGCGGGCCCAGCCAGGGCCGGGCGACGGCGTCCTCGATGAACAGCTTCAGCCAGGTGCCCGGTGCGGTGGTGGCCTCGGCGATCTTGCGGACGTCGGGCTCGGCCGGCTCGGGCAGCACGTGCCGGGCGACGTGGCCGACCACGCCGACGTCGATCGTCCAGCCCCAGGGCTCGTCCACCGCTTCGGCCGCGCCGCGCGAGACGCTCCAGCCGGCGATCCACATCCGGACGAGTTCGTTGATGCTCGGGTCCTGCACTCCTACCCCCGTATGCCATATGCGATGGGCGCGCACCTCGTAATAGGTGCACTGCCAGTTGACACCTTACCGATGGTGGGGCGGGTGTGGCCAGTGCCCAGTAGGCTTGGCAGTTCGACGCACCGGACGGCCGGTGCCCACGCTGGAAGGACCACGCGACGTGCGCGAGACCGAGCCGCCGCAGCACCCCACGGCGGCTCAGCCGACCGAGCTGCGCTCCGACTGCACCAGCTGCTTCGGCCTCTGCTGCGTCGCCCTGCCCTTCGGCGCCGGCACGGACTTCGCCGTCGACAAGGCCGCCGGCAGCGCGTGCCGCAACCTGCAGACCGACTTCACCTGCGGCATCCACGAACGCCTCCGCGACCGGGGCTTCCAGGGCTGCACCGTCTACGACTGCTTCGGCGCCGGGCAGCGCGTCTCCCAGGTCACCTTCGGCGGCCGCAGCTGGCGCGAGGCGCCGGCCGACGCCAAGCCCATGTACGACGTCTTCCCGGTGGTGCGCCAGCTCCACGAACTGCTCTGGTACCTCACCGAGGCGCTCGGCTACGCCCCCGCCCGCCCGGTCCACGCCGACCTGCGGCAGGCCCTGGAGGAGACCGACCGGCTCGCCGGCGGCACCCCCGAGGAGATCCTCGCCGTCGACGTCCCCGCCCACCGGCAGCGGGTCAGCGACCTGCTGCTGCGCGCCAGCGAACTCGTCCGCGCCGCCGTCCCCCGCCGCCGTGAACACCGCGGCGCCGACCTCTTCGGCGCCCGTCTGCGCGGCGCCGACCTGCGCGGGGCCAACCTGCGCGGCGCCCTGCTCGTCGCCGCCGACCTCAGCGGCGCCGATCTGCGCCTCGCCGACCTCGTCGGCGCCGATCTGCGCGACGCCGACCTCTCCGGCGCCGACCTCACCGAGGCCCTCTTCCTCACCCAGGCCCAGCTGAACGCGGCCCGCGGCGACGCCACCACCCGCCTGCCGGGCACCCTCACCCGGCCCACCCACTGGCCCGCCACGGCCCCCGCCCCGGTGGCCTCCGCCCCGGTGGCCGCCGCCACCGGCGCGCGCGGCCCCCGCAAGCCGCGCAGCGGCGGCCGTCCGGGCGGCCCGCGCCGCCGCTAGCGGCCGCCCGCCGCGACGACCGGGCCCGCCCGGCAGGTGTCTGCCGGACGGGCCCGGTGCCGTCCGCGGACGGCTCGGTGCCTGGTGCTAACAGCTGTGCGCGGCGTCGGGGCGCTTCGCCGCGATGTACGGCTTGCCCATGTGCGCCACGACGTCGGCCGGGCAGGTCTTGATCCAGTTGGTGCCCGCGGCGTGGTTCTTGACCTTGGCGTCGCTGCAGTACTCGACGCGGTCTGCGGTCTTGAAGCACTGGTAGCCGGGGTACCCCGCCGCCGAGGCGGTGTTGACGCCGGCGAACAGGCCGGCCGCGGCCAGCAGGGCGACGGGCAGAACGGAACGCATCCTCATGGTTTTCTCCCGTTGGTTCGTCTGGGCAGTGGCCCGATCCTGGCAGCGCGGCGGAGGCGGGGGCAACGCGACATGACATGTTTAGGTCAACCTATGTTCGAGTGAACTCCCTTCACCTTCTTGGCCGTTGACGGTCCGTCGGGCGAGGTCAGGTCGTGAGCAGGCGGGAGCGGAGGGCGGCTGTCCGGGCGGGGGAGAAGCCGAGGGTGCCGGTGGCGTAGCCCTCGACCGAGCCGTGGCGGGCGGTCAGGTCGGCGAGGGCGAGGCGGATGACCGTCTCGGGGGCGCGTCCGTAGCCGGGCCAGCGGAGGGTGCGGCCCGGGTGGGCGGCGTGCCATTCGGCGACGAGGTGCGGAGTGGCCAGCTCGGTGAGGGCGAAGTCGGCGGCGACGTTGTCCTCGGAGACGCCGAGCAGGGTGAGGACCAGGGCGGCGATGAGCCCGGTGCGGTCCTTGCCGGAGGCGCAGTGGAAGACCACGGGCTCCTCGGCGGCGGCGATCACCTCCAGGGCCTCGCGGATCTCCTCCACCCCGTCCTCGGTGACCTCGGCGAAGCGGTCGGCGAGGTAGCGCCAGGGGTCGACGTCCGGGTCGATCTCGGCCTGGTCGTAGGTGCGGTGCTCGATCGAGAGGTTGTGGTAGACGAGCCCTTCGTAGTCGGGCACCCGGCCCTTGGCGGCGATCTCCCAGGGGTAGCGGAGGTCGATCACGGTGCGCACGCCGAGGGCCTGGAGCCGGTCGAGGTCGGCGGGCGAGGTGAGCTTGCCGAGCGAGTCGGAGCGGTAGAGCAGGCCCCGGCGGACGGACCGGCCGTCGGCGGCGGGGTGGCCGCCCAGGTCGCGGAAGTTGTGCAGCCGTTCGAAGGTGAGCTGACGCGTTGTCATGCGCGGCACTCTAACCAGTGGGGCCCCGGTGCCCGGTGGGGCCTCCACGCCGGGTGGGGCCTCAGCGCCCGGTGGGGCCCGGGTGCCCGGCGCCTTCGTAGCCGGCGGTGAGGAGTTCGAAGGCGCGGTCGGCGTTGGTGGTGGCCTCGAAGTGGAGTTCGTCGGTGGTCCGGCCGTCGTCCCGGATCCGGTGCCAGTTGTGTTCGGCGAGGACCCGCTGGGTGGCGGTGACCTGGGCGGCGAGGAGGGGGGCGGTGAGGCGCCGGGGCGGGGCCAGGTCGGGGGCCTCGTGCAACGCCCGGGCGAGGGACTGTTCGGCGCGGGCGAGGTATTCGGCGCCCCGGGCCTTCAGGCTCGGCGTGGAGTACACCAGATCGCTGAACGCCAGGACCCGGGGGTCGTCGTTCAGTCCGGTGATGGGGTCGCGCCGGGCGAGCCCGTCCAGGAAGTCCCGGTGCAGGGCGGCCAGCACCGTTTCGCCGGCCGCCCGGCCGCGGACCACGCCGGCGGCCTGGTCCTGGTGGTCGGCGAAGCGGTGGACGACCAGGTCCTCCTTGGTGGAGAAGTAGCTGAACAGCGTCGGCTTCGACACCTCGGCGGCGGCCGCGACGTCCGCCACCGAGACCGGGTCGAAGCCGTGCTCCAGGAAGAGCGCGATCGCGGCCTCGGAGATCGACCGTCGCGTCCGTTCCTTCTTCCGTTCCCGCAGTCCGCTCATGGCGTCAGGCTAGCAGCAGGCCTTGACTCGGGCAGATTTCTGACCCGGTATGACATTTACCCCGGGTGGGATGTCGCCTGCTGCCCGCCATCAGCTGCTCAGGAGTTCAGGAGTTCAGGAGCTCAGCGAGTCCAGGATGCGGCGGATCGACTCCACCACCGGGGCGCCGGCGGCGGCGAGGGCGGCGACGCCGGAGATGTTGCGCAGGGCGCGGCGCAAGGTGGCGGGCGGGGTGGCCTGCCCGCCGCCCAGGTCCGCCAGCGACTCGTCCAGCACCTCGCGGTCCTCGGCCGGCACCTGCTCGCGCAACTGGCGTACGGCGGCGATGAGTTCGCGCATCGCGGCCTGCGGGTCGGCCGGGCCCTGGTGCTTGATGATGCCGATGTTGTGGTCGCCGTGCTGGGTGACCGAGTCCCCGAAGTGGATGCCGCCGCTCACAGACTGACCTTCTTCCCGGTGTTGTGGTCGCCGTACTGGTTGATCTGGTCGCCGATGTGGACGTTCTCCACCTGGAGCGCGAACTCGGCCAGCGGGTTGTCGATCGCTTCCATGATCAGCTGGATCAGGTTGCCGACCTGCTGGGCGTCGTGGCTGACCACCGCCGTGTTCGAGGAGCTGGAGGTCTCGATGATCAGCTGGTAGACCGTGCGCATCTGCAGCCGCTTGACCAGCCGGTAGAGGCTGGCCGCGAAGAGCGCGAGCGCCACCAGGCCGATCACGTTCTTGGTCGTCTCCTGGTTCGCGCCGCGCCCGAGCAGCGAACCGAGGAGGGCGGTGGCCACCAGCAGGCCGATCACCTGCCGGGCGAACCGGATGATCACCCGCGTGCGCTTGGGCGGCAGCAGCTGGAACCGCCGGGCCCGGGCGATGTTGTGGAGCGGATAGGCGTCGCCGCCCACCCACAGCACCCGCCGGCTGACTCTGACGTCGATCACACTGCTTCTGCGTGCCAAGTCGTCCCCCTACCCGTAGTGGCGGGGAGAACCATAGCAACGGCCGCCGACGGTGCCGACGGGAGTGCCGCCCCGCTGGTCAGGCGGCGGTGCGCGGTCAGCATCAGGGCCCGGTCGGCAGCGGGGCCGGTCAGGTGCTGCGGTCGGCGAGCACCTCGCGGACGACGTGACGGGCGTTGGCGGTGAGGCCCGGATTGGTGTGACGGTAGTAGGGGATCGTCACCAGCGCGATGGAGAAGGCCCAGGCACGGCCGCGGGCCCACGTGGCGTCATCGGCGTGGAGTGCGGCGCGGAAGGCGGGGCGGGCCGAGGCGGGCAGCAGGTTCCAGGCGACGATCAGGTCGGCGGTGGGGTCGCCGACGCCCATCAGGCCGAAGTCGAGGACGGCGCCGAGCCGGCCGGACCGGTCGAGCAGGAGGTTCCCGGGGGTGAGGTCGCCGTGCATCCAGGAGGGCGGGCCGGCGTACTCGGAGAGGCGAAGCGCCTTGTCCCACAGGGCGGTTGCGGCGTGGGTGTCGACCGCTCCGGCGAGTTGGGCGATGGCCGCGCGGGTGGCGCCGTCGCGGGAGGCGAGCGGGACGCTGCGGTGGCCCGCCGGGCCGCCGGCCGGGTTGACGGCGCGCAGGGCGTTGACGAAGGCGGCGAGGTCACGGGCGAGCGCGCCGGGAGCGGCGAGGGCGCCGACGACCGGGTTGGCGCCCTCGAACCAGCGGAGCACCGACCACTCCCAGGGGTAGCCGGCGGCGGGCCGGCCGACCGCGAGCGGGGCGGGTATCGGCCGCGGCAGTCGGGGGGCCAGCGCGGGCAGCCACTGCTTCTCGCGGCGGACGTCCCCGGCCGCCCATTCCACCCGGGGGAGCCGGACGGCGAGTTCGGGCCCGAGGCGGAACATCGCGTTGTCCGTCCCGGTGGAGGGGACCGGCGTGACCGGCAGCCCGACCCAGTCCGGGAACTGGGCGGAGATCAACCGCCGTACCAGGGCCGCGTCGATGACCAGTCCGTCGGGGTGCATCCGGGTGGCAGCGCACATGCCCGGCAGCGTACAGCGCGGATCGGTGCCCTTCAGCGGATTCCCGGAATGCGTACGGCCGGCCTCAGCTCAGCGTGACCCGCACGCCGATCGTCCCGCCCCTGCCGAAGCGCAGTACGTTCGCGGTCAGTGCGATCGCGCACAGCAGCCCGTACTTGCGGCGCAGCAGCTTCCGGTAGGCGGGCGCGCGGCCGGGGTCGAGGACGGCGGTGGCCGGGACCTGCTCGCCGAGCAGGGTGCCGCGGATGTCGCTCGGCCCGACCAGCACGTCGGAGCGGTTGCGCAGCCGCTTGACCTTGCCGGTGCGGGTGACGGTGGTGAAGACCAGCGCGTCGCCGTCGCGCGCCACCCAGACCGGGGTGGGCACGGGGGTGCCGTTCTTGCGGTGGGTGGTGAACAGCAGGTACTTGGCGGCGGCGAGTTCGCTCAGCCGGGCGGCGGCGTCCGGCGCGCGGGAGGCGTCCAGTGCGGGGGAGGTGTCCATGCGCGTCAGCGTAGGAAGGCGCAACGGGGCACTGCTTGAGTCTGGTTGGGGCCGCGGGCGGAGGGCGCCACGCCCGGGCGCCCCGGGCGCGGCCGGGAGCTGTCCCCGGTACCTGCCAGAATGCAGGGCGTACGGCGAAAGCACTGAAGGAGAAGGTGACCGGCTTCGTGACCACGCCAGTCGAACAGGTGGCCCGGCAGGCCCAGCAGGCGATCGAGCGCAAGATCGCCGAGGAACTGGGCGTTCGCGACGGGCAGGTGAAGTCCGCCGTCGAGCTGCTCGACGGCGGCGCGACCGTGCCCTTCGTGGCCCGCTACCGCAAGGAGGTCACCGGCTCCCTGGACGACGCCCAGCTGCGCACCCTGGAGGAGCGGCTGCGCTACCTGCGCGAGCTGGAGGAGCGCCGGGCGGCCGTCCTGGAGTCGATCGAGGCCCAGGGCAAGCTGGACGACGCGCTGCGCGCGCAGGTGCTGGCCGCCGATTCCAAGGCCCGGCTGGAGGACATCTACCTGCCGTTCAAGCCGAAGCGGCGCACCAAGGCGCAGATCGCCCGCGAGGCGGGCCTGGAGCCGCTCGCCGAGACGCTGCTCGCCGATCCCTCGCAGGATCCGGCGGCGCTGGCCGCCCGGTTCCTGAACGAGTCCGTCGCCGAGCCGGCCGCCGCGCTGGAGGGCGCCCGGGCGATCCTGGTGGAGCGCTTCGGCGAGGACGCCGACCTGGTCGGTTCGCTGCGCGAGCGGATGTGGACCAGGGGCCGGCTGGTGGCCACCGTGCGTGGCGGCAAGGAGCAGGACGGCGCCAAGTTCGCCGACTACTTCGACTTCGCCGAGCCGTACACCAAGCTCCCCTCGCACCGCATCCTGGCGATGCTGCGCGGTGAGAAGGAGGAGGTGCTGGACCTCGACCTCTCGCCGTACGACGGTGAGGAGGGCGATCTGCCCGGCGAGAACGACTACGAGCGGCGGATCGCCGCCCGCTTCGGCATCGCCGACCACGGCCGCCCGGCCGACAAGTGGCTGGGCGACACCGTCCGTTGGGCCTGGCGCACCCGCGTCCTGGTCCGGCTCGGCATCGACCTGCGGTCGCGGCTGCGGGCCGAGGCGGAGGAGGAGGCGGTGCGCGTCTTTGCCGCCAACCTGCGCGATCTGCTGCTGGCCGCGCCGGCCGGCACCCGCGCCACCATGGGCCTGGACCCGGGCTTCCGGACGGGGGTGAAGGTCGCGGTGGTGGACGCCACCGGCAAGGTCCTCGCGTACGACACGATCTACCCGCACCAGCCCGCCAACAAGTGGGACGCCGCGCTCGCCTCGCTGGCCGCGCTGGCGAAGAAGCACGACGTCGACCTGGTGGCGATCGGCAACGGCACCGCCTCCCGGGAGACGGACAAGCTCGCCGAGGACCTGCTCAAGCGCCACCCCGAGCTGAAGCTCACCAAGGCGATGGTCAGCGAGGCGGGCGCCTCGGTCTACTCGGCCTCCGCCTTCGCCTCGCAGGAGCTGCCGGAGCTGGACGTGTCGATCCGCGGCGCGGTCTCGATCGCCCGCCGCCTCCAGGACCCGCTGGCCGAACTGGTCAAGATCGACCCGAAGTCGATCGGGGTCGGCCAGTACCAGCACGACCTGAGCGAGGTGAAGCTCTCCCGCTCGCTGGACGCGGTGGTCGAGGACTGCGTCAACGCCGTGGGCGTGGACGTCAACACCGCCTCGGCGCCGCTGCTGACCCGGGTCTCCGGCATCACCGGCACGCTCGCCGACAACATCGTGGCCCACCGCGACGCCAACGGCCCGTTCCGCACCCGCCGGCAGCTCAAGGATGTCTCCCGGCTGGGCCCGAAGGCCTTCGAGCAGTGCGCGGGCTTCCTGCGCATCCCCGACGGCGACGACCCGCTGGACGCCTCCAGCGTGCACCCCGAGGCGTACCCGGTGGTGCGCCGGATCCTGGCGTCCACCGGCGGGGAGCTGAGCGGGCTGATCGGCAACGGCGAACGGCTGCGGGCCCTGCGACCGGGCGACTTCGCCGACGAGGTCTTCGGCATCCCGACCGTCACCGACATCCTCGGCGAGCTGGACAAGCCCGGCCGCGACCCGCGCCCGGCGTTCCGCACCGCGACCTTCAAGGAGGGCGTCGACAAGATCGGCGACCTGGAGGTCGGGATGGTGCTGGAGGGCGTGGTCACCAATGTGGCCGCGTTCGGCGCCTTCGTCGACGTGGGCGTCCACCAGGACGGGCTGGTGCACGTCTCGGCGCTGTCGAGGACCTTCGTCAAGGATCCGCGCGAGGTGGTCAAGCCGGGCGACATCGTGAAGGTCCGGGTCGTCTCGGTGGACGTGCCGCGCAAGCGCATCGGGCTGACCCTGCGGCTGGACGACGAGGTCGGTCGCGACCGGGGCGGCGACCGCGGTGACCGGGGCGAGCGCGGCGAGCGTGGTGGCGACCGTGGCCGGGGCGGCGAGCGCGGCGACCGGCAGGCCCGCCCGCCGCGCCAGGAGCGCCGGGGCGGCGGCCAGGACCGGCGCGGCCAGGGCGGCGGCTCCGGCGGTTCGGGCGGTTCGGGCGGCGGCGCGCCGCTGGCGAACAGCGCGATGGCGGACGCGCTGCGCCGGGCGGGCCTGACCGGCGGCGACGCCTCGGGTGACCGCCGCTCCGGGCGGCGCTGAGCGGTTGAGGCGCTGAGCGGCTGAGCGGCTGAGCGGTTGAGGTACTGAGGTGCTGAGCGGCTTATCGCCGCGGCCGGGGCCGGGGGACGTCTGCGCGTCCGCCGGCCCCGGCCGCCGTGCGGGTCGGGCTGGGCTGGGCCGGGTCAGGCCAGGAGCTTGTCCTTGGCCTTCTGGTACTCCTCCTCGGAGATGGCGCCCTTCTCCTTCAGGTCCGCCAGTCTCGCCAGGTCGTCGACGTGGCTGCCGCCGCCCCCGGGTGTGCCGGTTCCGGCCGCCTCCCGGATGTAGGCCTTGACGGCGGCCTCGCTCTGCCGGACCTGGGCGGCGTCCCGCTCGCTCATCGACTTCCCGCGGGCGATCACGTAGGCCAGTACACCGATCAGCGGCAGCACGATCACCAGGAGCAGCCAGCCGGCCTTGGCCCAGCCGCCCAGGTCGTGGCTGCGGAAGATGTCCGTGATGATCTTGAACAGCAGGAAGAACCAGAGGATCCAGAGGAACAGCTCCAGCATCGTCCAGAAGATGTTGAGCACCGGGTAGTCCACGGCCAGCATGTTGGTGTCCATGGCCGAGTCATATCATCGCAAAACGGACAATGCTCTCTGCTGTTCGGCCGTTCCGGTGGTCTTCCGGCCCGGCGGGAATATCTCGGAGCGGGGGCTCGGAGGGGCGGGGGATCAGCCCCGCCCGGCCCGCCGCCGCAGCTCCACGGCCAGCCCGATCAGCTCGCCCCACCAGGCGTCGTGCCCGGCCAGCAGCAGCCGCTGCGCCTCGTCCGCCGACACTGCCCGCACCTCGACCACCTGCTCGCCGTCCGCCGGGTTGGTCGGCGTCGAGTCCACCGCGACCTCCGCCCAGCCCCACAGCCACGCCTTCTCCGGGTGTGGCTGCCACGGCCGGTACGGCGTCGGGTCCTCGGTGCGGCAGCGGTGCGCGCCGAGCCAGTCCGGCTCGCCGAGCAGCCGGGCGCCGGCCTCCTCGCGCAGCTCGCGCGCCAGGCAGGTGGCGATGCTCTCGTCCTGCTCCCGGGTGCCGCCGGGCAGGAACCAGTGGTCCCGGTCGTCCCGGCAGAGGACCACCTTGTCGTCCGCGAAGCCCACCAGGTGGATGTTGGTCACCAGCTCGTCCGGCGGCAGCACGGTGGAGAACAGCGCGTCGTACCGGCCCCAGGTCCAGTACTGCGGGGCGTGCAACGCGGGGAAGAGGGTGGCGAGTTCGGCGGATCTGTCGTCGGTGTCCGCCTGGTGCGTGGTGTCAGTCATTCGGTGATCGTAGTGCCGGCCGGGAAACGCCGGGGGGCGCTCGGATGGACGAGTGTGATGTCCGAGGTGGAGATGGCCCGCGGCCGGCGGCGGGCGGCCTCGACCGGCTCGCCGACCCAACTCCCCAGCGAGATCTCGGCGGTGATGCCCGGCCCGAAACCGGCGATCAGGCCGGTGGTGCCGTCGGCCACGCCGCCGTCGGCGAACAGCCGGGCGAGCGCGTCGAAGACGACGGCGCTGGCGATGTTGCCGCGCTCGGTCAGCGTCGCGCGGCTGTACCGGAAGGTGGCCGGCTCCAGGTTGAGGAAGTGGCAGAGGTCGTCGAGGATGCGCGGGCCGCCGGCGTGCACGATGTAGAAGCCCAACCCGGAGACGTCCCAGCCGTGTTCGACGGCCAGGCCGCGCAGCGCCGGGGCGAGCATCTCCATGGTGCCGGGCACCCGCTTGTCCAGCTGGAAGTGGAAGCCGGTGTCCTTGACCCCGTAGGAGATCCAGTTCTCGGTGTCCGGGACGAGGTGCGAGCCGTTGCGCTCGACGTGCACGCCGGTGCCGCCGTGTCCGCGCATCACCACAGCGGCGACGGCGTCCCCGAACAGGCCGTTGGAGAGCAGCGAGCCGACGCCGAGGTCGGTCGGCTGGTAGCAGAGCGAGCAGAACTCGCAGGAGACGATCAGCACGTTGGCGCCCGGGTAGGCGCGGCAGAAGTCGTGCGCGCGGTTGACGGCGGCGCCGCCGGCCGCGCAGCCGAGCTGGGCGATCGGCATCTGGCGGGTGTCGGAGCGGAAGCCCAGGGCGTTGATCAGCCAGGCGGTCAGCGACGGCATCATGAAGCCGGTGCAGGACACGTAGATGATCAGGTCGATGTCCCGGGCGCCCAACTCGGCGTGCCCCAAAGCCCGTTCGACCACCTCGGGGACGCGGAGCTTGGCCTCCCGCTCGTAGACCGCGTTGCGGGCGGTGAAGCCCGGGTGGGTGAGGGTCTGCTCGATCGGCTGGACCAGGTGCCTGGTCCGCACCCCGGTGTTCTCGATCAGCCGCAGGGCGAGGCCGAGTTGCGGGTGGCCGGCGTGCAGGCTGCGGGCCAGGTCGAGGGTCTGGTCGAGGGTGATGACGTTCTCGGGTACGGCGACGGCAGGGCGGCAGAGTGTTGCCATGGTGCGGGTCTCCCCTGGGTGGCCTGGCCGGGCGGGCTGGCGAGCGGCCCGGGCAGGCGGCCTACGGATGCGTCGGACGGGCGCCGTGCGGTGCTCCGTGGCGGAGGCGGCGGCGCGGGGAGGAGGTCACCAGGCGAGCGGCAGGGTGCGGGGGTAGCGCCAGATCGACCCGGTGTGCCAGTCGAGTTCGGACGGCGGGACGGCGAGCCGCAGGCCGGGGAATCGCCGCAGCAGGGTGCCGATGGCGACCTGGAGCTCCATCCGGGCCAGGTGCGCGCCGAGGCAGTGGTGCTGGCCGTGGCCGAAGGCCATGTGGGTGGGGGCGCCGCGGTCGAGGTCGAGTTCGTCGGGGCGCTCGTACATCGCCGGGTCGCGGTTGGCGGTGAGGTAGGAGACGTGGACGGCCTCGCCGGCCCGGATCAGCGCGCCGCCCAGCTCGACGTCCTCGGTGGCGACCCGGGCGATGCCGACGCCCTGGCGGAACGGGATGAAGCGCAGCAGCTCCTCCAGCCCGCGCGGCAGCAGTTCGGGCTGGGCGCGCAGCTTGGCGAGCTGTTCGGGGTGGGTGAGCAGGGTGTAGGTGATGTTGCTGAGCTGGTAGGTGCTGGTGTCGTGGCCGGTGACCAGCAGGACCATCGCCATGACGGCCAGCTCCTGGTCGTCCAGCAGTTCGTCGCCGTCGCGGGCGGTGGCGAGGGAGCTGATCAGGTCCTCGCCGGGGTGGGCGCGGCGGGCGGCGGTCAGCTCGGTGAAGTAGCCGCGCAGCGCGGCCTTGGCGGCTTCCTGGCCGGCCCGGCTGCCGGGGCCCATCGTCATCATGGCGACGGCGTGGCCGCGCAGTTCGGCGCGGTCCTGCTCGGGGATGTCCAGCAGCTCGCAGATGGTGGTGAGCGGGAGCCGGCTGGAGAGGAAGTGCACCAGGTCGGCGGGGGAGCCGTGTTCGGCCATCTCGTCGAGGTAGCCGTCGACGATCCGCTGGGTGGCCGGGCGCATCCGCTCGACCTGGCGGTTGGTGAAGCCCTGGGCGACGAGGCGGCGCAGCCGGTTGTGGGCCGGCGGGTCCATCAGGTTGATCGCCTCGGCCTGGGCGATCGGGGCGGGCGTCATCCGGGGCAGGTCGCGCCCGATGCCGGCGGCGCGGCTGAACCGCCGGTCGGTGGTGACGATCCGGACGTCCTCGTAGCGGGTGGCCAGCCAGGCCTCGCCCTCGCCGTGCGGCAGTCGGATCCTGGCGATCGGGGCCTCGGTGAGCAGCCGCTTGAGGAGCGGGTCGAACTCCAGGCCGTCGGTGTGGTTGAAGGGGCAGTCCCACACGGGGGCGGAGGTAGTCACGGGCCTGTCCAAATGTCTTGGAAATGCCGCCCGAACGGTCATTTCTCGTTCGGGCGCGGACAGAGAGATGTTCCCCCATGAACTGGCAAAAATGTGAATCAGACCGGGAGTTAGCTCTAACGAGTTAGATAGCTGATTGTCATGCGAATCAAAGGAGTTGACTGAGCATCAATTGGAACCTCCCCCCGGCGAGACCAACCCGGTCTCGTACGCGAGGACGACCGCCTGGGCCCGGTCGCGCAGGTCGAGCTTGGCGAAGATCCGGGCGACGTGCGTCTTCACCGTCGACTCGCTGAGCGTCAGTTCGGCCGCCAACTCGGTGTTGGACAGCCCGCGTCCGAGCAGCGCCAGCACCTCCGCCTCGCGCGGGGTGAGCGGGGCGAGGTTTCGGTGCAGCGGCGGGCCGTCGGTGCCGGGGGCGGGACGCGGGGCGCCGGCCGCGAAGCGTTCGACCAGCCGCCGGGTGATCGAGGGGGCGAGCAGGGCGTCCCCGGTGTCCACCAGGCGCACGGCGGCGGCGAGATGGGCGGAGGTGACGTCCTTCAGCAGGAAGCCGCTGGCCCCGGCGGCGAGGGCGGCGTAGACGTAGTGGTCGAGGTCGAAGGTGGTCAGCATGATCACCCGGCAGCCGGGCGCCCGGGCGAGGATCCGGCGGGCGGCCTCCAGGCCGTCCATGCCGGGCATCCGGATGTCCAGCAGCGCGACGTCCGGCCGGTGCGCGACGGCGGCTGCCACCGCCTCGGCGCCGTCGGCGGCCTCGGCGACCACGTCGATGCCGCGCGCGGTGAGGATCATCCGGAAGCCGGTGCGGACGAGCTCCTGGTCGTCGGCGATCACCACCCGGGGGCGGCGCTCCCGCTCCGGCTGCTGCTCCGGCCCCCGCTCCGCCTCGGCCCCGGTCACGGCCGGTCCAGCGGGATGCGGGCGCGGACCCGGTAGCCGCCGCCGAGCCGGCGCCGGGCGTCGAGGTCGCCGCCGTACACGGCGACGCGCTCGCGCAGGCCGAGCAGCCCGCGCCCGGCGCCGTCGGCCGGCCGGGCGGGCTGCGCGGGCGCGGCATCGGCGGGCCGCGCGGGCGCGGCGTGGGCGCCCGCCAGCACGCTCGGCCCGCTGTTGAGCACTTCCACCCGCAGGTAGTGGTCCGCGTAGCGCACCGTCACCTCGGCCGTCACCCCGTCCCCGTGTTTGAGCGCGTTGGTCAGCGCCTCCTGGATGATCCGGTACGCCGTCACGTCGACGCCGCCGGGCAGCGGTCTCGGCTCGCCCGAGATCCGCACCTCCACCGGCAGCCCGGCGAAGGCGAACCGGTCGATCAGCGGCCCGAGGCGGCTCAGGCTGGGCTGCGGCGCGAAACCGTCCGCCTCCTCCCCGGTGCCGTCGGCGGCCGGGGCGAGCAGTCCGAGCAGGTGCCGCAGCTCGGTCATCGCGTCGCGCCCGGCGGCCTCGACGGCGCCCATCGCCGCCGCCGCCTCCCCGGGCATGGTGGCGATCACCTCGCGCGCGGCCCCGGCCTGGACCACCATCAGACTCACGTTGTGGCTGACGATGTCGTGCAACTCGGCTGCGATGCGCGCCCGTTCGGCTTCCACGGCGGTACGGGCGGCGCTCTCCCGCTCCCGTTCCAGCAGCCAGCCGCGCTCGCCGATGGCCGCCCGGTGCAGCCGCCGCGCCCGGGCGAGCGCGACGCCCAGCCAGCCGGCCGCCGCGACCGCCGTACCCGCCACCGCCGCACTCGCCACCGCTACGGCGGCCCAGTTCGTCCCCGTTCCCCACACGCCGCCAGTTTCCCAGTCCAGGCCATGATCGACATCATCCGGGGGTGCCGCCCGCGTACATCCCGGGTACTACGGCCGCCCCGGCTACACCCCGGGTGGGACGCCGGGCCCGGGGGCCCGCGCCTACCGTCGTCCACCATGAGCAACGACCACGACGGGACCACCCCGCCGGACGACGCGCAGACCGTCGTCGAGCTGTCCGGGGTCCACAAGGAGTTCGGCGACGCCAAGGCGCTCGACGGCGTCGACCTGCGGATCCGGGCGGGCGAGGCGGTCGCCGTGATGGGCCCCTCCGGGTGCGGCAAGTCCACCCTGCTGAACATGGTCGCCGGGCTGGACCGGCCGACCTCCGGCACCGTCCGGGTGCACGGCCAGGACCTCGGGCGGCTGAACGAGACCGGCCTGGCCCTGTTCCGCCGCCGCCACATCGGCATGATCTTCCAGTTCTTCAACCTGATCGACGACCTGCCCGCCCTCGACAACGTCGCCCTGGCCGCCCAGCTGACCGGCACCACGGCCCGCCAGGCGCGCCGCCGCGCCCTGGAACTGCTGGACGAACTCGGCGTCGCGCACCGCAAGGACACCTACCCGGCCGCACTCAGCGGCGGCGAGCGCCAGCGGGTCGCGGTGGCCCGGGCCCTGATGAACCGCCCGGCGCTGCTGCTCGCGGACGAGCCGACCGGCGCACTGGACAGCCGCTCCGGCGAGCAGGTGATGGACCTGCTGATCGACCTCAACCAGATCGGCCAGACCCTGCTGATCGTCACCCACGACCCCGACCTGGCCACCCGCTGCGCCAGCCGCCTGGTCGAGGTCGCGGACGGCAAGGTGGCGCGCGAGCGGGCCCTGGAGGCGTCCGCATGACCGGCGCCGTGTGGCGGGCGTCCCGGGCGGCCGTGAAGCGCCGCCGGGTGCAGACCTTCGTGATCGGCCTGGTCGTCTTCTGCTCCACCACGACCGTGCTGCTCGCCCTCGCGGTGATCAGCGCCGCCCGGGCGCCCTTCGACGACGCCTTCGCCGCCGAGCGCGGCGCCCACGTCGTCGCGGCCTTCGACCCGGCCAGGGCCTCGGCGGAGCAACTGGCCGCCACCGCCCACCGGCCGGGCGTGGAGGCCGCCGCCGGGCCGTTCGACCAAGCCGTGGTGGAGATCCCCACCGACTGGGTCGGTCGCCCGCCGGGCCCGCTGACCCTGGTCGGCCGGGCCGATCCGGCCGGGCCGGTGGACCGGGTGCGGCTGCTCGGCGGCCGCTGGGCCACGGCGCCCGGCGAGGTGGTCATCCAGCAACCGGGCGGCGGCGCCGCGACGACGTTCCTCGGCACCTCGCTCACCACCGCCACCGGGCTGAAGCTCACCATCGTCGGCTTCGCCGGCAGCATGAGCCAGTCCGCCGGCGGCTGGGTCGTCCCCGAGCAGGCGGCCGCCCTGCACCCCACCGGCCGCCAGATGCTCTACCGCTTCGCCGACGCGGACACCGAGCAGCAGCTGACCGCCTCCCTCGGCGCGGCCACCGAGGGCCTGCCCGAGGACGCGCTCGCCAGCGCGCAGTCGTACCTGGTGCTCAAGCAGGCCTTCTCCGCCGGCGCCGACGCCTACCTCCCGCTGATGACGGTCTTCGGCGTGCTCGGCCTGGTCGTCGCCGCGCTGATCGTCGGCAACGTGGTGAGCGGCGCGGTGGTCTCCGGCTACCGGCACATCGGCGTGCTGAAGTCGATCGGCTTCACCCCGCGCCAGGTGGTCACGGTCTACCTGACCATGGTCTCGGTGCCCGCGGTCGCCGGCACGGTCCTCGGGACGGCGGCCGGCTGGGCGGGGGCGTACCCGATCCTGGAGACCGCCTTCAGCGGCATCTCGACCGGCACCGCCGTGATCGAGCCGGCCGGCTGGCTGCCCGCCGCCACCCTGGTCGGCGTCCCGCTGCTGGTCGTCGCCGCCGCGTTCGTCCCGGCCTCGCGCGCCCACCGGCTCTCCGCCGCCCAGGCGATCTCGGCCGGCAGCGCGCCGCGCACCGGGCGCGGGCTGAAGGTCCAGCGCCGGCTGAGCGGCACCCGGCTGCCGCGCGCCGTCAGCCTCGGCCTCGGCCAGCCCTTCGCCCGCCCGGGCCGGACGGCGCTGACCATGGCGGCGATCGTGCTCGGCGTGGTGACCGTGACGGTCACCACCGGCCTGAGCAGCACCCTGGCCAGGAGCATGGCCCCGGCCGACGACAAGACCCACGTCAACGTGCAGACCGGCCACTTCCAGAGCAACCCGACCGAGCCGCGGCTGACCCCGGCCCAGACCGAGGCGATGCTGCGCGCCACCCCCGGAGCCGCGCAGGTCGTCACCCGGGGGCTGGTCCGGGTGGGCGTGGTCGGCCACACCCAGCCCGTCTTCATGGACTTCTACGGCGGCGACGACATCGCGGCCACCAGGTGGCTGCGGGTGGTCAAGGGCCGCCCGGCGACCGGGCCGGACGAGGTCCAGGCCGGGCCGGCCTTCCTCGACCAGCGCGGGCTCAAGCTCGGCGACCGGATCACCCTGACCCTGGAGGGCCGACAGCTGGCCGTCACCATCGTCGGCGAGGAGATCCAGGGCAACGCGAACGCGATCACCTCCAACGACGCCACCCGGGCCGAGCTCACCCCCGACCCGCACACGGTCGAGTACGACGTGCGGCTCGCCGACGGCGCCGACACCGCGGCCTACCGGAAGGCGGTCACGGACGCCGACCCGAGCCTGACGCCCTCGGTGGTCACCGCGAGTTCGGTGGGGCCCGTCGTCGCGATCCAGACCTTCAGCACGGTCTTCACCGTCCTGTTGTCGGTGGTCGCCTCGCTCGGCGTCTTCAACACCCTGCTGCTCACCATCCGCGAGCGCCGCCGGGACATCGGCATGCTGAAGTCCATCGGCATGACGCCCCGCCAGGTCGTCGCGATGACGGTCACCTCGGTGGCCTGGCAGGGCGCGCTCAGCGGCGTCATCGGCATCCCGGTCGGGATCGTGGTGCACCGGCTGATCGCCGAGAACGTCCGGATCCTGGCCTTCCCGGAGCACATGATCGACGTCTGGGGCGCCCCGTTGCTCGCCGGGCTCGCACTGGCGGGCGTCGCGATCGCCGTCCTCGGCGCCCTCGTCCCGGCCCGCTCGGCGGCCCGGCTGCCGATCGCCGAGGTGCTGCACAACGAGTGAGCGGGGGCGGCGCGCGGTCGGCCCGCGGGCAGCGCACGGCCGGCCGGGCGGTTCGTCGCCCGGCCGTCCGGGTGCCGTCCGGCGGGCCTTCGGCCGCATGGCTGACGCCGGGTCAAGGACCGGCGGTCGAGCGCCTATCATCGCGCCATGGCCACCGCTGAGCTGATCCGCATCGTCTCCCGCTCCTCGCCCATGGCGCTCGCCCAGGTCGAGCGGGTCCGCGCCGAACTCGCCGCCCTGTACCCGGGCCTGCGCACCGAGGTGGTGCCGGTCACCACCTCCGGCGACCGCTGGATGGGCGACCTCGCCCGGCTCGGCGGCAAGGGCGCGTTCACCAAGGAGGTCGACGCCGCGCTGCTCGCCGGGGAGGCCGACGTCGCCGTGCACTGCCTCAAGGACGTGCCCGCCGACCGCCCGCTGCCCGCCGGCACCGTCTTCGCCGCCTACCTGCGCCGCGACGACATCCGCGACGCCCTCGTCCACCCCGGCGGCCTGACCCTCGCCGAACTGCCGCCCGGCACCCGGATCGGCACCTCCTCCGTTCGCCGGGTCGCCCAACTCGCCGCCTCCCACCCGCACCTGGTGTGCGTGCCGATCCGCGGCAACGCCAACAGCCGGCTGGCCAAGCTGGCCGCCGGGGAGGCCGACGCGCTGCTGCTCGCCGTCTCCGGGCTGGAGCGGATCGGCGAACAGGCGCGGATCACCGAGATCCTGGACTTCGACGCGATGTGCCCGCCGATCGGCGCCGGCATCCTCGTCCTGCAGTGCCGCGAGGACGACGTCGTCACCGTCGACGCGGTCGCCGCGCTCGGCCACCGCGACACCTGGCGCGAGGCGGCGGCCGAGCGGATGTTCCTGCACGTCCTCCAGGGCCACTGCAACAGCCCGATCGCCGGCTACGCCAAGGCCGAACCGGACGGCCGGCTGTCGATGCGCGGCCGGGTCTTCAGCCCGGACGGCAAGCAGGTGCTGGACGCCCACGAGTGGGCCGGCGCGCTCAGCCCCGAGGACCTCGGCACCTCCACGGCGCTGGCACTCAAGCGGCAGGGCGCACAGGAGCTGATCGCGGGCATCCCGCACTGATCTCCGGCATCTCGCACTGATCTCCGGCATCCCGCACTGATCTCCGGCTCTGCGACCGCTACCGGAACAGCAGTTCGGCGAAGCGGTCCACCTGGTCCACCTCGGGGGACCAGCAGTACAGCATCACCTCGTCCGCGCCGATGGCCGTGAAGCCGGCCACGGCGGTCCGGATCGCCTCCGGCGTGGTGAGCAGGCCCTCCTCCATCCGGTCGGCACGGCCGCTGGACTCGTAGTACGCACGGATGTTGCGCCGGGCCTGCTCGACCGTCTCCGCCGAGCCGAGGACGGCGTTCGCCTGGGCGACCAGCCGGGGCCGGCCGTCGCGGCCGTGCCGCTGCCAGGACTTCTCGACGTCCTGGAACAGCCCGGCCATCGCCTCCGGCGGCACCCCCGCGCCGAGGAAGCCGTCCCCGAACCGGCCGACCCGGTCCAGCGCGGCCGGGGCGAAGCCGCCGAACAGCACCTCGGGGCCGCCCGGCGTCACCGGCGCGGGCCCGACCGGGCCGACCCCGTCGCCGAACGACTCACCGGCCCAGAGGCGGCGCAGCACCGCCATCCGCTCGTCCAGGAGCCGGCCCCGGCGGCGCGGGTCGATGCCGGCGGCCAGGAAGTCGTCCTCCCGGCCGCCGACGCCGAGGCCGAGCGTGAACCGCCCGCCGGAGAGCAGGTCCAGGGTGGCGGTCTGCTTGGCGAGCAGCGCGGGGACGTGGTGCGGCGCGAGCAGCACCTCGGTCTGCAGGCGGACGCGGGACGTGGCGCCGGCCAGGGCGGCCAGCGTCACCAGCGGCTCGGGGTTGTCGAACACCACCCGGTCCGCCAGGCCCAGCGTGCTGAACGGGCCGGCGTCGGCCCGCCGGGCCCACTCGAACAGCAGGACGGGGTCCTGGAGGGGCAGACCGAGGCCGATCTTGACGGCCTGCGGGGCGGCTTGCGGGGCGGCTTGCGGGGCGGGCTGCGAGGTGGGCTGCGAGGTGGTCTGAGGGTCGGGCTGCATGGGGATCATCCTCCGGAGGGCAGGCCGCATACGGGCGCCGCCCCTCCGCGGGCCCGCGCGCGGTGCGCGGCCCTGCTCCCCGTCCTGCGGCTCGTCGTTCCGGGGAGCGTGCTCGTCGGAGTGCGGCGACGGTGGCGCGAGGTGTTCCCTGGGTCCAACGCCGTTCCCCTCGCGTCCGTGCCTGGAATGATGCCCGGTAATCGCCGGAGAGTTGACGATTGGCCATGCCCGGCGTCCGAAATCGGCTCGCCCGGGGGGCGCGGGAACCGGCAGAGTACCCCCATGACGAGCGCGGGACTGGACGACGACGGCTTCATCGCACGGGAGGGCTCATTGGGCCGGGTGCCCCGGGCGTTCGCACCCGTGGTCGTCGCCGCCCGCACGCTGATCGCCGAGGTCTTCGACCGACCCCGGCTGCACAGTGCCTACCTCTACGGCAGCATCCCGCGCGGCACCGCGATCCCCGAGGTCTCCGATCTCGATCTCCTGCTCGCGCTGAGGCAGGAGCCCTCCGCCGCCGACCGGGCTGATGCCGGTGCGCTCGAAGCCCGGCTCGATGCCTCCTTCCCGCAGGTCAACGGTGTCGGAATCCTCCTGTTCAGCGCCGACACGCTGCTGAGCGAGCTCGAACGTCACGATCTGGGCTGGTTCGTGGCCTGCCTGTGCACCCCTTTGCTCGGTGACGACCTCGCCGCCGGACTGCCCCGCTACCGCCCCACCTCCACGCTCGCCCGCGAGACCAACGGTGATCTCGCCCTTGCCCTCCCGCGCTGGCGCGAGCGGGCGGGCTCGGCCGGTACGCCCGCCGAGCGCCGGGCGCTCAGCCGCGCTGTCGCCCGCCGGATCGTGCGGACGGGCTTCACCCTGGTGATGCCGCGGTGGGGTGGTTGGACCAGCGATCTCACCGAGTCCGCCGGGGCGTTCGCCCGTTACTACCCGGAGCGCGCCGAGCAGATGCGTCTGGCGGCGACCGTGGCCCGTACGCCGACGGCGGACCCGACCGTCCTCAAGGTGCTCACCGAGGACCTCGGGCCGTGGTTGGCGGCCGAGTACACCGCCGTCCACGGGGAGAAGACGCCCCGGACCTGAAATCGGACACGTCCTGTCCTACGCCCGGTGCTCGGGCAGCCAGTGCTGCGCGTAGGCGACGGCGTCGCGGAGGCGGAAGAGGCGGGTGGTGGCGGCGCCGACCGTGGCGTGGCGGACGGCCTTCGGGCGGTCGGCCTCGAAGGCGGTGCCGAGTTCGGCGAAGTCGTCGGCGCAGATGGCCCGGTCGCGGACGGTGAGCCGTTGGCGGCCTTCGGGGGTGAGGGCGGCGAAGGAGATGTCCTCGCTCGGGCCCGGGACGCGGTATTCGGCGAGGTGGAAGCAGGTGCAGGAGCCGAAGTCGACGCCCAGCAGCAGGACCTGGGCGTCGCGGTCCTCCAGCCGGGCGAGCGGGCTGGACTCGCCGAGCAGGCAGTCGAGGGCGTGTCCGTCGGTGGTCTCGGCCGCGCCCGGGCCGAGGGCGGCGAAGGAGGTCTGCGGGTGGGCGCTGCGCCGGGCGCCGGGCCAGGTCCGGACGGTCTCGGGGATGGCGCCCATTCCCAGGGTGGGGCTCACCTGCGGGTCGTACGCGGGCCAGGACGCCCGGATGTCGGGCCACCAGGCCTCCGGCACCGGCGGGTTGGACCAGCCGGCGGGGTCGGAGTTGTCCCCGGTGTGGGTGGGGACGACGAGGGTGCCGGTCGGTCCGAGGGCGTCGAGCAGGGCCTGGACGACGGTGACCGGCCCGCCGGAGACCCAGCCGAGGGAGCGCAGCGAGGAGTGCGCGAGCAGCGTGCCGCCGGGTTCGACCCCGGCGGCACGCAGCTCGGCGGCGAGGGACTGGCGGGTGCAGAGGGGGCCGTTGACGCGCATCGGGCCAGCTTGCAGGCCGGTGGGGCCGGTGCGCCAGCGGGTTTTTCCCTCGCCCGGACGCCGCCCGGGCGCCGCCCGGACGCCGCCGCTGACGCACTGCCAAATTGGTCTCGACCATTTGGTCTTGACCATTGCTTTGGGTTCGGGAGTGGAGGAGGATCACCGCGAAGCGCCGGGGGGCGGACTCCGGCGCTCCTCTTGGAGGGAAGAAGGCACCGGCATGGCAATGCGCAAAGCGGTTTCCACCATGGCCCTTGCTGGACTGCTGGCCGCGGGCGGGCTGATGGCCGCCCCGGCTGCTCAGGCATCCACGAGCGTGACGACCGGATACGTCTATGTCGGCATGTACCCGAGCGGCGCCGCGTGCGACGCCGCGGGCCGGGCCTACGTGGCCCGGGGCGAGGCTGTCAGCTACTTCTGTGATGTCGCCCCGAACACGGCCCGCCTCTCCATCTGGGCCTGAGCCGGGTAGGCGCGCGGGAGCGGCAGGCCGCCGGCCGGGCGGCCTGGCCTTGAACTCCCCGTGATAGTTGACGGTCGCGGAGCAGGAAGTCGGTCCGGCCGACTTCCTGCTCCGTCTGTAGGTGGCCCTGCTCGTCAGCGCTCGTCAGCGCTCGTCCGGGAGGAGCGGGAAGAGGCGGGCCACGGCGGCGACCGGGCGGGCGTCGGCAGGGCGGCCGGCCGGGTCGGCCTCGCGGTCGCGGTAGCGGGCCAGCACCTGGCGGACGGCCTCGCCGACGGCGGCCAGTTCGGCGGGGGTCAGGTAGAGGACGGTGCTGAACGCCTCGTCCTGCCGCCAGTCGGCCGGGGCCGTGTCGCGGCGGGCGAGCCAACGTTGGTAGCTCTCGTCCTCCAGGCCGCGCGCGAGGTCACCGAACTCGTCGGCTGTGGCGGGCTGGTGGGGCTGCTGCGGGAGCCGCCAGGGGCGGGCGCGGCCGTCGGTGGCGGGAGCCTCCTCGATGAGGCCGTGGCGGGCCAGCTGCCGGAGGTGGAAGGAGCACAGGCCGGAGCTGTACCCGGTGGCGGTGGCGGCCTCGGTGGAGGTGAGGGCGGCCTTCTCGGCGAGGAGGCCGAGGAGCGCGGTGCGCACGGGGTGCTGGGGGAGGGCGCCGGTGGCGGGCGCGGTGAGGTCTTCGGTGTCTTCGGTGCCTCTGGCATCTTCGGTCACTTTGCAAAGTCTGCTACTTTGCAAAGTCGATGACAAGCCGTCATCCTCGCCGTCGTGTCGACGGTGTCGACGAGGGAGCGCCGATGTCCGAACCGCGTGAACGCCCGACCGTCCTGCGGATCACCGAGGTGGGAGAGGACATCCTCCGCCGCACCTGCCGCCCGGCGACCGGGGAGGACTACGGCAGCGAACGGCTGGCCCGCCTCATCGAGGACATGTTCGCCACCATGCAGGTCGCCGACGGCTGCGGGCTCGCGGCCAACCAGGTGGACGTGGACCTGAGCCTCTTCGTCTACGACTGCCGCGACGACCAGGGCGTCCGGCGCGTCGGCCACGTGCTCAACCCGGTCATCGAGCCCCGCGAGCCCGGCCGCCGGCTGATCGAGGACACCGAAGGCTGCCTCTCCGTCCCCGGCGCCAGCACCGAACTCGCCCGCCCGGCCGAGGTGGTGGTGTACGGCTTCGACCAGTACGGCGCCGCCGTCACCATCGAGGGGACCGGCTACTTCGCCCGCTGTCTCCAGCACGAGACCGATCACCTGAACGGGCAGCTGTACATCGACCGGCTGTCCGGCCGGGACCGTAAGCGCGTCCTGCGCCAGACCGCCGACCGACGGGAGGACGTCTTCGCTCAGCGGGCTCAGCGGGCTCAGCGGGCTCAGCGGGCTCAGCGGGCTCAGCGGGCCCAGCGGGCCCAGCGGGCCCAGCGCGCGGCCGGGGCGGCCCGGTCGTCGGCCCGCTGACCGCTGACCGCGCCCGACCAGGGCCTCGGCCGGCTGGCGCACCGGAGGCGCCCGTGAGGGCTGTCGGCACGAACTGGTGTTCAGTAGCATGAAGTCGCCAACGCCCGTGGCTCCGAGGGGACGAGTGACTGTCGAGTGCCTACCGTGACCGCAAGCAGCCTGGCCTTCGACGTCGTCGACATCGACGTGGACGCCGATCTCACGCTGGGCCCCGACACCGCCGAGGACCGGCCCTTCCGCCAGGTCGGCCGGACGGACTTCGACCTGGACAGCCCGATCCTGACGGAGCCCGCGCCGCAGATCACCCAGATGGACTTCGAGGTGGACGCCCCGGGCCTGATGGATCCCCCGCCGCAGGTCGTCCAGATGGACTTCGCCGTCGATATCGCCTGACGCCGCCGACACCGACTGACGCCGCCCGATGGACCCGAACCGCCCGTACGGCCGCCCCTTCGACCGCTTCCCGACCCGCCGCGAGCACGAGGACCGCTGGGCGGAGCTGGCCCGGGCCATCGCCGCCGCCCCCGGGCCGGACCGCCCCGAGCTGGACGGCGGGCGCGCCGAACCAGCCACGCCCAAGGGCGAGTTGACCGTGCTCGGCTCCGGCATCGAGGCGGCCGGGTTCACCCGCGCCGACGAGCGGCTGCTGCGCGAGGCGGACCACGTCTTCCACTGCGTCGCCGACCCGGTGACGGTGGTGCGGATCAAGGCCTGGCGGCCCGACTCCTACGACCTCGGCGTCCTCTACGACGACGCCAAGGACCGCTATCTGACGTACGTGCAGATGTCCGAGGCGATCCTGCACTTCGTCCGGGCCGGACGGCGGGTGGCGGCGGTCTTCTACGGCCACCCGGGCGTGTTCGTCCTCTCCAGCCACCGCGCCGTCCGGATCGCCCGCCGCGAGGGCCACGCGGCCGTGATGCGGCCGGGGATCAGCGCGCTGGACGTCCTGTGCGCCGACCTCGGCGTGGACCCGAGCAGCCCCGGCATGCAGACCTTCGAGGCCTCGGACCTGCTGATCCGCGGCCGGCGGATCGACCCGGGCCTGCACCTGGTGCTCTGGCAGGTCGGGCTGGTCGGCGAACTCGGCTACCAGCGGACCGGGTTCTTCAACCACCGGCTGCCCGTCCTGGTCGACCGGCTGGAGGAGGTCTACGGCCCGGACCACGCCGTGGTCAACTACATCGGCGCCCGCTACCGGGGCACCGCCCCCGTCACCGACCGGCACACCGTCGCCGGGCTCCGGGACCGGGCCGTGCAGCGGACCGTCACCAGCGCCTCCACCTGGTACCTCCCGCCGGCCGTCGCCGCCCCGGCCGATCCGCGGATGCTCGAACGGCTGGGCCTGATCCGGCCCGGCCAGACCGTGCGGCCGCCCACCGGCCCGGTCCGGACGGTCGACGACTACGGGCCGCGCGAACTCGCCGCCCTCGACGGCTTCACGGACTTCCACGTCCCCGGCGGCTACCACTGGCAGGAGGACACGCCCGCCGCCCGCTTCGTCCTCGCCCTGGGGGAGGACGGCGCCCTGCGCGAACGCTTCGTCCGGGAGCCCGAGGCGGCGGTGGCGTCCTGGGCGCCGCCGGATCTCGCCGACGCCGAACGCGCCCTGCTGGCCCGCCGCGAGGACGCGGCCATGCAGGCCGCCGCCAAGGGCCGCTACCGGCGGCCGACCCCGGAGGCGGCGCGGCGGCTGCGTGCCCTGCTCACCCGCAAGTCGGAGGCGCGCGCGCTGCTCCGGTCGGTGCGCGACGGCGGGCCCGGGGGTGGTCTTGGAGTCGATGGGAGCAACATTCGGCGGGACCTGGACACTGTCCTCGCCGAGGCTCTGTACCCGTGGACGGGCCTCTACGGCACGCCGGACGGCGACCTCGACGTCTACGTCCTGGGCCGCGCCACCGACCCGCCCCGGCACCGGATCCACGTCAACGGGCGGCGGATCACCGGCCCGCGCTACGCCCACGGCGTGCTGCGCTGGCGGGTCGAGGACGGCAACGACTGCGGCGGCGAACTGCGCACCGAGGTCGGCCGGGACGGGCGGCGCCGGCTGGTCGGCGCGGTGTGGCCCGCCGGGCGGGTGGCGGCGGCGGAGTTCTCGGTGCAGCTCGCCGAGTACGTCCTGCCGGACGTGCCTCCGCTCGCCGACCTGGTCGGCGACTATCGGGCGGCGGACGAGGCCGGGCGCGAACTGGTCGTCTCCGTCGGCCCGGGCGGGGACGGCCCGACGCTGCGGGTCCGCGTCACGGTCGACGGCGTGCCCACGGCGGCCGCCGTCGTGGTCGGCCCGGCGGGCTTCGAGGTGGACGGCGTCGCCGTCCCCTACGCCCAGGCCGTGGCGGCACCGGCCGTGCCGCCGTATCTGTACGGCTGCTACCGGGTGCAGCTGCCGGGTGGCCGCGGCGCGCAGCTGCGGGTGGCCGAGGACGGCGTCGCCCTCGACGAACAGCCGATCCGCCACGCGGAGTTCACCGGCAAGCGCCTCACCTGGCGCGACGGCCCCGCACCGCTGCCGTCCGCCGAACTGACCCTGCTGCTCGACCCGATCACCCTGCACCCGATGCTCACCGGCACCGGCCGCGCTCCTGGCGGCCCGATCCTCACCGACACCGACACCGGCACCGACACCGACACCGGCACCGACACCGGCACCGGCACCGGCCGCGCGCTCGACGGCCTACCGCTGCCGGTGGTCGGCATGGTGCCGGTCGCCGCCGGGGAGGCCGAACGCCTGGCCGCCCGACCGCAGTTCGGCCTCCCGGCCGGGCCGTGGGCACACCTGACGGCGCTGGCCGCCGAGGCGAGCCACGGCGGCGGCCTGTTCTGGTGGCACGGCTGGGAACAGTCCGCCACCGCCCTGCACACGGTGCGGCGCGCGCTCTGGGAGGCGGGTCTCTAAGCTCGCGGATCCGGGGCGGGAGTCAGCCGCCGGACGCGCAGCACGGCGGTCAGCATCGGGAGGGCGAACTCGCCGTGGGCGGTCTCCGGCCTGTCCGCGAGGAACGCGCGGATCCGGCCGAGCCTGGCCTCCCGCTCCTGTTCGGGCATGACGAGCATGCCCGCGCGGGTCGCGAGGGTCGCGACGAGGGAGTCGGCGGTGCGGAGCTGCCCGTGCGGGAACTCCTCCTGTTCCGGCGAGCCGAACCGGGCGGCCGCGCCGGTCTTCGGAAGGTGCATGCCGGTCGTCTCGGCGCGCCACCCGGCGGGCGTGTCACGCGGGCCGATGGCCTCGCCCCCGCTGATCTGCGCGAGCCCGTCGACCCAGGCGACCTGGTCGTCCAGCACGTTCCACAGGCCGGCCAGGACGCCACCGGGGGCGAGGACCCGGGCGATCTCGGGCCCTGCGGCGGCCATGTCGAACCAGTGCATGGCGTTGCCGGCGACCACGGCGTCGACGGAAGCGTCCGGCAGCGGAATCGCCTCCGCGCTCCCCGACAGGGCACGGACCTCCGGCAGCGAACGGCGCAACTCGGCCAGCATCGCCGGGTCGGGCTCGACCGCGATGACCTCGGCACCCAGCGCGGCCAGCACGCCGGTCAGCTTGCCGGTTCCGGCGCCGAGGTCGAGCACGCGCGGGCCGGGAGCGGGTTCGAGCGCCCAACGCGCCGCGTCCTGCGCGTAGTCCGGGCGGTGCTCGGCGTACGCGATCGCCGCCGCGCCGAACGACGAGGCGTGGAGTGAGCGTTGATCTCGATCCATGCGGTCACGCTAGCCGCGCCGCTGCCGGCCGGCCACCTCCTTCACCCCGGGCTGCCACCGCCCACGCATCGGCGATCGGATCGACGTCGACAATTCGAGCCCTCCGACGCCGTCATGATGGCCCGTAGGGAATGTCGACGCCGAAATCGGGGACTTGTCGGGGGGCCACCCGGATGCTGCACCCCCGCGCGAGTGGAAAGAATCGCCGCCATGAAGACAATCCGGCGGGCAACCAGATACGCGGTCAGCTGTGCCACCGCCATGGCGATCATCCCCCTGAGCGTGTCGGCCCCAGCTGTCGCGGCACCCGCCGCGACACCGCTGGCGGCGTCCAGTGCGCCGACGGCCCGGACGACGAGTGCGTTGTCGTTGCCGAGGCCGACCGGGTCGTACGCGGTCGGTCGTGACACCCTGCACCTCGTCGACGATCGGCGCGCCGATCCGTGGGCACCGCAGTCGGGACCGCGACAGTTGATGGTCGACCTCTACTACCCTGCCCGCACCAACAGCGGCACGCCTGCCGCGTACATGAGCACCGCCGAAGCGTCGGCGCTGATCACCTATGCCGGTCTGTCGGGGGCCCTCGAACCGGCTCGCCTCGCCGACACCCGTACCTGGGCCCGGGCCGACGCGGCACCGGCGCGGGGCCGCTACCCGCTCGTCGTGCTGTCCCCCGGTTTCACGGTGCCCCGCTACACCCTCACCGCGCTGGCCGAGGAACTGAGCAGCCGGGGATTCGTGGTGGCGACCGTCGACCACGCCCACGAATCGGCGGCCACCCGCTTTCCGGACGGCATCCTGCCCTGTACGGCGTGCGACGAGTACAACTCCGGCGCCGCCACCCAGGAACAGATCGCCGCAGGCCGCGCCCGGGACGTGTCCTTCCTGCTCACCGAGCTCACCGGTCCGCGCCCGGTGTGGCGGTACTCCACGCTCATCGATCCGGCGAGGATCGGCATGGCCGGACACTCCGTCGGCGGCGATGCGACCCTGGCCGCCATGGGCGCGGACCGACGCGTGCTGGCCGGTGTCGACCTCGACGGCGCCATCACCCCACCGGTTCCCGCGACCGGCATCGACGGCCGCCCGGTCCTGCTGATCGCGGCCGCGGACCCGAGCGGCCCGGACATCGTGCCGTCCTGGAAGAGCAGTTGGCCGAACCTGGACGGATGGAAGCGCTGGCTCACCGTCGCCGGCGCCGACCACTACACCTTCACCGACCTGGACTACCTGGTCAACGAGAGCGGCGTGCTGCCCATCCCGAACGCCCCCCGGTCGATCGCGATCACCACCAGCTATGTCGGCGCCTTCTTCGAACGCCAACTCAGGGGAACCTGCGAGCCGTTGCTCAACGGCCCCAGCCGGGACTTCCCCGAGGTGACCTTCACCAGCCCCTGACCGGCACGGACGGAAGAAAGGGTCCCGGCGCCACGGAGGCGGCCCGCCCGCATCGAGGCGACGGTCATGCCGGATGCCCGCCGCTCGTCACCGTCCGCTGCGTGAAGGACTTCGGCCTCCAGACCCGGATGGAGACGGCAGCCTCGGGCCTTCAGGTGGCGGCGGTCGGGGCGAAGTCGACGAAGGCTTGCCAGGCGGCGGGGGAGAAGGTGAGCTGGGGGCCGTCCTTGTCCTTGGAGTCACGGACGTGGACGGCGGCGGTCGTCTCGGCGATCTCGACGCAGGCGGCGTCTTCGTTGCTGCTGTGGCTGCTCTTGAACCATGCGGGTTCCATGCTTTCTGACGGTACGCCGACGGCCCACCGCTGCCTAGCGGTGGGCCGTCGGGACAGTGCTCAGACCTCGGCGGTCGCGGCGAACGCCACGAACGCCTGCCACGTGGCCGGCTCGAACGCCAGCTGCGGGCCGCTCTTGTCCTTGGAGTCACGCACGTGGACGACGCCGGGGGTCTCTGCCACCTCGACGCAAGCGCCACCCTCGTTGCCGCTGTAGCTGCTCTTGAACCATGCCAGCTCGGTGCTCATCGTTCTCCCAGGATCTTCTCGATCAAGGCCAGGGACTCCTCGGGACCAAGGGCCTGCGCCCTGAGGATGTTGTAGCGCGCGTTCATGATCCGGACTTCCTCCGGGTCGGCGATCAGCCTACTGCTCGTCTGTACCTCGATGTAGGCGTGCTGAGGCCGACCCTTTGGTGCGATCAGAATGAACGGCCCGCCCATTCCGGCGTGCTCAGCTCTGTCCAGGGGCAGCACCTGGATGACCATGCCGCGGGTCCGCCCGACCTCCAGGAGCCGGCGGAGCTGGGCTGCATGCACGTCCCACCCTCCCAGGGGTCTGCGTAGTACGCTCTCGTCGATCACCCAGCTGAACATCCCCCGGGGCCACCGGGTCAGTACCTCCTGGCGCGCCATTCGCGCGGCGACCCGCATCTCGATCACCTCCTCTGACAAGGGGGGCTGCCTCATCGCGTAGACAGCTCGGGCGTGCTCCTCGGTCTGGAGCAACCCGGGGATGTCGAGCGTGGCGAAGTCATGGGACTCGATTGAGTCGACCTCCAGGGTTGCGTACCCACGGAACCAGGCCGGGTGTCGCAGCCGCGCCTTGGCCCGCGCCCGCATCACGTCGTCCTTCGTGATGGCCAACAGGCCGCCGGCGTTGAGGACTTTGTCCGCCGCCACCAGGAACTCCGGCTGCGGGGTGCGCTTTCCGCGCTCCACCGCGCCGATCAGGTGCTCCCCGTAGCCGACGCGTTCGCCGAGTTCCTTCTGCGTCATCCCGGCCCGCTCCCGGAGCAGCTTGATCTGCTTCCCGATGGCGCGGAAGAAGTCCGACACCTCTCCCAGGTCCTCCGGCAGTTCCGTACGAACGTCGTCGCTTGACTCGATGTTCCGCGCTGCACCCACCGCGATCACCCCGCTTGTGATTCGGTCACACGAACAAAAGCTGTCCGCAGCTGGACAAGCACTCTCCGTACCCCCCAGATGCATGGTCAGCGTACGTCCGCACCGTCACGATTTTTTCCATGACGACCGACATCCCCCTCGACAGTCCCCGCCGCCACACCATCACCCTCGCCGCCACCCCCAAGGGCGCCGCGATCTGCCGGCGCATCGCCAGGCGTCAACTGACCACCTGGGGGGTGAACTTGTCCCACACAGAGCCGTACTACTCGGCTCTCCTGATCGTCGCGGAGCTCGCCGCCAACGCGACGACCCATGGCCGCGTTCCGGGGCGCGGCTTCGAGCTTCACCTCTGCCTCACCACCACCGTGCGCCGGGGCACCACCCTGCGCATCGAGATCTCGGACTGCCGGGGCGACCGTTTCCCCGCCCTGCCCGCCGTCCTCGCCCCCAACTCCCAGTCAGGGCGCGGCCTCACCCTCATCGACGCCCTCGCCGACCGCTGGGGCACCATCCCCCGCCACCCCAACGCCAAGACCGTCTGGGCCGAACTCGATCTCCCCGTCGCCCTCGATGCGTCCTGACGTGACCTGGGGCGCCGCGACCGCCTACACCCTCCTCCCGTTCGCCCTCCTGCTCGCCCTCCTCGCCTGGATCTACCCCCTCACCGCCGGTCACCCGACCGTCCACCACCCCCACCCGATTCCGACCCCAACCCCAGCCCCCGTCCGCTGAATACGGCATGGGAAGTCGGCCCCACCGACTTCCCGCGCCGAACCGACCCCGGACTCACTTCCCGGGCAGCCGCACCTGGCGTGAGTACACCGGCGGAGTGCCGTCCGTGACGGCGGGCTCCGCGTAGCACTCAAGGAGCAGATCGCCGTGCAGGTCTTCGAGTTCGTACGGCGCCTCCTCCAGCAAGGCATCGGCCCACACCTCAAGGGGCGCCCTCGTCAGTGCGGCGTTCGGGACGGGGATGAGCGGTCCCCGGCCCATCGCCTCCCACGCCGCCGTGCCGTTCGCACGGAACAGCAGCCGCCACCAGTACGGCTGCAAGTACGGCTTCTTCCGCTGCAACGAGACCAGCTCCCGGTGTCCTTGAGGCGAGGCGGTCGTACCCCGACATCCGTGAAATGACGGCCCCCGGGGCCGAATGGTTGCCCTGGCGCAGCCCGTGCAGCGGCAATGGCCCCGCCTCTCTCCGGAGACCTCGCGTGGTCGACGGTCGACCTCCCGCCGAGTCGGGACCTGTTGCGACAGTGGATCCGTGAAGCGGAACGCCGCGCCGACCGGGGAGGTCGTGCGCGGCGTTCGGCGAACGAGGGGGAGAGCCGGGGTCTGCTGCGAAGTGTTGGTCACGGCCTCCTCGCCGTGGCGGCTGACGAGGACACGGTGCGTGACGTCGTTCACCGCTTCAACGAGATCGGCTTGGCCTGTCTGGACCCTCAGTGGGCGGGAGGCCGTCCCCGCCAACTCAGTCTTGACGACGAGAACTTCGTCGTCAAGACGGCCACCACCCGCCCGACCAAGCTCGCCCAGCCCTTCACCCGCTGGTCCATCCGCAAGCTCGCCGCCTACCTCCGCAGGGTTCACGGCCGGGTGATCCGCATCGGCCGCGAGGCCCTGCGCTGCCTGCTCGCCCGACGCGGCGTCACCTTCCAACGAACCAAGACCTGGAAGGAGTCCACCGACCCCGACCGCGACGCCAAACTCGATCGGATCGAGCACGTCCTGGAGCACTTCCCCGACCGCGTTCTCGCGTTCGACGAGTTCGGGCCGCTCGGCATCCGCCCCACCGGCGGATCCTGCTGGGCCAAGCAGGGCCGACCGGACCGGGTCGCGGCGACCTACCACCGCACCCACGGCGTGACCTACTTCCACGGCTGCTACTCCGTCGGCGACGACACCCTCTGAGGCGTCAACCGCCGCCGCAAGGGCACCGCCAACAGCCTGGCCGCGCTCAGGTCGATCCGCGCCGCCCGCCCCGACGGCGCCCCGATCTACGTGATCATGGACAACCTCTCCGCCCACAAGGGCGCCAAGATCCGCCAATGGGCCCGGAAGAACAAGGTGGAGCTGTGCTTCACCCCGACCAGCGCCTCCTGGGCCAACCCCATCGAGGCGCACTTCGGACCGCTGCGGCAGTTCACCCTCGCCAACTCCAACCACCCCAACCACACCGCCCAGACCCGTGAACTGCACCGATACCTCCGTTGGCGCAACGCCAACGCCCGCCACCCCGACGTCCTGGCCGCCCAACGCCGTGAACGCGCCCGCATCCGCAGCGAGAAGGGACTCCGCTGGGGCGGACGCCCCCTCGCAAACGCGGCAGCATGACCCTGGACGGATGAACCCTCCTGACCGCAGCCATAGCATCGCCTGATGCGCTACATCGACAACCGAGACGTCAACGAGGCCGTGACCGAGATGATGCGGGTACTCGGCCCGCACGACGCGGAGGACTGGTCGGTACCAGCAGGTCCGCTGGAATGGAGCTGCTGGACGACGGCCGCCCACATCGCCCATGACCTGCTGGCCTACGCCGGGCAGATCGCCGCACGCCCTACGGACGCCTACCTGCCCTTCGATCTCTCCGTCCGCTCGGACAGCTCCCCGCGCGAGGTGCTCCAGGTGGTCACCGCCTGCGCAGGGCTACTCGGCAGTGCACTGGCCACCGCCAGCCCGGAGGTCCGGGCCTGGCACTGGGGTCCCTGCGACCCGTCAGGTTTCGCGGCAATGGGTGTCGCCGAGGTTCTCCTGCACACCCACGACATCACGCAGGGGCTGGGCGTGCCGTGGCTGCCCCCGGCGCCGCTCTGTGCGGCAGTGCTCCACCGGCTCTTCCCTGATGCCCCACCCGGTGACCCGGCTCATGTCCTCCTCTGGTGCACCGGCCGGGGCGACCTGGACGGCCATCCCCGCCGCAACTCATGGACATGGCAGGCGGCGGTGGCCGAGTGATCAGACCTACCGCGGGCAGACGGAGGGACGCCCCAAACGCGGCGAACCATCCCGGTCGCAGCACTAGTGTGATGCGCCACAAATCATGAGGGTAGTAATTACCGTGATGCCTGGACGACTGGGTTGATCTTGGCGAGGTAGTCGGCGAGGGACTTGAGGATCTCGTCGGCGGTCTTGGTCCAGG
>NZ_JBFBHW010000020.1:0-150360 GCF_040685395.1 Kitasatospora sp. NPDC088779 | reverse complement strand
ACGGCCGCATCGTCGACGAACTCCACCACCCCACCGCCGACACCGTCCTGGACCGCATGCGCCGCTTCGACGCCAAGGGCCGCACCAGCTAGAGCCACCACCAGCCAGGGCCCGCCAGCCCAGCCGCCGCCCCTACGCGAAACCCAGGACACCCCATGTACCGCACCGCACTGCGCAACGTGCTGGCCCACAAGGGCCGACTCCTCATGACGGCGCTGGCCGTCATGCTCGGCACCGCCTTCGTCGCCGGCACCATGGTCTTCTCCGACACCTTCGGCAAGGCCATGCGGGACAACAACTCCAAGAGCTACTCGGACGTCTCGGTCCAGGTCGTGGACTACTCGGCCGGCCCCCGCACCAGCGCCAAGCCGAAGAGCGAGAGCGGCAACGCCTCGCTCACCGACGCCACCGTCCAGCAGCTGGCCGCCCTGCCGGGCACCGCCAACGCCCGCGGCGTGGTCAGCGGCTTCACCGGGGTCGCCGACCGGAGCGGCAACCTGATCGGCCAGTTCTGGGCCGCCAAGGGCGCCAACTTCGCCCCGGCCGCGGACGGCAAGGACCCGCGCTACCCGATGGCCGAGGGCCAGGGCCCGAAGAACGGCAAGGAGATCGCCCTCGACCGCAAGACCGCCGACAAGGCCGGCTACAGGATCGGCGACACCGTCCGGATCGCCATCAACGGCCCGGTGATCGAGGCGAAGCTCACCGGCGTCTTCACCACCGACGACCCGGTGGTGAACAGCGGCGGCACCCTCACCCTGTTCGACCGCGCCACCGCCCAGCAGCTGCTGCTGGAGCCCGGCCACTTCAGCAGCATCGTGCTCACCGCCAAGCCCGGCACCAGCGAGGACGCGCTGCTCGCCCAGGTCCAGCCCAAGGTGCCGTCCGACCGGCACTTCGACGTCGAGACGGGCACCAAGCTCAAGGCCGACGAGCAGGAGATGATCACCAAGGCCACCGACAGCATGCGCACCATGCTGCTGGTCTTCGCCGGGATCTCGCTCTTCGTCGGCATCTTCATCATCGCCAACACCTTCACCATGCTGGTCGCCCAGCGCACCAAGGAACTCGCGCTGCTGCGGGCGATCGGCGCCAGCCGCAAGCAGGTCACCCGCTCGGTGCTGGTCGAGGCCCTGGCGATCGGCACCGTCGCGGCGCTGGCCGGGCTGCTCGCCGGCATCGGAATCGGCGCCGGCATGCAGTCCCTGATGAGCCGGCTGAACGAGAACATGCCGCACGGCACGCTGGTCATCAAGCCGCTCACCATCGCGGTGACCCTGGCCGTCGGCGTCCTGGTGACGGTGCTGTCCGCCCTGCTGCCGGCCGTGCGCGCCGCCCGGATCGCCCCGGTGGCGGCGATGAGCAGCGGCGACCAGCCGACCAGCCAGAAGAGCCTGCTGGTCCGCAACGCGATCGGCTCGGCGCTCACCGCCGGCGGCCTCGCGCTGATCGGCTTCGGCGCCTCCACCGGCAACGACAGCGGCCGCCTGCCGGTCGGCCTCGGCGCCCTGCTCGCCCTGATCGGCGTTTTCGTCCTGCTGCCGCTGCTCTCCCGCCCGGTGGTCGCACTGATCGGCCCGCTGCTGCGCGGGCTCGGCGGCACCCCGGGCAAGCTCGCCCAGCAGAACGCGGTCCGCAACCCGCGCCGCACCGCGTCCACCGCCGCCGCGCTCACCATCGGCCTGACCCTGGTCAGCGGCCTCACCGTGATCGGTGCCTCGGTCGGCGGCGCGATCGACAAGGCCGTCACCAGCTCGATGAAGTCCGACTACATGGTCTCGGGCGCCAACCACATGAGCCTGTCCGAGCAGGTGCCCGGGCAGATCGCCAAGGCCCCCGGGGTGGCCGCCTCCTCCGCGGTGACGACCGCCGACTGGAAGTTCGACGGCAGCGGCGTGACGATCACCGGCATGGACGCCGGCTCCTTCGACCAGCTCGCCGAGGTCAAGCTGACCAGCGGCGCCACCGCCGCGCTCGGCCAGGGCAAGGTCCTGGTGGACCAGGACCTCGCCACGAAGCTCCACCTCACCACCGGCTCGACGGTGGCGGTCTCCTACCCGGACCAGTCCACCGGTCAGCTCACCGTCGGCGGCGTGTACGAGAAGGGCGGCATGCTCGGCCCGGTCCTGCTGGCCAACAGCGAGGTCGCCAAGCACGAGCCGAAGCCCTACATCACCGACGTCCTGGTCAAGGGCAAGGACGGCGCCACCGCCGCGCTCAAGCAGTCCCTCAAGGACGCCACCGGCGCCAACCCGGTGATCGACGTCAAGTCCAAGCAGGACGTCCGCGACGACTTCAGCCAGACCATCACCTTCGCGCTGAACCTGATGTACGGCCTGCTGGCGATGTCCGTGCTGGTCGCGATCCTGGGCGTGATCAACACGCTGGCGATGTCGGTCTTCGAGCGCAAGCGCGAGATCGGGATGCTGCGGGCGATCGGCCTGGACCGCCGGGGCATCAAGCGGATGGTCCGCCTGGAGTCCGTGGTGATCTCGCTGTTCGGCGCCGGCATCGGCCTGCTGCTCGGCTGCTTCATCGCCTGGGCGATCAACGGCACCCTGAAGTCCAGCCTGAGCGGCCTGACCACCGTCCTGCCCTTCGGCCAGCTGGCGCTGTTCCTGGCCCTGGCCGGGGTGGTCGGCCTGGTGGCCGCGATCTGGCCCGCCCGCCGGGCGTCCAAGCTGGACATCCTGGCGAGCATCAAGACCGACTGACCGCCCCTCACGGGCCCGCCCAGCGGGCGGACGACGAGAAAGGGCCCCTGCCGGAGGGTTTCGGCAGGGGCCCTTCTACTTCTGTACTCCGCCCGGTCGCACGGCCGGCTGAGCACCACGGAGGTCGTGGTCCGGCGACACTGCCGGGCGGAGGGCCTCCGACTCATACCCCGGTGCTCCCACACCGGGGTCTCAGTCGCTTACTTGCTGGCGAGTTCCTTCTCGGCGGCCGGCTTGGCGGCCTCCACGGGCTTCGTGGGCGCCGTGACCTCCTGGATCGGCAGGCGCGGCTGCTCCATCTGGGAGAGGCCGACCATCTCGCGCTTCAGGAACATGGCCAGCGTCCAGTCGGTGAAGACCCGGACCTTGCGGTTCATGGTCGGAACCATGGCGCCGTGGTACGCGCGGTGGAACCACCAGGCCAGACGGCCCTTCAGCTTGACCTTGCCGAAGAGGATCGCGACGCCCTTGTGCAGGCCCAGGCCGGCGACCGCACCGAGGTTCTTGTGCTCGTAGTTCTTCTGCGGGAAGCCCCGCATGCCCGAGATGACGTTGTCACCGAGGACGGCGGCCTGGCGCACGGCGTGCTGCGCGTTCGGCGGGCACCAGGCGCCCTCGCCGGAGGCGAGGTCCGGGACCTGGGCGTTGTCGCCGGCGGACCAGACGTAGTCGAAGCCCTGGACCTGGAGGGTCGGCGCGGTGTCGACGTGGCCGCGCGGGCCCAGCGGCAGGCCGAAGTTGGCCAGCACCGGGTTCGGCTTCACGCCGGCCGTCCACACGATGGTGGAGGCGTCCATCTCCAGGCCGTTCTTCAGCACCACGTGCTGGTCGACGCAGGAGTCCATCGAGGTCTCGATGTAGACCTCGATCTTCCGCTCCTCGAGCTTCTCCTTGGTCCACAGACCGAGGTCCGGGCCCATCTCCGGGAGGATGCGGTTGGCCGCCTCCACCAGGACGAAGCGCATGTCGTCACGGCTGACGGTCTTGTAGATCTTGGCGGCATCGCGCGCCATGTCCTCGACCTCGGCGATCGTCTCGACACCGGCGAAGCCGCCGCCGATGACGACGAAGGTCAGGGCCTTGCGGCGGACCTCCTCGTCGGCGGTGGACTCGGCCTTGTCGAGCTGGGCCATGACGTGGTTGCGGAGGCTGATGGCCTCCTCCACCGTCTTCATGCCGATGCCGTGCTCCGCCAGACCCGGGATCGGGAAGGTGCGGGAGACCGAGCCGGTCGCGACGACCAGGTACTCGAAGGGCAGCTCGTAGCTGTCGCCGGCCGCGGGCTGGATGGTGGCGACCTTGCGGGCGTGGTCCACACCGGTGACCGCACCGGTGAGCACCTCCGCCTTCTTGAGGGCGCTGCGCAGCGGCGCGACGAGGTTGCGGGGCGCGACGTTGCCGCCGGCCGCCTCGGGGAGGAAGGGCAGGTACGTCATGTACGACCGCGGGTCCACGACCGTGACGGTCGCTTCGCCGTAACGCATCTTCTTGAGGATGCGCATCGCGGCATACAGGCCGACGTAACCACCGCCGACAATGAGGATGCGAGGACGCTCCGTGGTGCTCATATCCGAAAGTATCCAGCACCGTCCGGAGCAGCCTTCGTGAGCCCGGTCACAAGCTTCTGGACACCCCGTGCTACACTGCGCGGCCGCAAATCCGGGCCCGGCGCGCCGACTCGCGGCCTCGGGCGCCCCCTCGTGAGCGCACGCCGGAATACCACCCTGCTGAGCAGCAACGATCCGTACGGTGCCCGGGTTCCCGCTCGTGATTTCGATTTTCAAACCTCAACCGAGGCTTGACCTGCGATCCAGGGGTCGTCACGGCGAGCAGACCTTCGGTCCCACATTTCGGACGTAGCGGGCGAGCAGCTGCGACGAATGACTGGATCGCCATGTGAAGAAATTCACGAACTTTCCCGCACCGGTCCGGGCGTGCCCCGGCCCCGGACCCCCGAAAGGGGTGCCGGGGCCGGTCGGGTAAGGCTCGCAGGAGGTCAGGAGGCCATACTCCAGGCGATGCCGTCCAGGATGTCGTGCTCGCTCACGACCACCTCGGCCGCGCCCGTCCGCTCCATGATCTCCAGCAGCTCCAGCGCGCCGGCCGCGATCACGTCCACCCGGCCCGGGTGCATCGACGGGATGGCCGCGCGCTCGGCGTGGGTGGCACCCAGCAGCTCGCGGGCGATCCCGGCGACCCGCTCCCGGCCGATCCGCGAGTGGTGGATCGCCGCCGAATCGTAGGCCGGCAGGTCCTGGGCGATCGCGGACACCGTGGTGACCGTCCCGGCCAGGCCCACCAGGGTGGCCGCGCCGCGCAGCGGGACGACCTCCTCGGCCTTGTCCAGCTCGGCCCGCACGTGCGCCCGGGCCGTCTCGATCTGCTCCGGCGAGGGCAGCTCGGCGCCGCCGAAGTGCCGCTCGGTGAGCCGGACGCAGCCGATGTCCACCGAGCGCGCCGCCTGCACGTCCGCACCGCCCAGCACGAACTCGGTCGAGCCTCCGCCGAGGTCGAACACCAGGTACGGCGCCGGGAACTGGCCGCCGGTCAGCTCCTTGGTGGCGCCCACGAAGGACAGGTGCGCCTCCTCCTCGCCGCTCACCACCTCGGGCTCGACGCCCAGGATCGCGCGCACGCCCTCGACGTACTCGTCGCTGTTCTCGGCGTCCCGCGAGGCGCTGGTGGCGACGAAGCGGGTGCGCTCCGGGCCCACCCCGAACCCGGCGATGACCTCCCGGTACTCGCGGCAGGCCGCGAAGGTGCGGGCCAGCGCGTCCGGGTGCAGCCGGCCGGTCTGGTCCACGCCCTGGCCCAGCCGATTGATGATCATTCGGCGGTCGAGGTCGGTGATCTCCCCGGTGGCCGGGTCCAGGTCGGCGACCAGCAGCCGGATCGAGTTGGTGCCGCAGTCGATCGCGGCCACCCGGGTCATGCTCACGCGGACTCCCCGGCGTCGGACTCCTCGGCGGCCCGCTTCTTCGCGGCGCGCTCGGCGGCCTTCTGCTGCTTGGCCTCGATCACGGCCTGGTGGTCCTGGTCCTTGGCCCGGTTGCGGGCGACCCGCTCACCGGCGGCCTCGACCTCGGCCGGGGAGACGCAGGGGCCCTTGGCCCACCAGTCCTCCAGCAGGCCGATCGCCTCGTCGCCGAGCGGGTTGACGCCCTCGCCGGCCGCCAGCGAGTGGCCGACCAGCACGTGCAGGCACTTCACCCGGTCCGGCATGCCGCCGGCGCTCGGGAAGCCCTCCAGCACCTCGATGGCATCGCGCCGGGCGATGTAGTCCTCGTGCGCCTTCTGGTAGGCGGCGGCCAGCTCCGGGTCCTCGGCGAGCCTGGCGGTCTGCTCCTTCATCACGCCGTCCGCCTCCAGGGTGCCGATCAGCGAGGCGGCCTTGGGGCAGGTCAGGTAGTACAGCGTCGGGAACGGCGTGCCGTCCGGCAGTCGGGGGGCCGTCTCCACGACGTCCGGGTTGCCGCAGGGGCAGCGGTGCGCCACGCCGCGCAGGCCGCGCGGCACCCGGCCGAGCTGGGCGGCGATGGCGGCGACGTCGGCGTCGGAGACGGCGGGGTGGTTCTCAGTGGTCATGGGGGGAGGTGTCTCCAGCGGGGGACGGTGGGAGCGGACGGGGGGAGGCGGGGGCCGGGACGGCGGCGTCGGTGGTGTCGGCGGCGTCGACCGAGTCCCAGATGCTGGCGTACCAGGGCTTGGCGGCCCGCGCCGAGCCGCCTGGCGCGCCGTCGGAGGCGGCCGGGGCGGCGCCGGCAGCGACACCGGAGGCGGACGACGAGGGCCGGGCGGCGGCCTGACCGGCCGGATCCACCGCGATGTACGGGGTCTCCCCCGGCATCGCGTAGTGCAGCCGGACACGGGCCTGCGCCTTGACGTACTCGGGGTCCTGCCAGCGGGCCTTCTCCCGGCGCAGCTGCTCGACCTGCTGGCGGGAGCGGTCGGCCTTCGCCTGCTGGGCGGAGATCTCGGCGCGCTGGGAGATGAACTGCCGCGTCGGGTAGGCGAGGATCGCCACCAGCGAGCAGAGCACCAGGACGAGGACGGTCGCCCGGCTCGTGAAGCGAGGCCGGGCCGCCAAGCCCGGGATCCTCCAGCCTGCCATCTCCCGTTCCCCTCCTGGTCGCGACGGTGCCCCGCCGTCCACCCTACGGGGTGAACGGCGGGGCACCGGTCAGGCGTGCTCACCGGTCGGCGGAGCGACCGTGCTCGCTGCTCCGAGGAGCGGCTGAGCCTGCTGCTCCGCGGAGCGGCCGTGCTTGCTACTCCGCGGAGCGGCTGTGCTGGCTATTCCGCAGAGCGGCTGTGCTTGCTATTCCGCGGAGCGGAAGCGCGGGAAGGCGCCGCGGCCGGCGTACTCGGCGGCGTCGTCGAGGATCTCCTCGATGCGCAGCAGCTGGTTGTACTTGGCGACGCGCTCGGAGCGGGCCGGGGCACCGGTCTTGATCTGGCCGCAGTTGGTGGCGACGGCCAGGTCGGCGATGGTGACGTCCTCGGTCTCGCCGGAGCGGTGCGACATCATGCAGCGGTAGCCGTTGCGCTGGGCCAGCTCGACGGCGTCCAGGGTCTCGGTCAGCGAGCCGATCTGGTTCACCTTCACCAGCAGCGCGTTGGCGGTGCCGGTCTCGATGCCCCTGGCCAGGCGGGCCGGGTTGGTGACGAACAGGTCGTCGCCGACCAGCTGGACCTTGTCGCCCAGCTTGACGGTCATGGCCTTCCAGCCGTCCCAGTCCGACTCGTCCAGCGGGTCCTCGATGGAGACCAGCGGGTAGGCGTCGACCAGCTCGGCGTAGTACTCGATGAGCTCGGCGGCGGAGATGGCCTTGCCCTCGAACTGGTAGGCGCCGTCCTCGTAGAACTCGGACGCGGCGACGTCCAGGGCGAGCGCGATGTCACGGCCGGGCACGTAGCCGGCCTTCTGGATGGCCTCGGTGATGAGGTCCAGGGCCTCGCGGTTGCTGTCCAGGTTCGGCGCGAAGCCGCCCTCGTCGCCGAGGCCGGTGGACAGGCCGCGCTCCTTCAGCACGCCCTTGAGGGTGTGGTAGACCTCGACGCCCCAGCGGACGGCCTCGGAGAAGGACTCCGCGCCGATCGGGGCGATCATGAACTCCTGGATGTCGACGTTGGAGTCCGCGTGCGAACCGCCGTTGAGGATGTTCATCATCGGAACGGGCAGCACGTGCGCGTTCGGGCCGCCCAGGTAGCGGAACAGCGGCAGGTCGCTGGCCTCGGAGGCGGCGTGCGCCACGGCCAGCGAGACGCCCAGGATCGCGTTGGCGCCGAGCGAGGACTTGTCCGGGGTGGCGTCCAGGTCGAGCATGGCCTGGTCGATCAGGCGCTGCTCGGTGGCGTCGTAGCCGACCAGCTCCGGGCCGATCTGCTCGATGACGGCCAGGACGGCCTTCTCCACGCCCTTGCCGAAGTAGCGGTTCTTGTCACCGTCGCGCAGCTCGAGCGCCTCGAAGGCGCCGGTGGAGGCACCCGACGGGACAGCGGCACGGCCGGTGCTGCCGTCGTCGAGGCCGACCTCGACCTCGACCGTGGGGTTGCCACGCGAGTCGAGGATCTCACGGGCTACGACGACATCGATGGACGGCACGAGGCATCTCCTTGCGGAAGCAGGGTCCGGCTGACGTTGGGTGCTGCCGGCGGGACGATTGCGGAGTCGTTACGACCAGAGCCTAACCGCCCCGGCCCCCGGGGCCGCGCTGGCCTCGGTCCCGTCTCAGCGTGTGGCCCGGCTACCCGCCAGTAGTTCACCTGCTTGCCCGATCGAAGCGGGCGAATACGGGGGAATGCGGGCGAAGGGGGACAGGTCCCGTCCCCCTTCGCCCGCAGGGCGCGGGCCGTTCAGGGCCCGGGCCGCTCAGCCGAGGTGCAGCACCTGGCCGGGCATGATCAGGTTGGGGTTGCCGCCGACGGTGCCGCGGTTGCCGTCGTACACCGACTGCCAGCCGCCGGACACGCCCTGGGCGGCGGCGATCGTCGACAGCGTGTCGCCGGCCCTGACGGTGTAGTCGTGACCGCCCTGCGCGGCGGCGGGCTGCGCGGCCGGGGCGGACTGCGCGGGCTGCGCGGCGCGGGGCGCGTACTGCGGCTGGGCGGCGGGCTGGCCCGCGTACTGCTGGTAGACGCTCTGGTGGCTGGTCCAGTACCAGGCGCCGTTGTTCTGGTACCAGTACACCTTCGCGTCGGCGTCCCAGCCGGCCTTGCCGGAGAAGCCCTGGGTCTGCGGCTGCGTCTGCTGCGGGGCCTGCTGGACGGGCTGCTGGGCGGCCGGCTTCGGGGCGGCCTGCTTGACCGGCTGCTGGGCGGGCTTCGGGGCCTGCGCCTGCTGGGTCAACTTGGCGGCGGACTGCTTGGCGGGCTTGGCGTCCGTAGAGGTGTCCACGGAGGCCGGGGCGCCGCCCTTGCTCAGGCCGGCCTTCTGGGAGCAGACCGGCCAGGCGCCCGGGCCCTGCGAGGCCAGCACCTTCTCGGCGACCGAGATCTGCTGCGCCTTGCTGGCCTGGTTGGCCTGCGGGGCGTAGGAGGTGCCGCCGTACGCCTTCCAGGTGCTGGGCGTGAACTGCAGGCCGCCGGAGAAGCCGTTGCCGGTGTTGATGCTCCAGTTGCCGCCGCTCTCGCACTGGGCGACGGCGTCCCAGGTGGAGGCCGGGGCGGCGGAGGCGCCGGTGGCGGTGAGGAGCGGCATCGCGAGTCCGACGCCGGCCACACCGGCGACGGCGATGGCCTTCTCGGTCTGGGTGCGACGGCGGTGGCGGCCGGTTCCAACGAACAGCATGAAGAGGTCCCTCTCCGCACGCCTGCGAGGTGAGCTGTCGGGTTCGGACCGGGAGGTGGCCCGGCCGCCGAAAGCGGAAACGATTCCGCTCGGGCGGCTTCACCCCAAGCCGTCGGGGAACGGCAACAAACCTGGTTCCCCCGCCCCTGCCCAGGGTCTGGTCGATTTCCCGTGACGCGGCGGGCAGGATTCGGCGTTCCGCGCACGAGGTCCGCAGCTGCGAACTCCAGGGAGAGTAGACAGATCATCAGACCAATAACAAGCTCATATCACCGATATCACACACAAATTACGGCGCGTGGTCAATCGCCTACCAGCGGCGGCGGTATGTCCGGATTGATGCGGGTTCAGGCCTGGCTCCACGGGCCGCCGGAGACATGCCGTCAGCGTGTCGGGGCGTCGGTCGGCGTGACCGGCGGCGCGTGCGGAGAGCAGGTCTCCGGAGTGAATTCGACCGGGAGTTCCCGCAGGCCACGCATGATCAGGCCGCCCCTCCAGCGCAGGTTCTCCGGGTTTTCCGCGAGCCGCAGGTCCGGCAGCCGGGAAAGCAGCGTGGCCAGTGCGCTCCGCCCCTCCAGGCGGGCCAGCGGGGCGCCGATGCAGTAGTGGATCCCGTGGCCGAAACCCAGGTGCGGATTGTCCGTGCGGGCCAGGTCCAGGGTGTTCTCGTCCGCGAACCTGGCCGGATCGCGATCCGCCGCGGCCAGCACCACCAGCACCGGATCGCCCACCGGGATGTCCACCCCGCCGATCGACAGCGGCCGCGTCGCGAAACGCCACGTCGCCATCTCCACCGGCCCGTCGTAGCGCAGGAGTTCCTCGATCCCGGTCTCCAGCAGCGCCGTCTCGCCGCGCACCACCGACTCCTGCAGCAGCCTGCGCTGCTCCGGGTTGCGCAGCAGCGCGTACGTGCCGTTGCCGATCAGGTTGACGGTCGTCTCGAACCCCGCGAACAGGAGGATGAACGCCATCGCGGCGGCCTCGTTCTCGTTCAGGTGCTCGCCGTGGTCGCTCGCCCGGATCAGGCCCGAGATCAAGTCATCACCCGGATCCGCCCGCTTGCGGTGGATCAGCTCCAGCAGGTACGCCCGCATCCGCTTCACCGCCCGCCCCACGCCGCCGCGTTGGCCGCCGCCGTGCCGGATCATCATCCCGGCCCAGTCCCGGAAGTCGTCCTGGTCCTCGGCCGGCACGCCCAGCAGGTCGCAGATCGCGTAGATGGGGAGCGGGAACGCGAACTCGTGGATCAGGTCCGCCGAACCGCGCTGCGCGAAGCCGTCGATCAGCCGGTCCGTGAGCTGCTGCACCCGCGGCTCGAACTCCGCCACCCGGCGCGGCGTGAACGCCTTCGACACCAGCCGGCGCAGCCGGGTGTGGTCCGGCGGGTCGATGTTCAGCAGATGCGTCATCAAGTCCGCCTGGCGTTCCCCCGGAATTCCCACCCGCCCGGTGCGGTGCGCCTGCTCGCTGTGGTGCGCCGGGTTCTTCGACAGCCGGCCGTCCGCCAGCGCCTGCCGAGCGTCCGCGTAGCGGGTCACCAGCCAGGCCTCCACCCCGCTCGGCAGCGTCGTGCGGTGCACCGGGGCGTGCTCGCGCAACCAGGCGTAGGCGGGGTACGGATCGGTGGCGAACTCCCAGGTGAAGAGCTGCGGGGCGGCGGGATCGGGCTGCACTGGCATGCGTCGACCGTATCCGGTGGGTCGGGGCCGCACCGCCTCCGGCGGACGCGACCGGCGGGGCCGGATCGTCGACACCCGGCGGACGGCCCGCCAACGCTCCGTGGACGCCCCGTGGACAGCTCTTGGACAGCTCTTGGCCGGGTGGCGGGCGTGACCCTGGTCACCTGAGGGGTAATCCCTGTTGCGGAGGGTCAGGACCTGCCTACGATCCTCCGCAGAAATCGTGGGCGCCGGTGCGGTGTCGCCCACAGGGAGGAGCAGACCATGCGGGTCAGCGGGGCAGTCGTCGTCATCGCGGTACTCGACGGCGGATCGGGAGCCGAGCTCGCCCGCCGGTTCGCCGCCGCCGGCGCCGCCGGAGTGCTGATCGCCGACCAACGTGCGGGCGTCGCCGAGGACCTCGCCACCGAACTCGACCGGCCGGGATGCCCCGTCGTCGGCGTCGGCGGCGACATCCGCCGCCCCAGCGACGTCGCCGCCCTCGTCGACACCGCCGAGAAGCACCTCGGCCCCATCGACCTGTTCTGCGTCGCCGGCCCCGACGGCGAGCGGATCGTCTCGCTCGCCGAACTGCCCGCCCGCCTCGACCTCGAACGCCTCGCCGAACTCCTCGCCCTCGTCGGCGAGGCCATCGGCGAAGTCGTCCCCCGGCAGCGGCGGCCGATCGAGAACACCGCCACGGCCGCCTGAGGCCCTGCCCGGGCCCGCTACTCGCCGACCGGCCCGAGGCCCTCGGCCGCGCGCACCGCGTCCCGGTAACCGCGCGCGGCCGAACGCAGCGCCGCGTCCACGTCCACCCCGGCGTCGTGCGCCCGCTGCGCCACCGCCAGCAGCAGCCGGCCCGCCGACTGCGCCGTCAGCTCCGCCGGCAGCGCGTACGGCTCGTCCGGCACGCCCGCGAAGCCCGCCCGGCGCACCCGCGACACCAGCTTCGCCGCGTACGCCAGCGACGGCAGCCCGGCCGGCACGCCGTCCAGCACCGACTCCCGGTCCGCCTTCTCGGCCGCCTTCAGCTGCTCCCAGTTCGCCTCCACCTCGGCGGCGCCCTCCGCCTCGACGTCCCCGAACACGTGCGGGTGCCGGTACATCAGCTTCTCGACGATGTCACCGGCCACGTCGTCGATCGAGAACGCCTCCGCCGGGTGCTCCTCGGCGATCCGGGAGTGGAAGAACACCTGGAGCAGCACGTCGCCCAACTCCTCGCGCAGCGTCTCCCGGTCCCCCTCCTCGATCGCCTCGACCAGCTCGTACGCCTCCTCGACCAGGTACTTCACCAGGCTCTCGTGCGTCTGCTCGGCGTCCCACGGGCAACCGCCCGGCGAGCGCAGCCGGTCCATCACCGACACCAGGTCCAGCAGCCGCGCCCCCGGCAGGTCGTACGACCCCGGCAGCACCTCGATCTCCGGCACCTCACCGGCGTGCTCCACCGCCAGCCGCGCCAGCGCGTCCGTCAGCCCCGGATCCCCGTCCGGGCTGCCCAGCCACACCGTCGGCCCAGCCCCGCCCGGCTGCCCGGTCAGCAGCCGCGCCAGCGCCGGTGCCGACCCCGCCGCCACGACCTCGACCTCCACCCCGGCCTGCCGCACCGCCGCCACCTGCGGATGCCCCGCGTCCCCCGCCAGCACCCGCCCCGCCGACCGCAGCGCCTCCCACGCCGGCCACGCCAGCAACCCGGGGGCCACCCGGTGGGTGGTCGTCAGCAGGATCAGCTTCGCGTCCGGAACATTCGTCGTCACACCCCGAACCTACCCGCCGCCCGCCCGGGGCGGGGACGGGCCCGACGGGACCCGCCCCTCCCGCCGGGGTCCTACTTCTTCGACCCCGCCAGGTCGTCGAACATCGCCGACAGGAACTCGCTGCACCAGCCCAGCAGCTCCCGCCCGACCAGCGGCTTGCCGCCGATCCGCCCGGTGCTCGGCCGCGGCACCAGCAGCTGCTGGGCGGCCGCCTTGACCTGGCTGCGCGGGTAGAGCCGGTTCAGCCGCAGCTGCTGGGACTCCCGCAGCTCCACCGGCCCGAACCGGACGTTGGCCCCCTGGAGGGTGATGTCCGCGATGCCGCACCGCCGGGCGTACAGCCGCAGCGCCGCGACCAGCAGCAGGTTCTCCACCGGCTCGGGCAGCTTGCCGTAGCGGTCGACGAGCTCGTCCCGGACCTGCTGGATGTCCGCCTCCGAGTTGACCGCCGCGATCGAGCGGTACGCCTGCAGCCGCAGCCGCTCGCCGGGCGCGTAGTCGTGCGGCACGTGCGCGTCGACCGGCAGCTCGATCTTCACCTCCAGCGGCTCCTCCTCCGGCTCGCCGCCGTTCGCCAGCGACTCGCGGAACTCGGCCACCGCCTCGCCGACCATCCGCATGTAGAGGTCGAAGCCGACGCCCGCGATGTGCCCGGACTGCTCGCCGCCGAGCAGGTTGCCGGCGCCGCGGATCTCCAGGTCCTTCATCGCCACGTACATGCCGGCGCCCATCTCGGTGTGCTGGGCGATGGTCGCCAGGCGCTCGTGCGCGGTCTCGGTGAGCGGCTTCTCCGGCGGGTACAGCATGTACGCGTAGCCGCGCTCGCGGCCCCGGCCGACCCGCCCGCGCAGCTGGTGCAGCTGGGAGAGGCCGAAGGTGTCCCCGCGCTCGACGATCAGGGTGTTGGCGTTGGAGATGTCGATGCCGGACTCCACGATCGTGGTCGACACCAGGACGTCGAACTCCTTCTCCCAGAAGTCGACGACGACCTTCTCCAGCTGGTTCTCCCCCATCTGCCCGTGCGCGGTGGCGATCCGCGCCTCGGGGACGAGGTCCTTGAGCCGGGCGGCCGCCTTGTCGATCGACTCCACCCGGTTGTGGATGTAGAACACCTGGCCCTCGCGCAGGAGTTCACGCCGGATCGCGGCCGAGATCTGCTTCTCGTCGTAGGGGCCGACGAAGGTCAGCACCGGGTGCCGCTCCTCCGGCGGGGTGGTGATGGTGGACATCTCGCGGATGCCGGTGACGGCCATCTCCAGGGTGCGCGGGATCGGCGTCGCGGACATGGTGAGCACGTCGACGTTGGCGCGCAGCTTCTTCAGCTGCTCCTTGTGCTCGACGCCGAAGCGCTGCTCCTCGTCGACGATGACCAGGCCGAGGTCCTTGAACCTGGTCTCGGAGGAGAACAGCCGGTGGGTGCCGATGACGACGTCCACCGAGCCCTCGAACAGGCCCTCCAGCACGGCCTTGGCCTCGCTGTCGCTCTGGAACCGGGAGAGCGCCTTCACCGACACCGGGAAGTTGGCGTACCGCTCGGCGAAGGTGGAGAAGTGCTGCTGCACCAGCAGCGTGGTCGGCACCAGCACCGCCACCTGCTTGCCGTCCTGCACCGCCTTGAACGCGGCGCGCACCGCGATCTCGGTCTTGCCGTAGCCGACGTCGCCGCAGATCAGCCGGTCCATCGGGACGGACTTCTCCATGTCGGACTTGACCTCGGCGATGGTGGTCAGCTGGTCCGGCGTCTCCGCGTACGGGAAGGCGTCCTCCAGCTCGCGCTGCCAGGGGGTGTCCGGGCCGAAGGTGTGGCCGGGGGCGGCCATCCGCGCCGAGTACAGCTTGATCAGGTCGGCGGCGATCTCCTTGACCGCCTTCTTGGCCCGCTGCTTGGTCTTCGCCCAGTCCGCGCCGCCGAGCCGGTGCAGCGTCGGGGCCTCGCCGCCGACGTACTTGGTGACCTGGTCGAGCTGGTCGGTCGGCACGAACAGCCGGTCGCCGGGGTGGCCGCGCTTGGCCGGGGCGTACTCCAACACCAGGTACTCGCGGGTGGCACCCTGGACGGTGCGCTGCACCATCTCGACGTACCGGCCGACGCCGTGCGCCTCGTGAACGACGTAGTCGCCGGCGGCCAGGGCCAACGGGTCGATCGCGTTGCGGCGCCGGGACGGCATCCGGCGCATGTCCTTGGTGGAGGACTTCTGGCCGGACAGGTCGGTCTCGGTGATGACCGTCAGCTTCAGGGCCTCGTCGACGAAGCCGTGCTCGATCGAGCCGCAGGAGACGTAGACGACGTCCCGGGTGGGCGCCTCGGCGAGGTCGGCGACCAGCCGGGCCGGGATGCCCTCGTTGCCGAGCACCTCGGCGAGCCGGGAGGCGGGCCCGTGGCCCTCCGTCACCATCACGACGCGCCAGTCTGCGGCCAGCCGCTCCTTGGCGTCGGCGATCGCCCGGGCGGTGTCGCCCCGGTAGGCCTCGACGGCGTGCATGCCGAGGGTGAGCGTGTTGGCGTCGAACTCCAGGACCTCGTTCACGGTGGACTCGCTGGTCGCGAACGGGCTGACCGACCACCAGGGCAGGCCGATCTCGGCGGCGTGCTCGCGCACCTCGGCGAGCGAGCGCAGCGAGGCGGCCGAGACGTCGATGGTCTCCAGGTCGATCGGCCGGTCCCCGCCGGCCGCCGCCGCCACCCAGGAGGCGTGCAGGAACTCCTGGCTGGTCGCCACCAGGTCGGCGGCCCGGGTGCGGACCCGCTCGGGGTCGCAGACCACGGCGACCGAGCCGAGCGGCAGCACGTCCATCAGCAGTTCCATGTCGTCCACCAGGACGGGCGCCAGCGACTCCATGCCCTCGACCGCGATGCCCTCGGCGATCTTGTCCAGGATCTCGGCCAGCCCGGGGTGCTCGGCGGCCAGCTCGGCGGCCCGCGCCCGCACCTCGTCGGTGAGCAGCAGCTCACGGCAGGGCGGCGCCCACAGGCCGTGCTCGGCGATCTCCAGCGAGCGCTGGTCGGCGACCTTGAAGTAGCGGATCTCCTCGACGTCGTCGCCCCAGAACTCCACCCGCAGCGGGTGCTCCTCGGTCGGCGGGAAGACGTCCAGGATGCCGCCGCGGACGGCGAACTCGCCGCGCTTCTCGACCAGTTCGACACGCGCGTAGGCGGCGGCGGAGAGCCGTCGGGCGACCTCCTCCAGGTCGTGCGACTCGCCGCGCTGGACGGCCACCGGCTCCAGCTCGGCCAGCCCCTTGACCTGCGGCTGGAGCACCGAGCGGACCGGCGCGACGACCACCTGCACCGGGCCGGCCGCCGGGTCGTCCGCCCGCGGGTGCACGATCCGGCGCAGCACGGCCAGCCGGCGCCCGACGGTGTCCGAGCGGGGCGACAGCCGCTCGTGCGGCAGGGTCTCCCAGGCCGGGTACTCGGCGACCGCGTCCGGCGGCAGCAGCGAGCGCAGCGAGGCGGCGAGGTCCTCGGCCTCCCGGCCGGTCGCGGTGACGGCGAGCACCGGACGGCCCCGCTCGCCGGCGGCCTGGCCGGCCAGCGAGCGGGCGAGCGCGGCGATGGCGAACGGCCGGGCGGCGGGCGGTCCGACCAGGTCCAGGTGGCGGCGGCCGCCGGCCGCGGCTCCGGTGGCGGTCGCCGCCTCGATGGCCTCGGCGAGGGCCGAGTCCCGCGCGACGACATCGAGCAGTCCGGTCAGACTCATCAGGGTCTCTTCTTCGTCCCGTGGCTGGTGCTGCCTCCGGGCGGCAGCGGCCTGCCGGGGCAACGCGAACGGCCCGGCACGCCGAGCGGCCGGGGGTCTCCAGCCTACGCCGCGGCACGGACGCGCACGCGGTGTACGGCCCGGCGGGGCCGGGCGGGAACGAACCACCGTCCGGGGCGACGAACGGCCCCCGGGCGGAGCCCGGGACCGGACCGCGACCGGACCGCGGACGAACCACTGGACGGAACACCGGACCGGCCGGTGGACGAACCGTCCGGCCCCTGGTCAGATTCGGCTCCGCGATCTGCCACGAACTGGACATACTCCTGTCACTGCCTGTCCATGGAGATCGCGCACCATGGTGAATGTGCCCGCCGCACCCAACCGTGGGGGATGGCTGTGGCGGCACTGTCGCACCCCCGATGGGGGTCGGAGGTGCGAGGCCGGGCGACCCTGGGTGGGGGCGCCCGCCCAAGCGCCGGGAACCGTGGCGCCCTTTCCTGGAGGGCGCCACGGGTCTCGGCCTCACTCATGGCCGCCGCCCTGCCGGGCCGCGTTGCGGCCCACCGCCGCCGCCACGGGCGCGGCGACCACCGGCGGGACGGGCCGACGTCGTACGTCATCACCTGGTGCCCCTGGTCGGCGGTGAAGCCGTACCGCTCCTCTTCGGTTCGCCGTCCCGGCCGGCCGCCGGCGCCGGCTGGTCGGTCGCAACGCGCAGGCCCTGGCCGCCCGGTGGGAGCGGTCAGGGCCCAGGACGCGAAGCCCACCCGGGCTGATCACGGGCGAGCCGCCGGCGCGGCGGTCAGCGGCGCCGGTAGCTCACCGTGTTCGGGGTGGCGTAGCCGGCACCGTCGTCCACGATGACGATCTTCGGGATGACCCGGGTCTCCTCCTGCGGCTCCTTCTCGGCGCCTTCGCCGTCCCTGTCGGCCTCCGCCGACCGGGGCGGTCCGACCGGCTTCGGCGGCGCCGCGGCCGGCGCGACCGGACCGGTCGCCACCGCCCCGGCGGGCGCCTTGTCGGCGGGCGCACCGGAACCGCTCGCGGCCCCGGCGGCGGCCCCGCCCACCACCGGCATCCGCGGCCCGGCCACCGGCTTCTCCCGCGCCGCCGGTGCGACGGCCTTCCGCAGGTCGGCCACCTCGATCTCGCCGGTGTCCGCCTCCGAGTCCACCGGCGCCGCGTCCACCGGTGCCGCGTCGGCGACCGGCCCCGCGACCGCCGCCGCCAGCCGCTCCGGCTCGATGGCGCCGACCGCCGCGCCGGTGAGCGAGGCCAGGGTGGCCTTGATGTGGTCCAGGTGCTTCTGCACGGTCTCCAGACGGCCGTCGAACTCGCCCTGCTCGCGTTCGCTCGCCGCGTTGATCCGCTCGGCCTCCCGGCGGGCCTGCTCGATCAGCTGGTCGGCCTTGGCCTGGGCGTCGGTCTCCAGCTGCTTGATCCGGCCGAGCACGGTCTCCCGGTGCTGCTCGGCCTCCTTGACCCGCCGCTCGGCGGTCGCGGAGACCTGGGCGTCCTCGGCGTCGGCCTTGGTCTGGGCCTGGGCGAAGGTCTCGTCGGCCTTGCGGCGCAGTTCGGCGAGCGTGGCCTCGGCCTGCTCGCCGGCCTCGGCGGCGGCCACCCGCACCTTGGCGGCGTAGGAGGTGGCGGCGTCCCGGGCGCTGCGGCTCTCCCGGTCGGCCTCGGCCCGGATTCCCTCGGCCTCGGCGCGGGTGCGCTCGTCGGTGCGCCGGGCGGCCTGGTCGGCCTCGGAGCGGGTGGTGGCGGCGTACTCCTTGGCGGCGTGGCCGAGGGCCTGGCCGGCCTCGTAGACCTCGTCCCGGAGATCCTCCGAGAAGCGCTCGGCCTTCTCCCGGACGGCGCGCGCCTCGTTCTGGGCCATCACCGCCAGTCCGGCGGCCTGCTCACTGAGCACCTCGTAGTCGGGCTCCGGGGCGTCCTCGGCGGCCCGGCGGATGTCGGCCAGCCGGGCCTCCATCTGCCGGAGCCCGGCGCCGAGGACGCTCAGCCGCTCCCACGCCTCGTCGCGCTGAGCGGTGAGGGCGGTGAGGGCTCGGTCGACCTGCTCGGGCGCGTAACCGCGCCGGGCAGAGGTGAAGCCGTACTCGGGGACGGCGTCGCTCATGGGCTCTTCCCCTCATGTCGCGGGCTGCGGAGCCCATGATCGGACGGAACGGACGGATCCGGAACCGGTTCGGCGGCCAGGGCCGAAATCGGACGCCTGGCGGACCGGAATACGTCGAGGACCGGACGAAAAGACCCATCCTCTTGACCTATTTTGCGCAGATCCGGGCGAAACCCCAACGAGGCACAGCCGGGACGGCATGCCGGAGGGGTCGTTCCAAACACCGGAACGACCCCTCCCCACCTGCGAGGATCCGCGACGACCCGCTACAGCAGGCCGTCCCAGAACTGCTCCAGCAGCACGGCCCACCACGTGTCCGCCGTCTGCAGGGCCGCCGGGTCGATCGCGGCGAGCTGCGCCTGGAAGTCGGTCGTCCAGCGACCGGCCTGGTCCGGGGTCAGCCCGTACCGCAGCCGCCACATCCGGCCCAGCAGGGCCATCGCGCGGACGAACTCCGGTACACCCGTGTTGACGAACCGGGGCGGCTGGCCGGTTCCGTCGACGTCCACGGCGACCACGTTCGCGGTGCCGTACTGGACACAGAGCTGGCGGCCGTAGTCGTTGCCGAGCACCAGGTAGCCGCCGAAATCCGGGGCCGCGGGCAGACCGCGCTCGGCGGCCAGCTCGGCGAGCGTCGGGATCGGCCGACCCTCCTGCGCCTGCGCCCAGAAGAACGGGCCGAAGTCGCGCGGCAGCCCCGCCCACACCAGGGCCTGCGACACCGGCTCGGGCACGCCCTGACGCGAGACCGCGCGCTGCTCGTAGCGGAACACGTTCTGGCCGAAGGCCGCCCCGAGCTCCTGGGCGAGCTGCTGCGGCGGGAGCGGCGGCAGCGGCTGGACCGTCCCCGGCACGGGCAGCGGCACCCGGGACGGGCGGACCCGCTGGGCCCCGGAGGCCAGCTGGTGCAGCTCGTCCAGGTGGTCGAGCAGCTCGGCCATGCCGGCCTGCCGGGACGCGTGGTCGCGGCCGTAGGCGGCGGTGTGGGTGAGCCGGACGTTCGGCCAGGACGCGGCGATCATGCGGTTGCAGTAGCCGCCCGGCAGGTCGCACGACTCCAGCTCGGTGTAGAGCTCCAGCACCTGCTCCGGCGGCACGTTCAGCCGCCGCAGGTCCTGGAGGATCTTCCACTCGGGGTGCGGGGTGCCGGGCTCGCTGCGGTGCAGCAGCTTCTGCTCGGAACCGTCCGGGCCCCGGTAGCTCAGCGCGGCGAAGTAGCCGGGGCCGACCGCCGGCACCCCCGGCGGGACGGCGGCGCCCTGCGGCACGCCGGGCACCGGCGCTGGCGGGACGGCCGGGGCCGCACCGCCCGCGTTCGGGTAGCCGTACCCGGCCGCGGGCGCGGCGGGGGCCGCCGGACCGCCGGGCGGCGGCGGGACGGCGGGGCCGCCGGACGGCGGGGTGCCCGGGTCGGCCGGCACGGCGCCCAGCAGCGCCGGGTCGACCGCCTCGGCCAGCTGGGTCGCCTCGTACGCCGCGCCGGAGGCGGGCGCGGCCGGCGGCACCGGGGCGGGCGCCGGGGCGACGGCCCCGCGCAGGCCCGCCGGAGGCGGGGGCGGCGGGGTCGAACCGGCCGCGCGGCCTCCGGGGCCCGCGGCGGGCACGCCGGCCCCCGGGGTGTGCCGCAGCCCGGCGGGCGGGGGCGGCGGCGGGGCGGAGGCCGGACTGCGGCCGAGCGCGACGCCGTGCGCGCCCGGACCGGACGCGCCACCGCGCAGCGCGGCCGGAGGAGGCGGCGGCGGGGCCGACCCCGGGTTGCGGCCGAGCCCGGCCTGCGGCGGCGCAGTCGGCGCCGGGGCCGCGGGAGCCCCGGGCGCCGAGGCAGCGGGCGGACCGCCCAGGCCGGGCAGGCCGCCGGGCGCGGCGCGCACGGTCGGCGCGTGCTCCACCGGCGCGGCCGGCTGCGGGGCGGCGGCGGGCGGTGCCAGGACGGTCGGCGTCTGCTCCACCCCGCCGGGCGGCCCGGACGGCGCACCCGGCAGGCCCATCAGCCCCGGCACGGCGTCCGGCGACGCGAGCAGCGTCGGCGCCGGCTCGACGGCCGCGGGCGGCGGGACGGCGGAGGGCACGGGCAGCGGGACGACGGCGGGCGGCTGGGCGGCGGGCGGCGGGACCGGCGGCATGCCGTAGCCACCCTCCGGCGGCATCAGCACGGTCGCGGCCTCGGCCCCGGCCGGCGCGGGCGCGTCGGGCACGTCGGAGCCGGTGGTCCGCAGCCCCTCGGGCATCAGGACGGTGGCCGCCTCGGCCCCGGCCGGCGGCACCGGCACGGGGGCCGGGGCCTGCGGCGGGACGGCGAAACCAGCGGGACCGGACGGCACGGCGGGCGCCGCAGCGACCGGCGCGGGCGGCTCGGCCACCGGAGCAACGGCAGCCGGAGCCCCCTGGCCCCCCAGCCGCTCCGCCTCCGCCGCGATCGCCGCGGCCCCCGCCTCCTGCAGCCACTGCGGCGGGCTGAGCAGGAAGGACGTCGCCTCGACCGGCCCTGGCGCGGGCTTCGCCGCCCCCGCCGGGTTGGCCGCGACCGGCCGCCCGTACGCCTCCTCGTACTGCCGGACCACCTCGTTGACGGGCAGCGCGGGCCAGAGCGTGGTCGCGCCGGAGTCCCGGGCGATGACCAGTCGCGCCTCGCCGGCCGACCCGTCCCCCGCCCCCGACGGCCCCGCCGTCCCGTCCCCGGGGGCCACCGCCCAGCAGACGAAGCCCAGGTCGAACTCCCGGACCCGTACCTCGCGCTGCCGCGGCTGCGGCACCCCGCCGTTGATCCACTCCTCGGCGAGCTCCTGCGCCTGCGCGTACGTCACCACGCCCGGTTCACCCCTGCCCTCATCCTCGTCGTCCCCGCTCGTTCCACCGCCGCGGCCACGTCAGTCCACCGGGACGGCCCGGGCGAACCCGCCGTCCACCATCAGCTCCGCGACCGTCTCCAGCTCCGGCGGGCTGCCGGCCAGCCGCAGCAGGAACGCGTCGAAGTCCTCGCCGCAGGGCAGCAGCAGCCGGGCGCAGCGGTCCTCCGGGGCCTCCGGCGCGCCGGTGTCGCGGGCGTCGTCGTACAGGTGGAACCAGACCGAGCCGGCCCGGTCGCCGCGCACCTTGAGCGCGACGATGCCGCCCTGCGCGTAGGCGACGCCCAGGTAGTCCTTGGTGAGGTGGTCGCGCAGGCACTTGTTGGCGTACACGACGTCCTGGGTGCCGTACTCCTCGCTGAGGGTGAGGAAGGGCTGGTCGAGCAGCATGCCGAGCTCGGTGTCCAGCGCCACCCCGACCGGGGCGCGGCCGCCGCCCAGCTTGAGGAAGGTGCGGTAGGCGCCGGGCAGCCGGTAGCCGAGGCGCTCCTCGGCGCGCTGCACCAGGTCCTCGGGGACGCCGATCGGGTCGCCGCCGTCCTTGGCCAGCGAGAAGTGCACGGGCCGGCGCTCCTGCAACGGGCGGGTGCCGCGGCGGGTGTGGTCGGCGGCGGAGGTGGCCAGGCCGGCGTGGTGCCGCAGCAGCGCCTTGACCTCCACCGGGACGAGCTCCATCCGCCGCCAGCCGGGGGCGGCCCGGCCGACCGCGTGGTGCCAGGTCCAGCCGGGCGGGGTGGCGACGGCGGTGTCCAGGTCGGCCCAGAGCGGGTGGCCCTGGGTGAACAGCGCGGCGTTGGCCGACACGTAGTCGGTCAGCCGCAGCTCGTCCACGCCGAAGCCGTCCGGCGGGTCGGCGACCTCGGCCGCGGCGGCGGCGTACGGGCCGAAGTCCGGGTAGCCGTACTCGTCCACCCGGACCCCGGCGGGGTGTCGCTCCGCGCGGACCGGGTCCGGGAACTGCACCACCTGACCTGCGTACGCCGCGTTCGGTGCGGCGGCGACGCCGGGCCGACCTGTCGTCATCTGGGAGCCCCCACTGGCTGCTGCAAATTCTCGAAGCGCTTGCTGGACACCAGCGTAGGGGGTCGTCTCCGGGCCCGGGCCCCCGCCCGGGAGAAGGGGAACCGTCAGAGCCGCTGCCCGAGCGCCCCGGCCAGCACCCCGGCGACCCTGGTCTGCTGCGCCTCGGTGAGGTGCGGGTGCAGCGGCAGGCTGAGCAGTTCGCGGGCGGCCCGTTCGGCGACCGGGAACGCCCCCGCGCGGTGGCCGAGGTGACGGAACGCGGGCTGGAGGTGGACCGGGACGGGGTAGTGCACCCCGGCGCCGATCCCGGCGGCGCGCAGCGCGGCGAGGACGGCGTCGCGGTCCCGGCCGGGGCCGATCCGCACCGCGTACAGGTGCCAGACGTGCTCGTTGCCGGGCGCGGTGCGCGGCAGGGTCAGGCCGTCGAGGCCGCCGAGCAGGGCGTCGTAGCGGGCGGCGGCGGCCCGGCGGGCGGCGTTCCAGGCGGGCAGCCGGCGCAGCTTGGCCCGCAGCACGACGGCCTGCAGCGCGTCCATCCGGGAGTTGAAGCCGAACCGCTCGTGCCGGTACTTCTCGCGCGCGCCGTGGTCGCCGATCAGCCGGACGGCGGTGGCGAGTTCGTCGTCGTCGGTGAGCACCGCCCCGGCGTCGCCGTAGCCGCCGAGGTTCTTGCCCGGGTAGAAGCTGGTGGCCGCGATCCGCCCGTAGCCGGTGCGACCGTGCTGCCGGGCGCCCTGGGACTGCGCCGCGTCCTCCACCACCGGCCGGCCGTCGGCCAGCTCCAGCAGCGGCCCCATCGGGGCGAGCTGGCCGTTCAGGTGGACGGGCAGCAGCGCGACCGCGTCGGGCAGCGCCCCGGCGGCTTGCTCGGGGTCGATCAGCAGGTGCGCCGGGTCGGCGTCGACCAGTACCGGGCGCAGCCCGGCCCGCTGTACGGCCCCGGCGGTGGCGACGAAGGTGTTGGCGGGCAGCACGACGCCGCCGCCGGGCGGCAGGTCGAGGGCGCGCAGGGCGAGTTCGAGGGCGTCTGTGCCGTTGCCGGCGCCCACGCAGTGCCGGGCGCCGGTGAAGTCGGCGTACTCCCGCTCGAAGCCGTCCACTTCGGGGCCCTTGACGTAGCCGCCGGAGGCGAGCACCCGGTCGAAGCCGGCCCGGACCTCGGCCGCGACCTCGGCGTGCGCGGCCGCCAGGTCGACCAGCGGGATCGGGTCGGCCGGCGGGATGCCGGCGCTCACCGGGTGGCCGCCCGGTCCCCGGACCCCACCGGGACGGTGGCACCGCCGAGTTCGAGGCTGAGCGAGGCCGCCTCCAGCAGCTGGAGCACCCGCACCCCGGCCCGGCCGTCGGTGAGCGGGGCCCGGCGCTCGGTGATCGCGGCGGCGAACTCGGCCATCACGTTGCGCAGCGCCTCCTGCTCGACCAGCGCGGGCGCGACCATCTCGCCGACCCGGTAGGAGATCAGCGCCCGGTGCCGGATCGCGTCGGTCAGCTGGTCGGGCGGGGTGAGGTCGACGCCGCGGTCGTGCACGGCCAGCCGGGCCTGCGGGTTGAGGTCGTCCCAGACCAGGGTGCGCCGGGAGCCGCCGATCAGCGTGGTGCGGACCTTCGTCGGGGAGAGCCAGTTGACGTGGCAGTGGGCCAGCGCGCCGTTGCTCAGCCGGACCGTCAGGTACGCCACGCAGGCCCGGCCGGCGCCGATCGGGTCAGCGCCCTGGGCGGACACCCCGACCGGTTCGACGCCGGGCGGCAGCACGAAGTCGAGGATCGACAGGTCGTGCGGGGCGAGGTCCCACAGCACGTCCACGTCGGGCTGCACCAGGCCGAGGTTGATCCGCACCGAGTCGAAGAACTGGACGTCGCCGATCTCGCCGCCGTGCACCAGCTCGCGGATCCGGCGCACCACCGGGGTGTAGCAGAAGGTGTGGTCGCACATCAGCACCAGCCCGCTGCGCTCGGCCAGGTCGACGAGTTCGGCGGCCTCGGCGGCGGAGGTGGTGATCGGCTTCTCCACCAGCACGTGCTTGCCGGCCTCCAGCGCGGCCCGCACCAGCCGGTAGTGCGCGGCCGCGGGCGTGGCCACCGCGACGGCCCCGACCCGTTCGTCGTCGAGCACCCGCCGGTAGGAGCCGGTCGCCCGGACGGTGCTGTACTCCCCCAGCACGGTACGGGCCTTGGCCTCGTCCAGGTCGCACAGCCAGTGCAGCCGCAGCGCCGGGGTGTCCTGCGCGTTGCGGACCAGCTTCGGGCCCCAGTAGCCGGCCCCGACCACGGCGAGGCCCACCGGGCGTTCCGGCGCCGGCCGGGGCGGTTCGCCCGGCGTGGGCACGTGCCCGCCGGGCGCCTGGTTGGCGGCCTGCGCGTCCCAGGCCCCCGACCGCTGCCGTGGTCCGTTCCGACCGGGCTGCTCCGACGTCATCCACGAGCCCCTTCGCTCCGCCGCCGGGGCGGGCGCGGGCCCACCCCGGCGGCCCCAACGTCCGGCGCGGGCACCGGGTCCGGGCCCGTCCGCGCGTCCGCGGACGGTCGGCCGGATCCCCTTCGGCCTCGCTGCCGGAACGGTACCGGCCGTGCCCCCGGCCCGGGGGTGGTTTCGGGAAATCGGCGGACAAGTCGTGACGACGGTGTGCGGATCCGGCCCCGGTCCGGCGAGGATCGGGTGACGGCCCGGCCGGTCCCGCACGGTCGTTCGTCCGCCCCCGCACCCCGGTTGTGCGGATGTCGGTGTCGTTTGACAGGCTTGCCCCGGACCGTCCCACCGGTCCTTCCGTCAGCGGGAACAGAGGAGGAGGACGACGCATGACCACCGGTGAGCCCGCGGGCCCGCCCGTGCTGCGCCACCACCGCGACAGCCTGCTGCCCGCCGTCGCCGCCGCCCTGTCGCTCAAGGGCGGCGAGGTGCACACCCTGGCCGGGGACAAGGACGCCCGACGGCCGGTCCTGCACCCGCTGGTCGGCGAGTTCCTGGACACGCTGCCCGTCGAGGCGCGCGAGCGGTTCACCGGCCGCTGCCCGGAGGCCGTCCTGCTCTCCCAGCACCTGGCCGCGGTCGACGGCCGGCGCTCCAAGCGCGCCGCCCGCAAGCCGATGACCCTGCACGAGGCCCGCAAGGCGCTCAAGGGCTCCCGGATGACGACCGTTCGCATCCGGGAGGAGGGCGACCCGGCGCACGGCACCCACGCCCCGCCGTGCCGTTCCTGCGCGCCGATGCTGGAGCACTTCACCGTGCAGAGCGTCGCCGTCGGGCCGCCCGCGCCCTGACCGCGCCCTCGTACGCCCCCTGTCCCCGAGCCCTGGAGTCCGCCCTGAACCCGCCCAGCCCGCCCCCGCCACCGCCGGCCACCCTGTCCGCCGCCCCCGCCGGGCGGGTTCGCCCGCGCTTCCCCGCCGACGTCGCCGCCGAGCTCAAGGCGGCCGGCTGGCACCCCGGCCGCTGGCAGATACGGCAGGCCGAGGAGTGGGCCGACGCCCTGGTCGGGTACGGCGGGCCGTCCGGCCTGCGGCACGCGGTGTTCCCGGCGGCGGTGGAGGCCTGGGCCGAGTTCGGCGGCCTCGCCTTCGACCTGGCCGGCCCGGGCCGCCAACTGGCCCGCACCCCGTTCCTGATCGACCCGCTGTGCGGGCTGCACCAGCCGCGCACCCTGCTCGACCTCGGCCGCGCCCTGGGCACCCAGCTCGCCCCGCTCGGCGAGGAGGCGTACGGGCAGGCGCTGCTGGCCGTCGACGAGGAGGGCCGGGTCTACAGCCTGGACCACACCGGCGAGTGGTTCCTCGGGCACGGCATCGACCAGGCCGTCACCACCCTGGTCCTGGGCACCGCCCCGGAGCGGCTGCGCACCGCCGACGGATCCTGACGGCGGCCCGGCGGGCCCCGGGGCGGTCCGCCGACGCGCCCTGACCGCCGGGCCGGGCCTGGCGGCGCGTCACCGCAGCCGTTCGGCCCGGACCGCCAGCCGGGACGGCAGCACCGCCTCGACCCGGAACCCGCCGTCCGCCTCCGGCCCGGAGGAGAAGGTGCCGCCCAGCGCGATCACCCGCTCCCGCATCCCGACCAGTCCGTTGCCGCCGCTGGGCAGCTTCGCCGCGCCCCCGCCGCCGCCCGGGCAGGCGTTCACCACGCTCACCCGCACCCCGTTGGGCGCGTACGCGAGCAGGACGGACACCTGTGCGCCGCCCGCGTGCTTGTGCGCGTTGGTCAGACCCTCCTGGACGACGCGGTAGGCGGTCTGCTCGGCCTCGCCGGTGAACTCCTGCCGACTGCCGCTGACGGTCAGCGTCACCGCCATGCCGGCCGCCCGGGACTGGTCGACCAGCCGGGGCAGCCCGGCCAGCGAGTCCGGCTCCGGCTGGCGCTCGTCGTCCATCCGCAGCACGCCGAGGATCTCCCGCAGCTCGTTCAGCGCCTGCCGCCCGACCTCGCCCATCAGCTTGGCGCTCTGCGCGGCCTTCTCCGGGTCCTTGGCGACGATCCGCTCCAGCGCCCCGGCGTGCACCACCATCAGGGACACCCGGTGCGCCACCACGTCGTGCATCTCCCGGGCGATCCGGGTGCGCTCCTCCAGCCGGGCCCGGCGGGCGCGCTCCTGGGCCTGCTCGGCCAGCAGGTCCAGTTCGGTCTCCAGGCCGTGCGCGCGGTCCTTGAGCGAGTCGATCAGCCGCCGCCGCGCGCCCACGTACAGTCCGGTGACCACCGGCGGGACGGTCAGGCCGACGGAGACCAGCACCGCGATCAGCACCTGGCCCCAGAGCGGCGGCTGCTCCACCGCCGTGTCGCCGGGCGTCAGCATCGACACCATCATCACGGCGACGGTCTCGGCGAAGGCCAGTGCGGACAGCGCCACCACCCGCCAGCGCCGGGTGGGCCACTCCCAGGTCGCCGCCAGCGTGTACAGCGACACCACCAGCAGCAGGACGCCGAGCATCCCCGGCATCGCCACCAGGGTCACCAGCACCGGTACGGCCGGCCAGCGGCGGCGCAGCACCAGCGAACCGCCCGCCACCACGCCGAGCAGCGAGATGCCGGCCACCCCGGCGGCGTCCAGGTGCACCCGGCCGGAGAGGAAGGCGATCGCGCTGAGCGCGCACTCCAGCGCGGCGAGCACCGCCAGCCCGATGTCCAGGAAGGCGCTGCGAGGCCGCTCCCACCACCAGAACGACCGGACCTGCGCGCGCTCCCCAGGCGACTTGCTCATGGCCGACAGCCTAAGCGGCAACCCCCTCCCCTCCCCACCGGGATTGCCCCCGACACCTCGCCGCACCCTCAAGTGGTCCAGACCACATGCGGCCTGCGACGTCACTGTCCGCCATCCGGCCACCTCGCGGACAGCGACCGCCCCGACACCTATGCTGGTCGCGTCGGACAGCGCGGTCCGCACGCGTCACACCCGCCACACGCGGGCGGACCTGTGACGATGAGCCGTTGCCGAACCCCACCACCACAGGGAGCCAGCCGTGACCGCTCCGGTCCCCACCCCGGCGGACAGCCCCAATGTCCACGCCACCGGCCCAGTTGCCGACAACGCGGCCCTGCGTGCGGACATCCGCCGCCTCGGCGACCTGCTCGGCGAGACGCTGGTCCGCCAGGAAGGCCCCCAGCTACTGGGCCTGGTCGAACAGGTCCGCCTGCTCAGCCGCACCGACGGCGAGGCCACCGCCGAACTCCTCTCCGACATCGACCTGGACACCGCCGCCAAGCTGGTCCGGGCCTTCTCCACCTACTTCCACCTCGCCAACGTCACCGAACAGGTGCACCGAGGCCGCGAGTTCGCCACCCGCCGCGCCCGGGAGGGCTCGCTGCTCGCCCAGACCGCCGACCAGCTCGCCGAGGCCGACCCCAAGCACCTCGAGAACACCCTGGCCCACCTCGCGGTCCGGCCGGTCTTCACCGCCCACCCCACCGAGGCCGCCCGCCGCAGCGTCCTCAACAAGCTGCGCCGCATCGGCGAACTCCTCGACCGCATCCACCGCGAGGAGATCGCCGCCGGCCTCTCCCAGGCCGACCCGGCCCGCACCAGCAGCGCCCGCCGCCAGGCCGACCGCCGCCTCGCCGAGGTCATCGACCTGCTCTGGCAGACCGACGAGCTGCGCATCGCCCGCCCCGAGCCCACCGACGAGGCCCGCAACGCCGTCTACTACCTGGACGAGCTCTACCGCGACGCCGTCCCCCAGGTCCTGGAGGAACTGCACGAGGAACTCGGCCGGGTCGGCCTGACCCTGCCCGACGGCGTCCGCCCGCTCACCTTCGGCACCTGGATCGGCGGCGACCGCGACGGCAACCCCAACGTGACCCCGCAGGTCACCTGGGACGTCCTCAACCTCCAGCACGAGTACGGCATCAAGGACGCCCTGGCCGCCGTCGACGACCTGCGCAGCACCCTCTCCACCTCCGAGCGGCTGGCCGGCGCCTCGGTCGAACTGCTCGCCTCGCTCAACACCGACCTGCACCAGCTCCCCGAGCTCAGCCCCCGCTACAAGCGGATGAACGCCGAGGAGCCCTACCGCCTCAAGGCCACCTGCGTCCGGCTCAAGCTGGAGAACACCCGCGAGCGGCTCGCCCAGGGCACCCCGCACGTCGAGGGCCGCGACTACCTCGGCACCCGCGAGCTGATCACCGACCTGCGGCTCATCCAGGACTCCCTGCGCGCCCACCGCGGCGAGCTGATCGCCGACGGCCGCCTCGCCCGCGCCATCCGCACCATCGAGGCCTTCGGCCTCCAGCTCGCCACCATGGACGTCCGCGAGCACGCCGAGGCCCACCACCACGCCCTCGGCCAGCTCTTCGACCGCCTCGGCGAGGAGGCCTGGCGCTACGCCGACATGCCCCGCGAGTACCGGCAGAAGCTGCTCGCCAAGGAGCTCCGCTCGCGCCGCCCGCTCGCCCCCACCCCGGCCCCGCTGGACGCCGCCGGCACCAAGACCCTCGGCGTCTTCAACACCATCCGCGAGGGCTTCGAGCGCTTCGGCGACGAGATCGTCGAGAGCTACATCATCTCCATGTGCCAGGGCGCCGACGACGTCTTCGCCGCCACCGTCCTGGCCCGCGAGGCCGGCCTGATCGACCTGCACGGCGGCATCGCCAAGATCGGCATCGTGCCGCTGCTGGAGACCACCGAGGAACTCCAGAAGGCCGACCTCATCCTCGACGAGATGCTGTCCGACCCCTCCTACCGGCTGCTCGTCTCGCTGCGCGGCGACGTCCAGGAGGTCATGCTCGGCTACTCCGACTCCTCCAAGTTCGGCGGCATCACCACCTCCCAGTGGGAGATCCACCGCGCCCAGCGCCGGCTGCGCGACGTCGCCCACCGCTACGGCATCAGGCTGCGCCTGTTCCACGGCCGCGGCGGCACCGTCGGCCGCGGCGGCGGCCCCTCCCACGAGGCCATCCTGGCCCAGCCCTGGGGCACCCTGGAGGGCGAGATCAAGGTCACCGAGCAGGGCGAGGTCATCTCCGACAAGTACCTGCTCCCCTCCCTCGCCCGGGAGAACCTGGAGCTGACCATCTCCGCCACCCTCTCCGCCTCCGCGCTGCACACCGCCCCGCGCCAGGCCCCCGAGGAACTGGCCCGCTGGGACGCCGCGATGGACCAGGTCTCCGCGGCCGCCCACACCGCCTACCGCGCCCTGGTCGAGCAGGACGACCTGCCGAAGTACTTCTTCGCCGCCACCCCGGTCGACCAGCTCGCCTCGCTGCACCTGGGCTCCCGCCCGTCCCGCCGCCCCGACTCCGGCGCCGGCCTCGACGGCCTGCGGGCCATCCCGTGGGTCTTCGGCTGGACCCAGTCCCGCCAGATCGTCCCCGGATGGTACGGCGTCGGCTCCGGCCTCGCCGCCGCCCGCGCGGCCGGCCTCGGCGGCGTGCTCGACGAGATGCACGGCCAGTGGCACTTCTTCCGCAACTTCCTGTCCAACGTCGCCATGACGCTGGCCAAGACCGACCTGCGGATCGCCCGCCACTACGTCGAGCAGCTGGTGCCCGCCGAACTGCACCACGTCTTCGACCAGATCGTCGCCGAGCACGACCTCACCCTGCGCGAGGTGCTCCGGCTCACCGGCGAGGGCGAACTGCTGGAGCACAACCCGGTGCTCAAGCAGACCTTCACCGTCCGCGACGCCTACCTCGACCCGATCTCCTACCTCCAGGTCGCGCTGCTGCGCCGCCAGCGCGAGGAGGTCGCCACCGGCCGCCACGAGGACCCGCTGCGCGCCCGCGCGCTGCTGCTGACCGTCAACGGCATCGCCGCCGGCCTGCGCAACACCGGCTGACGCCACCGCGCGTACGGGACGGGGCCGCCGTCCGCCCTCCGGGGTGGGCGGCGGCCCCGTCCCGTACCGGAAGGGTTCGGGGCACGCGAAAGGGCCGGCGCCCGTGGGCACCGGCCCGGTGTCGTGCTCATCGCCCGGGCGGCCAGGCCCCGGACACGGCCTACTCGCCCGGCTCGCCCGCGCGCCGGCGCTTCAGCCACAGCGCGGCGCCGCCGGCCGCGACCACCAGGCCGCCGCCGACCGCCAGCAGCCCGGCGTCCGTGCCCATCGAGTCACCGAGCAGCGGCCCGAACTGCGCCGCCGCGGGATCCGCGGAGACGCCCGGATCCGGCTCGGCCACCGCGTCCGCGTGCGCCACCGCGCCGCCCGAGAGCAGCACCCCGGCCGCCCCCAGCGCACCGGCCGTGCCGACCCGCCGTCCGAACTGCTTCAGTCGGACCACCCGGAGCCGCCGCAGTCGGCGGACCGGACGAAAACCCCGCATCGAGAACTCCCCAGGACTCGTTCGCGTACCAGGCCGACGCTATCCGATCCCGCACAGGGTTCTCACACGGATTCAGGTTTGGACCGTCAAGCGTTGTACGACTGTTGCGTAACACCACTCCCGGACTTGATGGAGCGTCAGGAGTTGTAGGTGCCCTGCGCCCGCTCCAACCCCTCGGACAGCAGCGCCTCCACCGCGTCCGCCGAGCGGTCCACGAACCACTCCAGTTCCTTGCGCTCGGCGCCGGAGAAGTCCTTCAGCACGAAGTCCGCGACCTCCATCCGGCCCGGCGGCCGACCGATCCCGCACCGCACCCGGTAGTAGTCCGGCCCCAGCGACTTGGTGATCGACTTCAGCCCGTTGTGGCCGTTGTCCCCGCCGCCCAGCTTGAGGCGCAGCGCCGCGTAGTCGATGTCCAGCTCGTCGTGGACGGCGACCAGCGCCGAGGCCGGCGCCTTGTAGAAGTCCCGCAGCGCCGTCACCGGCCCGCCGGAGAGGTTCATGAACGACATCGGCTTGGCCAGCACCACCCGGCGGCCGGACAGCCGTCCTTCGGCCACCTGCGCCCGGCTCTTGTGCGCCTTGAACTTCGCGCCCATCCGCTGCGCCAGCAGGTCCACCACCATGAACCCGATGTTGTGCCGGTTCCGGGCGTACTGCTCGCCCGGGTTGCCCAGCCCCACCACCAGCCAGGGGCCCTCGTACTCGTCCGCCATGCCCTCTCTCCTCCTGTGCGCGCTCTACGTCATCTTCCCGGACACACCGCTGCCCCGGCCGCTCCGAGGGGAGCGACCGGGGCAGCGGTCACAGCTGGTGGGGCGAGGCTCAGGCCTCGGCGCCCTCGGCCTCGGCGGCCTCGGCCGGGGCGGCCTGGGCACCGATGACCTGCAGCACGACGGCGTCGGCGTCGACGGCCAGGGTGACGCCGGCCGGCAGGGCGATGTCCTTGGCGAGGATGGAGGCACCGGACTCCAGGCCCTCGACCGAGACGGTGACCGACTCGGGCAGGTGGGTGGCCTCGGCCTCGATCGGCAGCGCGTTGAGGACGTGCTCCAGCAGGTTGCCGCCGGGGGCCAGCTCGCCCTCGGTGAGGACCGGGATCTCGACGGTGACCTTCTCGCCGCGCTTGACCAGCAGCAGGTCGACGTGCTCGATGGTGCGCTTGATGGCCTCGCGCTGCACGGCCTTGGGCAGCACGTACTCGTCCTTGCCCTCGATCGGCACGACCAGCAGGGCGTTCGGGGTCTTGAGCGCCATCATCAGGTCGTGGCTCGGCAGGTTCAGGTGAACCGGGGCGTGGCCGTGGCCGTAGACGACACCGGGGACGAAGCCGGCACGGCGGGCGCGACGGGCGGCACCCTTGCCGAACTCGGAACGGGTCTCAGCGGCGATGCGGATCTCGGACACGACTGCACTCCTCGGGAAGACTGGCGCGGGGGTGCAGGCAACGCGAAAAACCGCCGGGGCCACACCCTCAGTACGTTCGGGGGTCACTCGGCGGTAACGGCCTCTGCCGACGGACGGAAATCCGACACCGGCAGCGCGTCGATCACGGAGCGGGCACCCGGCGAGCAGGCACACGGCATCCCTCGCCGAGCAGTTTCACGAGTCTAACCGCATGAACGGCCTCCCGTGAAATCGGCGGCGGCCCCGGTCCGATCCGGACCGGGGCCGCCGCCGTCGGGCTTCGTCAGTGCACGCCCTCGAAGAGGCTCGTGACCGAACCCTCCTCGAACACCTCGCGGATCGCGGCCGCGATCGAGGGGGCGATGGACAGCGTGGTGATCTTGTCCAGCTGGATCTGCGCCGGGGTCGGCAGCGTGTTGGTGAACACGAACTCGCTCACCCGCGAGTTCTTCAGCCGGTCCGCGGCCGGGCCGGAGAGCACGCCGTGGGTGGCCGCCACCAGGACGTCCGCCGCACCGTTGTCGAACAGCGCGTCGGCCGCGGCGCAGATCGTGCCGGCGGTGTCGATCATGTCGTCGACCAGGACGCAGACCCGGTCCTTGACGTCACCGACGACCTCGGCCGACAGGATGGTGTTGGCCTGGGTCATGTCGCGGCGCTTGTGGATGATCGCCAGCGGCGCGTCCAGCCGGTCGCACCACTGGTCGGCCACCTTCACCCGGCCGGCGTCCGGCGACACGATGGTCAGCTTGGAGCGGTCCACCCTCCCGCCCACGTAGTCCGCCAGCATCGGCAGCGCGAACAGGTGGTCCACCGGGCCGTCGAAGAAGCCCTGGATCTGCGCGGTGTGCAGGTCCACGGCCATCAGCCGGTCGGCGCCCGCCTGGCGCAGCAGGTCGGCGACCAGGCGCGCCGAGATGGGCTCGCGGCCCAGGTGCTTCTTGTCCTGGCGGGCGTACCCGTAGAACGGCAGGATCGCGGTGATGCTCTTGGCGGAGGCCCGCTTCAGCGCATCGATCATGATCAGCTGTTCCATGATCCACTGGTTGATGGGAGCCGTGTGGCTCTGCATCACGAAGCAGTCCGCGCCGCGGGCCGAGTCCAGGAAGCGGACGTAGATCTCGCCGTTGGCGAAGTCCAGGGCCTTGGTCGGGACGAGCTCGGTCCCGAGCGCCTCGGCCACCTCCCTCGCCAGTTCCGGGTGGGCACGGCCGGAGAAGAGCTTGAGTTTCTTCTCACCCGACGTCGTGATCCCGCTCACTGCACCGTCTCCTCGCGTTGCTGACGCTGAACCCCGTCGTCCCGTGCGGGCAGGCGCAGCCGGCTCGCACGGGGTCGGGGGAATTGTCGGTACGCCTGGACACGGGCCGTAAGCCCAGTGGCGCACGTATGACCCCAAGGTTACGCGCCCACGCAGAAACCGTCCGCCCCGGGACCGCCCTCGGGCTCCCGCCCGTCCCGTCAGGCGTCCGCGGCCCCGTCCGTCGCGGCCTTCGCGGCCTGCGCGGAGGTGGTCCCCGGGCGCTTGCGCTCCACCCAGCCCTCGATGTTGCGCTGGTGCGCCCGGCTCACTCCGAGCGCGCCGGGCGGGACGTCGGTGGTGATCACCGAACCGGCCGCGGTGTAGGCGCCGTCCCCGATCGCCACCGGGGCGATGAACATGTTGTCGGAACCGGTGCGGCAGTGCGCACCGATCACCGTGCGGTGCTTGTTGACGCCGTCGTAGTTCACGGTGACCGAGGCCGCGCCGACGTTGGCGCCCTCGCCGATCGTGGCGTCCCCGATGTAGGAGAGGTGCGGCACCTTGGCCCCCTCGCCCAGCTCGGAGTTCTTCACCTCGACGTAGGTGCCGACCTTCGCCTTGCGGGCCAGCTTGGCCCCCGGCCGCAGGTAGGCGTACGGGCCGGCGGTGGCCAGCTCGCCCACCTCGGCGCGGTCCGCCGTGGTGTTGCTCACACGGGCGCCGGCGCCGATCAGGGTGTCGGTCAGGGTCGAGTTCGGGCCGACCTCGCAGCCCTCGCCCAGGTGGGTGGCACCGTGCAGCTGGGTGTTCGGCAGCACGAGGGCGTCCGGCTCGTACGTCACCTGCACGTCGATCCAGGTGGTCGCCGGGTCCACCACGGTGACGCCGGCCCGCATCGCCCGCTCCAGCAGGCGGTCGTTCAGCAGCCGGCGGGCCTGCGCGAGCTGCACCCGGTCGTTGATGCCCAGGATGTCCCGGTGGTCCTCCGCGACCACAGCGCCCACCCGGTGCCCGGCGGTGCGCAGGATCTCCAGGGTGTCGGTGAGGTACTCCTCGCCCTGCGAGTTGTCCGTGGTGAGCTCGGCCAGCGCCTCGACCAGCAGCTTGGCGTCGAAGGCGAAGACGCCCGAGTTGATCTCGGCGATCGAGCGCTGGACGGCGGTGGCGTCCCGCTCCTCGACGATCGCGGCGACGGTGCCGTCCTCGTCCCGCAGGATCCGGCCGTAGCCGAAGGGCTCGGGGACGACGGCGGTCAGGACGGTGACCCCGTTGTCCTGGCCGGCGTGGGCCTTCGCCAGGCGGCGCAGCGTGTCCCCGGTCAGCAGCGGGGAGTCCCCTGCGGTGACGATCACCGTGCCGTCCAGCACCACGCCGTCGGCGGCCAGCGCCTCCAGCGCCGTGCGCACCGCGTGCCCGGTGCCCTTCTGCTCCTCCTGCACCACCGGACGGGCCGCCGGGTAGTGCGCCGCGAGGTGCTCCTGGACCTGCTCCCGCTGGTGTCCGACCACCACGACGAGCTGTTCCGGCGTCAGTTCGCGGGCCGCCGAGACGGCATGACCCACCAGCGACCGGCCGCAGACCTCGTGCAGCACCTTGGGCAGCTTGTTCGACTTCATCCGGGTCCCGCCACCGGCGGCGAGCACGACAACGGCGGCAAGCGAATTGGCACCCATGCGGGGAGGCTCCTCGGTCGGTTCACAGGGCGGGCAGAACGGGCCCGGACCGGACCGAGGCCGGTCGCCATTCGCACAGTCCGCCGAGCAGCACCGACAATACCGGCGGTTCGGCGGTACGCCCGAACCTGAGGCGTGCAGAGGCTCCGCCGCTAGGATTCGAACCCAGACAAAGGCCTCCAAAGGGCCCTGTGCTGCCATTACACCACGGCGGATGGTTGCTCAGACCCTACCCGAGTCGACCCTGCCATGGGTATCAACTGCCGCGATCCGCAGGCCCCGATCCGCCGGGAGCGGTCGAACAAGCCGGGCCGCCGGTTCATCCATCCAGTCGGGTGAATTCACTCAAGCGCCGTGCGGCGGCGTGTTCCCTTCGCCACGGAGCGCAACCTACGATGCCGTAGGTTACGCCAACGTAGCCTCCGCTCCTCCCTCCCGCACAGGGATGTCGCAAAGGGACGCCCATGACCACCAAGGCCGGCGAGCCGAGCGCGGGGAACGCCGCGCTTCCCACCGAATCCCCCGATCCCACCGACACCGCCACCCGACTGTCCGCCACCCGCGGCGGGGAGAAGCAGGGCCTCGCCGAACGGCTCGCGCTCGGGCTGTTCATCCTCCTGCCGTTCACCGCGCTGCTGGCCGCCGTGCCGGTGGCCTGGGGGTGGGGACTGGGGTGGACGGACGCGGCGATCACCGTCGCCATGTACTTCCTCACCTGCCACGGCATCACCGTCGGCTACCACCGCTACTTCACCCACAGCGCGTTCAAGGCCAACCGCCCGATGCGGCTCGCCCTCGCGGTCGCCGGCAGCCTGGCGGTCGAGGGCCCGCTGGTGCGCTGGGTGGCCGACCACCGCAAGCACCACCGGTTCAGCGACAAGGACGGCGACCCGCACTCGCCGTGGCGCTACGGGGAGAACCTCCCGGCCCTGCTCAAGGGCCTGTGGTGGGCGCACATGGGCTGGATGTTCGACGAGGAGCAGACCCCGCAGCTCACGTACGCGCCGGACCTCGTCCGCGATCCGGCCATACGGCGGATCTCCCGGCTGTTCTGGCTCTGGACCATGATCTCGCTGCTGCTCCCCCCGCTGGTCGGCGGGCTGGTGACGCTGTCCTGGTCGGGCGCGCTGTCCGCCTTCTTCTGGGGATCGCTGGTCCGGGTGGCCCTGCTGCACCACGTCACCTGGTCGATCAACTCGATCTGCCACGCCGTCGGCCGCCGCCCGTTCCGCTCCCGGGACCGCTCGGGCAACGTCTGGTGGCTGGCGGTGCTCTCCTGCGGCGAGTCCTGGCACAACCTGCACCACGCGGACCCGACGGCCGCCCGGCACGGGGTGCTGCGCGGGCAGATCGACTCCTCGGCCCGGCTGATCCGCTGGTTCGAGCTGGCCGGCTGGGTCCGGGACGTCCGTTGGCCGGACGCGCAGCGGATCGCCGCCCGCCGCGCCGCATGAGTCGTCGCTTCCAGCATGATGTAGGGGTGAACGGGAGCAGCGCAGACAGCACAGGCGGCCACCAGAGCACGCGGACGGACGCGGCGCCCGACGCGGCGCCGGCCCGTCCGCGAACCGCTGCACCGGCGGGCGGGGGCGCCTCGGGGGGTGCGCCCGCCCCGGCGCCGCGCCGCCGGGGCGGGCGGGTCCGGATGACCGGCAAGCAGCGGCGGGAGCAGCTGCTGGAGATCGGCCGGACGGTGTTCGCGGAGCGCGGCTACGACGGCACCTCGGTGGAGGAGATCGCCGAGCGGGCCGGGGTGTCGAAGCCGGTGGTGTACGAGCACTTCGGCGGCAAGGAGGGGCTGTACGCGGTGGTGGTGGACCGCGAGATGCAACTGCTGCTGGACATGGTCACGGGGGCGCTGACCGGCGGGCACTCGCGGGAGCTGCTGGAGCAGGCCGCGTTCGCGCTGATGGACTACATCGACACCTCGACGGACGGCTTCCGGATCCTGGTCCGGGACTCCCCGGTGGCCCAGTCGACCGGCACCTTCGCGTCACTGATCAGCGACATCGCGACGCAGGTGGAGGACATCCTCGGCCTGGAGTTCAAGTCCCGGGGCTTCGACGCGCGACTGGCCCCGATGTACTCGCAGATGCTGGTCGGCATGGTGGCGCTGACCGGGCAGTGGTGGCTGGAGGTCCGCAAGCCGGACAAGGCGCAGGTCGCGGCGCACCTGGTGAACCTGGCCTGGCACGGGCTGGAGGGCCTGGAGCGGCACCCGAGGCTGGTCGGCGGGCGCAAGGACTGACTAGCGGGCGAACCGACGGCGGGGTAGGGCCGACCGGCGGGCGGAAGGAGCGACCGACGGGCGGAAGGGCCGGCGGCCCTCCCGCCCCGCATCAGGCCCTGGTCCCGACGGCGAAGATCCGCCGGAACGGGAAGACGGTGCCGTGCGACCCGGCCGGGTAGGCCTCGCGCAGGAGCGCCCCGTACTCGGCGAGGAAGGCGGCTCGGCGGGCGGGGTCGGTCAGCCGGGTGAGGACGGGGCGCAGGGCAGTGCCCTTGACCCAGGCGAGGACCGGGTCCGGGCCCGGGAGCAGGGTGCGGTAGGTGGTCTCCCAGACGTCGGGCGCGCAGCCGGCGGCGGTGAGGGCGTCCAGATAGCGCTCGGGCGGGTGGACGCCGGCCCTGGCGGCGTCGTCGCCGAGGAGGCCGCGCCAGCGGGGGCTTCGCCGGAGTTCGGCGAGCAGGGTGTGGCTGGGGGCGTCGAAGTTGCCGGGGACCTGGAAGGCGACGGTGCCGCCGGGCGGCAGGGCGCCGGCCCAGCGCGGGACGAGGTCGAGGTGGCCGTCGATCCACTGCAGCGTGGCGTTGGAGACGATCAGGTCGGGTCCGGCCGGGGCCGGGTCGTAGTCGCGGGCGTCGGCGAGCAGGTAGTCGGCGGTGGGCTCACCGTCGGTGCGGGCGGTGGCGAGCATCGGGGCGGAGTTGTCGATGCCGGTGAGGCGGGCGTGCGGCCAGCGTGCGCGCAGCACGGCGGTGGAGTTGCCGGGGCCGCAGCCGATGTCGAGGATCACGGGATCGCTCGGGTTCGGGAGGGCGGGGACGCGGGCGAGCAGGTCGCGCAGCGGACGGGTGCGTTCGTCCGCGAAGCGCAGGTACTGCGCCGGGTCCCAGACGGGACTGGTCATGGTCCACCTCACAAGTATCTCGACATCAAGATATCCCAGGTAGCCTTGCTGGCACATTTCTCGACGTCAAGAGACTTCACATCGACACATCCACCGATACACTGATCGTCATGGAGGACGAGGTCGACAGGCTGGTCGCAGCGTGGCGCCGAGAGCGCCCCGACCTCGACGTGGAGCCGCTGGAGGTACTCAGCCGGGTCAGCAGACTCGCCCGGCACCTCGACCGCGCCCGCCGCACCGCCTTCGCCGAGCACGGGCTGGAGCCCTGGGAGTTCGACGTCCTGACCGCCCTGCGCCGGGCCGGCTCCCCCTACCAGCTCTCCCCCGGCCAGCTGCTCACCCAGACCCTGGTCACCTCCGGCACCATGACCAACCGCATCGACCGCCTCACCGGCAAGGGCCTGGTCAAGCGCCTGCCCGACCCGGACGACCGGCGCGGCGTGCTCGTCCGGCTCACCGACGACGGCCGCGACCGCGCCGACCAGGCACTCGCCGGACTGCTCACGCACGAACGCGAACTGCTCGCCCAGCTCAGCTCCGGCCAGCAGGGCGAACTCGCCGCGCTCCTGCGGCAGCTGGTCGCCCCGTTCGACAACATCCCGGGCTGATCCGCGCCCCGGAGTTCACGTCCGGTCCACCGCGGTCACGACGGACGGCGGCGCCGGCAGGGCCGGCTCGGCCGGGCTGACCCCGGCCCGGCGGGCCACCGCCACCGCGGCCAGCGTGGAGTGCACCCCGAGCTTGCCGAGCACGTTCTGCATGTGCGTCCGGACGGTGTGCGGCGACAGGTAGAGCCGCTCCGCGACCGCCTGCCGACCCAGGCCCGCGACCATGCAGCGCAGGATCTGCTTCTCCCGCGGAGTGAGGGTGTCGACCAGCCGCTCGCTCTCGGTGCGGTCCCGCCGGGCGGTGGTCAGCTCGCGGATCACCCCGGTCAGCAGCGCGGGCGGCAGGTGCGTCTCGTCCCGCAGCACCCCCCGGACCACGGAGAGCAGCCGGGCCAGCGAACTCTCCTTGGCCACCCAGCCGGTGGCGCCCGCGTGCAGGGCCCGGGCGGCGCGGTGCGGGTCGTCGGCGACGGCCAGCACGACCGCCCGCAGCCCCGGATGGGCGCGGCGGACCCGGGCGAGCAGGGTGATGCCGTCCGGTGCCGGAGGCGTGGTTCTGAGCTGGTCGGCCCGGTACGCGTCGGAGCGGACCGGTTCCGTGCCGCGCCCGCCCGGGCGCAACAGGTCCACCGGGCGGCCGCCGGACTGCGCCACCGGCGGGCCGACCGGGTGGCGGGGCGGCGGCACCGCCGGGGCCGGCCGCCGCCGGGCCGCGTCGGCCGCGTCCGGGCCGAGCCGGCTCCGGACACCCGCCGAAGCAGTGCCCTCGGCCCCCAGGTCGGCGTCGATCAGGACCACGTCGAAGGCCCGCCCCTCGACGGCGGCACGCTCCAGCGCCCGCTCGGCGGCGGCCCCGCTGCCGGCCGCCCCCACCTCCACGTCGGGCTCGGCGGCGAGCGCCGCGGCCAGGGCCTCGGCGAAGATCCGGTGGTCGTCGACCACCAGGACGCGGATCCGCCCCATCGTCACTACCCCCCTGCTCAGACCGGCCCGAGCCCGGGGGCGGGGACCGGCCCCGGCACCCGCGGTCTGGGCCCGTCACTCCGCCCGCCCACCGGTGGCCGGTGAGGCCGAAAAGGGCGCCGGCCCCCACCGGTACCGCACTCAGCGTACGGGCCGGGAAACCCCCTCGTGGCGGTTTGGTGAAGTTTCGTCAGGAGGTGCGCGAGTGGCGGGATTTCACGCCATCACCGGTCGAAGCGGGCAACGCCGAGGCGCCGCCCCCGAACCTCCGGGAGCGGCGCCTGCGGGGTCCTGCGGCCTACTTGCCGTGCTTCTCCAGGGCGAACTTCCAGGCGTCGGCGACGATGTCGTCCAGGTTCGGGCGGCGCGGCGTCCAGCCCAGCGCCTCGTGGGCGCGGGCCGCCGAGGCCACCAGCACGGCCGGGTCGCCGGCCCGGCGGCCGGCCGCCTGCACCGGGATCTCCCGGCCGGTGACGCGCCGGACCGACTCGATCACCTCGCGCACCGAGAAGCCGCTGCCGTTGCCCAGGTTGCAGATCAGGTGCTCGCCCGGCTTGGCCGCGTCCAGCGCCAGCAGGTGCGCGTCGGCCAGGTCCGCGACGTGGATGTAGTCGCGGATGCAGGTGCCGTCCGGGGTCGGGTAGTCCTCGCCGTACACCGCGATGTGCGGGCGCTGACCCAGCGCCGCCTGGAACACCAGCGGGATCAGGTGCGACTCGGGGTCGTGGCGCTCCCCGTACGCGCCGTACGCACCGGCCACGTTGAAGTAGCGCAGCGAGACGGCGGCCAGGCCGTGCGCGACGGCCTCGCTGGTGATCAGGTGGTCCACGGCGAGCTTGGTGGCGCCGTAGGCGTTGGTCGGCGAGGTGCGGGCGGTCTCCGCGATCGGCACGACCTCCGGCTCGCCGTAGACGGCGGCGGTGGACGAGAACACCAGCTTGCGCACACCCGCCGCGCGCATCGCCGCGACCAGCTCCAGCGAACCCGCCACGTTGTTGCGCCAGTACTTCTCCGGGTCCACGACCGACTCGCCGACCTGCGAGGAGGCGGCGAAGTGCAGCACGCCGTCGAAGGAACCGTCCAGCACCCGGCCGGCCTCCTGGACCCGACCCTCGACGAACTCGGCACCGACCGGGACGCCCTCGCGGAAACCGGTGGAGAGATCGTCCAGGACGGTCACCTGGTGCCCCGCCTCCAGCAGGTGGGCGGCCACCACGCTGCCGACGTAGCCGGCGCCACCCGTGACCAGGTACTTACTCATGATGAGACCTCCAGCGGGCGACGGTCCGCCGGTCAGCGGCGGCCGTCGATGACGTGTGTACGACTGAGGCTATTCTCCCTGCCCGCCGGAGTGCCCAGGACCATGTGAACGGGCCGCCCGGGAGCCGGTTTCACGGACCCCGAGCCCCCCTCAGCCGCCGGCCATCCGCTCCAGCAGCCCGGTACGGGCCGCCACCGCGGCCGCCTCCAGCCGGGTCCGCGCACCGAGCTTCATCAGCACCCGCTGGACGTGCGTCCGGGCGGTGCTCGCGGCGATCCGCATCCCGGCGGCGATCGCCGCCGTGTCCTCCCCGTCCGCGATCCGGGCCAGCACCTGCACCTCACGGCGGGTCAGCAGCCGCAGCAGCCGCACCGCCTCGTCGTCCGGCTCGGCGACCGGCCGCAGCAACTGGTCGAAGGCCCCGCGCAGCACGTCCACGGCCACCGCCGCCTCGCCCGCCCGGGCCCGCCCGATCGCCCGCTCGACCACCCCGATCCGCTCGTCGCTCGGCACGTACCCCGCCGCCCCGGCCGCGAACGCCCCCGCCACACCGCGCAGTTCACCCACCGGACCGAGCACGATCACGGCCACCTCGGGACGCTCCCGGCGGATCCGGCGCAGCCCGTCGAAAGCCGCCGGCTCACTCGGCGCGGACACCCCCAGCAGACACACCTCCGGCCGCCGGCCGACCACCAGATCGGCCGCGACCCCGGCCGGGCAGCCGACCGCGAGCACCCGGTGGCCGCGCAGCTGCAACGCCGTGGCCAGCGCCTCGGCCAACAGCCGGTGATCGTCGACCACCACGAGTCGAACGCCCATGACGCCCTCCCGGTCGGGGTTCGGCTCGCGCCCGCACCCCATGGGCGGGCGGCCGATGACGCACCATCACAGCGCATTCCGTACCCGACCCGCTAGGCCGCCGCGCTCGGCCTCCGCACCGGGCCCGACGGTCTGATCGGGGAACAGCAAAAGGCCCTCGCCATGAAGCGAGGGCCTTCGAATGGAGCCCCCATGCGGAATCGAACCGCAGACCTTCTCCTTACCATGGAGACGCTCTACCGACTGAGCTATAGGGGCTTGCCGGGCTTTCGCCGGGCCGGTCGAACAAGGAAGACATTACACGGCTGGCGGCCAGGAAGGGAAATCGGGTCCGCGGCCCCGGCGCACGCCGGACCGACCCCCGGCGGGCGGGCACCCGCCCCTCGGCGCGGGCCCGGCCAGCCCTCGGCGCGCGCGGCCAGCCTTCGGCGTGCGCGCGGTCAGCCTTCGGCGTGCGTCTCGTCGAACTCCTCGCGGGCGGCCAGCATCTGCCCGGTCCGCTGCTCCGTCCACCGGCCGAGCGGCGCCAGCAGTACAGCCAGCTCCCGGCCGAGCGGCAGCAGGTCGTAGACCACCCGCGGCGGCGTCTCCGGGAACACGGTGCGGCGCACCAGTCCGCTGCGCTCCAGGCTGCGCAGCGACTGGGTGAGCATCTTGCGGCTGACCCCGCCGACGCCGCGCTGCAGTTCGGAGAACCGCTGCTGCCCGCAGGCGGCGAGGCTCATCAGGATCAACATCGACCACTTGTCGGCCAGTTCGGCGAACATCGCGCGGCTGGGACAGAGCTGGGCGAAGACGTCGAGCTCCTGCTCCCGGTCCTGCCCGCCCTCCCGTTCCTGCCCCTGCCGCCCGGTGCCGCTCTCCGCCCGGGCCGCTTCCTCCGTCGTCATGCTGTCCAGGGTAGCCCCGCGGTCTCCAATCCACCCTTGGTAACCAATGGAGACTTGGTCTATATTAGAGACCAGTCGACGGGCCGGGGTGCGGCAGCAGGCCCTCGCCGCCCCTTGCCTTCCCCCTGCCTTGCCTGCGTTGCCCTGCCCCTGCCCCTGCCCGTACCCGTATAGGAGTGCCCCCGCATGACCGCCATCCGCCCGACCGTCGCCCTCGCCTACCACTCCGGCTACGGCCACACCGCCGTCATCGCCGAGGCCGTCGCCCGCGGCGGCGCCGCCGCCGGCGCCGAGGTCGTCTCGATCGCCGTCGACACCATCACCGACGAGCAGTGGGCCCAGCTCGACGCCGCGGACGCGATCGTCTTCGGCTCCCCCACCTACATGGGCACCGCCTCCGGCGCCTTCCACGTCTTCGCCGAGGCCACCAGCAAGCGCTGGTTCTCCGACGCCTGGCGGGACAAGGTCGCCGCCGGCTTCACCAACTCCGCCTCCAAGAGCGGCGACAAGGCCGGCACCCTCGGCTTCTTCCAGACCCTCGCCGCCCAGCACGGCATGAGCTGGGTCAACCTCGGCCTCAAGCCCGGCTGGAACGCCACCACCGCCACCGAGAACGACCTCAACCGCCTCGGCTTCTTCAACGGCGCCGCCGCCTCCAGCCCGTCCGACGCCGGCCCCGAGGCCGTGCACAAGGCCGACATCGCGACCGCCGAGCACCTCGGCGAGCGGGTCGCCCAGCACACCGCCGTCGTGCTGGCCGGCCGCGCCGCCCTCGCCGGCTGACCGCACCGCACGGTCGGCACCTACGCCGCCGGGTCCGCCCCCAGGAGGGGCGCCCGGCGGCGTCCGCCGTCCACCGCCCCCAACTCCGCACCACCGGTCTCCGGCAGCAGCCACAGGCACCCCAGCGCCACCACACCCAGCCCCACCAGGTACCAGCCGACCGGCTCCGCCGTCCCGTACGCCTCCGTCAGCCGCGTCGCCACCAGCGGCGTCGTCGCCCCGCCCACCACGCCGCCCAGGTTGTACGTCAACGCGGCACCCGTGTACCGCACCCGGGTCGGGAACAACTCCGGCAGGAACGCCGCCACCGGCCCCATCAGGCACCCCAGCACCACCAGCGCACCCGCCAGCGCCACGAACATCAACGGCCGGCGCACCGTCTCCAGCAGCGGGAACAGCACCAGCGACCACCCCGCCGCCAGGCCCGTCGCCCAGCACAGCGTCCGCCGCCGCCCCCAGCCGTCACTGCGCGACGCGCTCACCCACACCGTCACGCCCATGCCCAGCGCGCCCACCAGCAGCATCACCAGCACCAGCGAACTCGCCACCCCGAGCCCGGACGTCGCGTACGCCAACGCGTACGTCGTGGTCAGGTAGAACAGCGCGTACCCCACGGTGATCGCCCCACAGCCCAGCAGCACCGTGCGCCAGTGCCCGCGCAACACCTCCACCACCGGCGCCCGGTCCCTCGGCTCGTCCGGCCGGAACAGCGGCGTCTCCTCCAACCGCAGCCGCACGAACAGCCCCACCGCCACCAGCCCCAACGACGCCAGGAACGGCACCCGCCAGCCCCACTCCCGGAACGCCCGCTCGTCCAGGCCGAGTTGGACCGCCAGGAACACCCCGTTCGCCAACACGAACCCGCTCGTCGGCCCCAACTGCAGGAACGCCCCGTACCGCCCCCGCCGCCCGGCCGGCGCGTTCTCCGCGATCAGCAGCGCCGCCCCGCCCCACTCCCCGCCCAACCCCACGCCCTGACACACCCGCAACGCCACCAGGGCCGCCGGCGCCCACCACCCCCACGACCCGAACCCCGGCAACACCCCCACCGCCGCCGTCGACAGCCCCATCAACAACAGCGACACCACCAGCGTCGCCTTCCGCCCCACCCGGTCCCCGAAATGCCCGAACACCACCGCCCCCAGCGGCCGGGCCAGGAACGCCACCGCGTACACCGAGAACGCCGCCAACAGCGCCCCCACCGTGCCCAGTTCAGGAAAGAACACCGACCCGAACACCAAGGCCGCCGCCGTCCCGTACAAAAAGAAGTCGTAGAACTCGATCGCCGTACCGATCAGCGCCGCAGCCGCCGCACGCCTCAACTGCCCCGCCCGCCGGGCTTCCTCCGCATCCATACCACCACCCTGGACACCAGCCCGCCCCGCCACCAGCCCCCACCCGAGTGACCCCCGCGCACACCCCCACCCCACGCGCCCCCGGCTCAACACCGCAGGCGCACACCAGCGCAGGCCCCCGGATCACCGCACGTACGGGTCCTCCCCCGGCGGCACCGCAGGCTGTCCACTGGCCTTCCGCCGCCGCAGCACGACGAACACCGCACCGGCGACCAGCACCAACCCACCCACCACACCGGCCACGACCGGCAACGCACCACCCGAACCGGAGGACTTCTCCGCCGCCGGCCCCACCGGAGGCGCCCCCACGGCCACCTCACTCGGACTCGGGGCGGCCGAACTCGACGAGGGCGTCGAAGTAGCCGACGAGCTCGCCGAGGGCAAGGTCTGCACAACCGGAATCGGCGACACATTCGCAGGCCCAGGATCGCCAGGTTCTGTCAGCGCGACGCGAGGCCTGACAACTCCGTACCCGACATCGACACTGCGGACCGACCCATCAGTCGGTTTTCCTGCCGTGTTAATTAGCACCCGAAGAACCTGATTTTCCGTCCATTCCGGATGCGTCGACCACACCAGGGCTGCCGAAGCAGAAACGAGTGCGGCCGAGTCCGAAGTCCCGTGACTCCTGCAATAACCAGTTGAGGAAGTGCAAGCTGCAAGCATATCCATGCCGGGCGCGGAAAGAATAACCTGCGGACCCTGCTCAGACTCGGCTGTCGCAATCACATCACGATCGACTGCCCCTACCCCGACAACGCCCGGAAGAGCTCCGGGATACTCGACCGGATTGCCCTTCTGCGCTTCATTTCCGACGCTTGCCACTACAAGAACACCCTTGGCCCTCGCAGCCTCAATTACGCCATTCAGATTGACAACATCTTCCGGCGCGGGAACTGCCGCATCCATACCCTGCGAGATATTGATGACCTTGGCACCCTGATCAACCGCATAGGAAATGGCCTGGCCGATCTGGCCAAGGAATTCAGTGGATACGAGCGCACCAGAAGACCCGTTATTGATCTTCAAGGGGAGAATTTTAACCCCGGGGGCCAGGCCTTGGGCACCGGTTCCCCCCATACCTTTGCCCGTCCCGGCGATGAGGCTGGCAATCCCGGTGCCGTGCCCGTCACCGAAGGAGCCCACCCCACCAGGACTGCCGCTGAAATCCTTGCCGGGCAGGAACTGCCCCGCCAGATCTGGATGATCCAGCTTGAATCCGCCGTCGATCACGGCAATCGTGATCCCCTGCCCCTTGGTGATCTTCCACATCTCCGGTGCATGCATCGCGTCCAGATGCCACTGCTGTTGCCGGATCGTGTCTTCGGCAGCCGCCGGCACTGCGACCGGGCCGACCACAACTCCCGCCGCCAAAAGCACCGCAGCGGACATCCGCCAACGAGATCGCGTGTTCGTCCGCCCCATCACAACTCCTCGTCAATCTCTCCGTCGACCGGGGAGCGTGCCCCGAACAGGTCTGCCCGGCCACCGGGAGAGCCCAGTGGCCGGGCAGTCGTTGCCGTCCTACTCAATCACGTCCGGGTTGCTGTGCGGCGTACCGCTGGTCCAGGTCTCCTCGTCCTCGTGGAGGTAGTCGGCCCGCTTGCGGCGATCGCGCTCGTTCCGCCCGGAGTGACCCACCGTTCCAGGAGCCATCATGCCGTTCTGCCCGGAGCGGGCTTCGCCCTCAACGGCTCCCGCAGCAGCAGCCCGGTTACGCAGGCCCGTACCACCCGGCGTGAACTCCCCGCCAGCAGCCGGTCCCTTGCGGCCGCCGACCGCCCCTCCTCCGGTCGAGGTCAGGCCTCGACCCCGCGAGCTGCCGCCCGAACCAACGGCTCCGGAACCACCACCCATCCCTGGATGCATGCCGCCCACCCCGCCCGCGCTGCCGGCCGCTCCCGCCCGACCAGCCTGGGCCTCACGGGCGCCGAAGACCGTCCCGCTGGGCAGACCCGGGTTGCCACCGGACTTTCCCGGCACCGAGCCGCCGCCGAACGGAGCCGTACGGGCGGGGATCGAGCCCCCGCCCCTGCCGGAGACGGATCCGCCACCACCCTTGGCCGGGATCGACCCACCGCCGACCCCCGCCGGGAAACCGGTCACCGGGCCGCCACCCGGACCACCCGGATATCCCGGGGTGCCACCGGGGCCACCCGGGTATCCGGGAATCCCACTCGGACCGTCAGGCGAGAGACTTCCACCACCACTGGGGCCGAGCGGGCCGGTCTGACCTGGCACGGTCGGCAGGCTGTCGAGGCCGGTACCGGGACGGTGGACGGGTTCCGACGACACAGAGGGAGGCGCCGAGGAGCCCGGGCCCACCGGCGTCGGCGGCACCTGGCCACCGCTTCGCGGCGGAATCGGGTCGGCGTGGCCAGGCCCGCCGACCTGGCCTTGCGGACCCGACCCCGGACTCCGAGGCACGACCGAACCACCACCGTAGTTTCCACCTGGCGGGCGGTAGCTACCCCCGGTGCTACCGCCGCCTGTACGAGGGCTACGAACGGAGCCGCCGTAACCGCCCGAGCCACTGCCACCAGAGGCCGTCGAGGATTCGTACTTGTTGCTACTCGCATCCGGCGTACCCGGTAGAGCCACGTCCCCGAGCCCGGCCAGCTTCGTCGTCGCGGCCTCGTACGCCTGCCCCAGCTTCTCCATCTGGTGGATGGCTTCCTGGTGAGCCTTGTAGACCCGCTGGGAGGCGGCCAGAGCCTCCGTCTCGGTGACCCAGGAGCAGTTCTGCTTCTTCATCATGGCGTCGACGGTGGCGGTGGTCGGCCCGGCCGGGGTGAAGTTGGCGCTCGTGAGCGCCAACTGGTTGGGCGCCCCCTGGGTCGAGCGTGTCTTGACGATGTCGACATCGTCGTGTGGCACGTCCGGCACGGCCACCTTGGCGGTGCTGAGTGCCTCACCGGCCTGGTGCATGGCGTCGCCGGCGGTTGTGGAGTAGTCACCGAGCAACGCGGCAGACTGCTGCAGGTTGCCGGCCCAGGTCTTGAAGCTCTCGGCGGCCGGCCCTTCCCAGCTGACGTTGCCGATGTGCGATTTGAGTGCCGCGCCGAGTTCCTTCAGGACACGGCCGGCCGACTGCAGCTGGGTGCCGCGGCTCAGCACCGTCGTGGGGTCGGTGCTCTGGACCATTTTCTTGAGCTGGGCGTGTCCGACGCCCTCGAAGTTCGTTCCGTCTGCCACTACTTACTCCCCGTTTCCCCGTGGGCGCCCTCGCCGACCACCATCAGAAGCCCTCGCCGCCGGCCCGCGGCGGTGTGGGGCCGCCCGCGTTCTTCGCGACGGCGTTCTGTGCGGCCGCCGTGTCGTCCTCGTTGGCCGAGTAGTTGCCCGCCGTCGCCGCGACCGCGGTCTTCATCGCCTCGATCTGCGACACGAAGTCCTTGTGCAGCTTGACGAGCTGGGTGTGCACCTTGTCGTAGGCCGCGGTCAGGGCCGTCGCTTCGGCGAACTCCGCGCTGGCGAAGCTTCCGCCGGTCAGCTTCTGTTCCTGGAGTTTGTACGGGGCCGCCGGGGAGCCCTCCATGGCCTGGAGCAGGGCTTCGATCTTCTTGGCGAACGCGGTGAGCGTGTCGAGCTCGACCTTGACGTCCTTCTTGCCGAAGGCGGACACCAGGTCGGCGGCGCTGACGTTCGTCTGCACGGTGCTGACGAGGGGGCCGAACCCCATCATGTGGCTGAGCATAAATGGCGTGACGTCACCGGACGTGTCCGGACTGGCCCCCGTGTTCGGTGGAACCTCTCCTGCCACAGCAGTTCACCTCTCCCCCGTACGGGCGGCGGTTCGGGGTAACCCCGGGGCCGCCGCTCCGCAACATACCGTCAACTTCTCGGTCGTACAGTGCTGGTCGGTGCACCGCCCGCCCTGGGGGCGGTCTCCGCCTCCGTAATCGTAGCCACCGCCCCTGTCGGGTCGGCAGGGCCCTTGGCCCGCCTGTGCGGGATCGGTACGAACTTGACACGTGCGGCCCTCGGGGGTGTCGCGCCGGGCCCCGGTAGACTGGTCTCGCCCGGTTGGACCGGGTACGCCCCCATCTGCCGCGCAATGTCGCACAGCAGCGACCCCTGGCCGCAGAACGGACGTGACCTGATGCCCGCAGACGAGTCCGCCCCCTCCTGGTGGGCCCGTGCCGCCCGTCCTTCCCGGCCGCCGTTGCCGCTGGCGCTGATGGCCCGCGCGGCGGTGGGCATGGCGGTGCCGCTGGCCGCAGGGCTGCTGGGGCACCGGCTGGATCTGGGGGTGTTCGCCGGTCTGGGCGCGATGCACGCGACGATGAACGACCGCGCGGAGCCGAGCGGCCTGCGGGTGCCCCGGATCGCGTCGGCGGTGCTGGCTTCGGCGCTCGGCATGCTGATCGGCACCTCCCTCCAGCACGCGCACGTTTCGGCGGTGGTGCTCGGTGCGGCGCTCACGTTCACGGCGTTCGCGTCCGGCGCGCTGAGTGCGACGGGCCCGCGGGGTTCGGCGGCGGGGATGCTGCTGCTGGTGTCGGCGGCGTTGGGCAGCGGGATGCCGTTGCCGGATCCGTGGTGGGCGGCGGCGCCGATGATGCTGGCGGGTGCCGCGTTCGTGGTGGTGCTGGGTCTGCCGGGGGGCGCGCACCGCCGTCCCGCCTCGGATCCGCGCAACCGTGCGCTGGCGGCCGCGTACGAGGCGTTCGGCCGGACGCTGGCCGATTTGGGCACGCCGCAGGGCGCGGCTTCGCGCCAGGTGTTGACGGCCCGGTTGAACCAGTTGCAGGACCTCCTCCCGCGACCGCACCGCCCGGGGTCGGAGTCCGCCCGTACGGTTCGGCTGCGCCGGATGTACGAGGCGGCGTTGGCCGCCACCGAGGCGGCGACGGGCCTGTTGTGGGCGTGGCGGCCGGTGCCGCCCGAGGTCGCGGAGGTACCGCTCCGGTTGGCGGACGCGGTCCGGCGGGGCGGCGGCGAGGTCGCCGTTCCGCAGTGGCAGCCGGACACGCCGTCCCGGCAGGCCCTGGACGTGGCGTTGCGCGCGGCGGCCGACACCGTGGCCGGCCGGGAGGCGGAGGTCGGTACCGCCCCGGCACCGCCGCCCGATCCGTGGCGGCTGCGGGTGCGGCTGCTGTCGCGCGGTTCGGTCCGGTACGGGCTGCGGGTGGCGTTGTGCATCGCGGTCGGTTCGGCGGTGACGGCCAGCTACCCGCTCAGCAAGAGCTACTGGGTGCCGATGACGATCGCCTTCGTGTTGAAGCCGGATCTCGGTTCGGTGTTCCTGCGGGCGGTGAGCCGCTCGGTCGGCACGGTGCTCGGGGTGGCGGTCACGGCGGCCGTGGTGTCGCTCACGACCGACGCGTGGGTACTGACGGCGATCGCCGCGTTCTGCGTGGCCCTACTGCCGTACGCGACGGCGGCGCACTACGGGCTGAACACGGTGGCGATGACGCCGATGGCGTTGATCCTGCTCCAGTTGGGCGGGCAGAGCAGCGCGGCCGAGTTCTGGCCGCGGGTGCTGGACACGGTGCTCGCGAGCGCGATCGTGCTGCTCTTCGGCTATCTGCTGTGGCCGGAGCGTCCGCGGCACCGGATCGAGCCCCGACTGGTGGACGCGGCCACCGCGCTGCGGGCCTATCTGGACGCGGTCACCGGGGACGCGGGCCGGGCCGAGGTGTGGCTGCGCCGTACGGCGTACCGGGCGTTGGAGGACGCCCGCCAGGAGGTGCGGCAGGGGCTGGCCGAGCCGCCGCCGACGGGACGGCTGGCGGAGCAGTGGCTGCCGGCGACGGCGGCGTTGGAACGGCTGGGCGGCGCGGTGGCGGCGTTCGCGGCGCAGCTGCGGTACGGCGGCCGGGTGCCGGATCCGGCGGAGGTGGGGCGGGTGCGCCGGGCGCTGGACGAGCTGACGGCGGCGGCCCGCGAGCACCGCCCGCCGACCGGGGCGGCGGCCCGCCCGACGGCACCGCACGACCCGGCGCGCAGTGCGCTGGGCCGTGCGGCGGACGAGCTGGAGGCCCTGCTGGCCCGGTAGGGCCCGACCGGAGTCCCGGTCCCCGCCAGAGGACTCCGACCAGAAGACTCCGACCAGAACTCCAGCCAGAACCCCGATCAGGACTCCGGCCAGAACCCCGACCGGGGCTCAGACCTGCTCGGCCAGCTCCAGCCAGCTCAGCTCCAGCTCCTCCTTCTCCTCCCGGACGGCGCGCAGCTGCGCGTCCAGCTCCGCGACCTTGGAGAAGTCGGCGGCGTGCTCGGCGAGTTGGGCGTGCAGCTTGGACTCCTTCTGGTCCAGCTTGGCGATCTGCCGCTCCATCTTCTGCATCTCCTTCTTCGCCGCCCGCAGGTCACCGCCCGACAGGGCCGACGCGGCGGTCCCGGCGTCCGAACCGCCGGACGCCGCGGCCGAAGCGGTCGAGGCGGTCGAGGCGGTCGAGGCGGTCGAAGCACCCGACGCGGCCGAAGCGGCGGCGGCGATCGAGGCGGCCATCCGCGCCCGCCGCTCCAGGTACTCGTCGACGCCGCCCGGCAGCATCCGCATCTTCTGGTCGCCGAGCAGCGCGTGGACGACGTCGGTGGTCCGCTCGATGAAGAACCGGTCGTGGCTGATGACGATCATCGAGCCGGGCCAGCCGTCGAGCAGGTCCTCCAGCTGGTTGAGGGTCTCGATGTCGAGGTCGTTGGTGGGCTCGTCGAGGAACAGCACGTTGGGCTCGTCCATCAGCAGGCGCAGCAGCTGGAGCCGCCGCCGCTCGCCGCCGGACAGGTCGCCGACGGGCGTCCACTGCTTGTCCTTGCCGAAGCCGAACTGCTCGCACAGCTGGCCGGCGCTCATCTCCCGGCCCTTGCCGAGGTCGACGCGCGAGCGGACCTGCTCGACGGCCTGGAGCACCCGGATGGCCGGGTCCAGTTCGACGACCTCCTGCGACAGGTAGGCGAGCCGCACCGTCTTGCCGACCTTGATCAGACCCGACGCGGGCTGCACGTCGCCCTCGGAGGCGTACGCGTCGCGCAGGGCGCGCAGCAGCGAGGTCTTGCCGGCGCCGTTGACGCCGAGCAGGCCGATCCGCTCGCCGGGGCCGAGCTGCCAGGTGAGGTTCTCCAGCAGCAGCTTGGGGCCGGCCTTGACGGTGACGCCTTCCAGGTCGAAGACGGTCCTGCCCAGTCGCGCGTTGGCGAACTTCATCAGCTCGGACCGGTCCCGGGGCTCCGGCACGTCGGCGATCAGGGCGTTGGCGGCCTCGATCCGGTAGCGCGGCTTGGAGGTGCGGGCGGGGGCGCCGCGGCGCAGCCAGGCGAGTTCCTTGCGGGCGAGGTTCTGGCGCTTCTGCTCCTCGACGGCCTCGATCCGGGAGCGCTCGGCGCGGGCGAAGACGTAGTCGGAGTAGCCGCCCTCGTACTCGTGCACGGCGCCGCCCTGGACGTCCCACATCCGGGTGCAGACCTGGTCGAGGAACCAGCGGTCGTGGGTGACGCAGACCAGCGCGGAGCGGCGCTTCTGCAGGTGCTGGGCGAGCCAGTTGATGCCCTCGACGTCGAGGTGGTTGGTGGGCTCGTCGAGGACGATCAGGTCGGGCGAGCCGAGGAGCAGCTTGGCGAGGGCGATCCGGCGGCGCTCGCCGCCGGAGAGCGGGCCGATGACGGTGTCGAGGCCGTCGGCGAAGCCGGGCAGGTCGAGGCCGCCGAAGAGGCCTTCGACGATGTCGCGGATGCGGGCGTCGCCGAGCCACTCGTGGTCGGCCCGGTCGGCGATCACCTCGTGCCGGATGGTGGCCGTCGGGTCGAGCGAGTCGTGCTGGGTGAGGACGGCCAGCTGGAGGCCGCCGTTCCAGGTGATCCGGCCGCTGTCGGCCTCCTCCAGCTTGGCGAGCATCCGGATCAGGGTGGTCTTGCCGTCGCCGTTGCGTCCGACGACGCCGATCCGGTCGCCTTCGCTGACGCCGAGGCTGACTCCGTCCAGGAGGGCGCGGGTGCCGTAGACCTTCGTGACGGACTCGATGGTGGCGAGGTTGACGGCCACGTCTGCTGCGCTCCTGGGATTGGCGGTCTCGGGGCGGCCCGCCGGTCGCGGCCGGGCACCCCTGTCGGGGACGCCCCGATCTCCCCAGCCTAATGGGCCCGCCGAAGCGCCCTCACCGCCTGCGGCGGCGGGGGCCCCGAAACCGGCGGGCCCCGAACCGGCGAAGCCCCTACGACGCGAGCGGGGTCCCTACGACGCGGGCGCCGCCCCGGCACCGGCGGGCCCTACGGCACCAGCGCCGCCCCCGGCACCGGCCCGTACGTGGCGTGCGCGGTCCGGCAGGTGCCGGAGGCCCGCAGCGCCTCGGCGACGGCGGCGGCCGCGTCGGCGTCCTTGGCGAGGAACGCGCAGGTCGGCCCCGAGCCGGAGACGAGGGCGCCGAGCGCGCCGGCCTCGGTGCCGGCCCGCAGGGTGGCGGCGAGCGCGGGCCGCAGCGAGAGGGCGGCGGGCTGGAGGTCGTTGGCGAGGGCGGCGGCCAGGGCGACGGCATCGCCCTGGGCGAGGGCGGCGAGCAGCGCGGGGTCGGCGTCGGGGGTGCGGACGTCGGTGTCGCTGGAGCCGGTGCCGGCCTCCTCGCGCAGACGGTCGCACTCGCGGAAGACGGCGGGGGTGGAGAGGCCGCCGTCGGCGACCGCGAACACCCAGTGGAAGGCGCCGTCGACGGTGAGCGGCTGCAGGATCTCGCCCCGGCCGAGGCCCAGCGCGACGCCACCGAGCAGGGCGAACGGCACGTCGGAGCCGAGTTCGGCGGCCAGCTCCAGGAGGGTGTCGAGGGCGGTGTCGAGCTGCCAGAGCGCGTCGCAGGCGACCAGCGCGGCGGCCCCGTCGGCGCTGCCGCCGGCCATGCCGCCGGCGACCGGGATGGCCTTGGCGATGTGCAGGTGCACGCCGGGGTCGGCGATGCCGTGGTGGGCGGCGAGCAGGCGGGCGGCGCGGGCGGCGAGGTTGCTGTCGTCGAGGGGGACGACGTGGGCGTCCGGCCCGGTGCAGGAGAGCGTGACGCCCTCCCCCGCCGTGGCGGTGACCTCGTCGCCGAGGGCGACGGCGAAGAACACGTTGGCCAGGTCGTGGAACCCGTCGGCGCGCAGTCCGCCCACCCCGAGCTGGACGTTGACCTTGGCCGGAACCCGCACGGTGATCACTGGGAGTCCGCCTCCGGCTCGTGCTCGGCGATCTTCGGCTCGTGCTCGGCGATCTTCGGCTTGTGCTCGGCGATCGCGGCGAACTGCTCCACCGTGAGCATCTCGCCGCGCAGCTTGTGGTCGATCCCGGCCGCCGCGAGCGCCTGCTCGGCCCCGGCGGCGGAGCCGGCCCAGCCGGCCAGCGCGGCGCGCAGGGTCTTGCGCCGCTGGGCGAACGCGGCGTCGACGACGGCGAACACCTCCCTGCGGCTGGCGGTGGTCTTCGGCGGCTCGCGGCGGATCAGCGAGACCAGCCCGGAGTCGACGTTGGGGGCGGGCCAGAACACGTTCCGGCCGATGGCACCGGACCGCTTCACGTCGGCGTACCAGTTGGCCTTGACGGACGGGACGCCGTAGACCTTGTTGCCGGGCTTGGCGGCGAGCCGGTCGGCGACCTCGGCCTGCACCATCACCAGGGTGCGCTCGATGCTGGGGAAGGTCGCCAGCATATGCAGCAGGACGGGCACGGCCACGTTGTACGGCAGGTTGGCGACCAGCGCGGTGGGCGCCGGCCCGGGCAGCTCGGTGACCTCCATGGCGTCGCTGAACACCAGGTCGAAGCTGTCGACCTTGCCGGGCATCCGGGCCGCGACGGTCGCCGGCAGGTGCTGTGCCAGCACCGGGTCGATCTCCACCGCCGTGACGTGCGCGGCCACCTCCAGCAGCGCCAACGTCAGCGACCCGAGCCCGGGGCCGACCTCGACCACCGCGTCCTCGGCCGTCACCCCGCCTGCCCGGACGATCCGCCGCACGGTGTTGCCGTCGATGACGAAGTTCTGCCCGCGCTGCTTGGTCGGCTTCACGCCGAACGCGGCCGCCAGCTCCCGAATGTCGGCGGCGCCCAGCAGGTGGCTGTCAGGGGTGGGGTCGGTGGTGCTCACGCGCCAAGGATACGGGCGCGTGGGGCCCTCAGAGTTCGACGACCTCGGCGAGGTCGATCTCGACGGGGTACGGCACCGAGGTGCGGAGCACGCCCTCGTGCTGGGCGACGGGCAGGTAGACGCCCTTCTCGTCGTCCCGGTGGAACTCGTGCACGATCGGCAGGTTGTCGAGGCCGCGCTCGACCCGCCAGTAGTACGGGATCTTCTTCTCGGCGTACTGGCCTGGCTTGCGGAAACGGTCGGCGACCCTGGAGCCGGGTGATACGACCTCGACCGCCAGGACCACCGACTCGGGCGGGGTGCACTCCAGCTCGAAGAAGTCGAGGCCGGTCTTGTCGATGACGACGACGTCGGGCTTGGAGGTGTTGTATTCGTCGAGCAGGACGCAGCGCTCGGCGTTCACGACGTAAGGCGTGGTCCGCGCGCCGGACAACCTGATGAGCAGCTGATCGCGCACCTGGTCGTGCCACCACTTCGCCATCCCTCGGACCACGACGGCTCCGTCCACCAGTTCCCAATCGAACGGCAGGTCGAGGTCCTTGACCTGCCCGTACGTCCAGCCCTGGGACGGCGGATGCATCCAGTCGATCGGCTCGGCGGTCATCGCCACCTCCCTCACTGCACTCATGCTAGCCAGCCCAAGAAGCAGCCGGGAGTGCCGAATCGTTCCGCCGGAATCAGACTTTCGTTCGACCGGCTCAGTACCCGAAGGCCCGGGCCGTGTTCTCCGCGATCGCCGTGGACAGCTCGTCCTCGTGCAGCCCCAGCGTGCCGGCCATCGAGCGGACGGTGACCGGGATGAGGTACGGGGCGTTGGGCCGGCCGCGGTAGGGGTGGGGGGTGAGGAAGGGCGCGTCGGTCTCGACCAGGACCCGGTCGAGGGGGGTGGCGGCGAGGGCGTCGCGCAGCGGCTGGTTGGCCTTGAAGGTGACCGGGCCGGCGAAGGACAGGTACCAGCCGTGTTCGGCGCAGACCTTGGCCATCTCGGCGTCGCCGGAGTAGCAGTGGAAGACCGTCCGCTCGGGGGCGCCTTCCGCCAGCAGGACGGCGATGACGTCCTCGTGGGCGTCGCGGTCGTGGATGACCAGGGCCTTGTCGTGCCGCTTGGCCATCTCGATGTGGCGGCGGAACGACTCCTTCTGGATCTCGACGCCCTCGGGGCCGGTGCGGAAGTAGTCGAGGCCGGTCTCGCCGACGGCGCGGACCTGCGGGAGGGCGGCGAGCCGGTCGATCTCGGCGAGCGCCTCCTCCAGCGCGGCCTCGCCGCCCGCCTTCCGCTGCTGGCCGGACCAGCCGTCCGCGTCGCCGAGGAAGATCCGCGGCGCCTCGTTGGGGTGCAGGGCGACGGCCGCGTGCACCTGCTCGTACTGGGCCGCCAGTTCGGCGGCCCAGCGCGAGCCGGGCACGTCGCAGCCCACCTGGACGACCGTGGTGACCCCGACCGAGGCGGCCCGGGCCAGTCCCTCGGCCGGGGTGCCGGCCTGCATGTCGAGGTGGGTGTGCGAGTCGGCCACCGCCACGGCCAGGGGTTCCGGCAGTGGCGGCGGGGTCGACCGGGCGTCGTCCTTGGCAGACATCAGGAGGCGGGCTTCTCTTCGAGGCGCGGGAACAGGATCTCGCCCTTGGTGACGGTGCTGCCGGCGGGCAGCCGGCCCCAGTCGGCGGTGGTGGCGATGGTCTGCGCGGCGAGCGCGCCGAGGCCGGCCTCGGCGCCGAGCGAGGTCCACAGCTTCTCGGCGGTGGACGGCATCACCGGGTTGAGCATGACGGCGGTGCCGCGCAGCGCCTCGGCGGCGGTGTAGAGGATGGTGGCGAGGCGGGCCCGGCCCTGCTCCGAGTCGTCCTTGGCCACCTTCCACGGCTCCTGCTCGGTGAGGTAGCCGTTGACCTGCTTGACGAACTCGAAGATCGCCGCGAGGCCGCCGGCGAAGTCCAGCTCCTCGCCGATCTTCCGGTCGGCGGTGGCGAGGGCCGTGGCGAGGCCGTCCGCGATGGCCTGCTCGGCGTCACCGGGGGCGGCGGCGGCCGGCAGCGCGCCGTCGAAGTACTTGCCGACCATGGCGGCGACCCGGGAGGCCAGGTTGCCGAAGTCGTTGGCGAGTTCGGAGGTGTACCGGGCGGTGAAGTCCTCCCAGGAGAACGAGCCGTCGGTGCCGAAGGGGATCGCCCGCAGGAAGTAGTAGCGGTAGGCGTCAACGCCGAAGTGCGAGGTGAGGTCGGTGGGCGAGATGCCGGTCAGGTTGGACTTGGACATCTTCTCGCCGCCGACCATCAGCCAGCCGTTGGCGACGACCCGCTTGGGCAGCGGCAGGCCCGCGGCCATCAGCATGGCGGGCCAGATCACCGCGTGGAAGCGCAGGATGTCCTTGCCCACCAGGTGGACGGAGGCCGGCCACAGTTCGGCGAAGCGCTCCGGGTCGCTGCCGTAGCCGGCCGCGGTGATGTAGTTCTGCAGCGCGTCCACCCACACGTACAGGACGTGCTTCTCGTCCCAGGGCAGCGGGACGCCCCAGTTGAAGGTGGAGCGGGAGATCGAGAGGTCCTTCAGGTCCTGCTCGACGAAGCGCAGCACCTCGTTGCGGGCCGAGGCCGGCTGGATGAAGTCCGGGTTGGCGGCGTAGAACTCCAGCAGCTTCGGGCCGTAGGCGGAGAGGCGGAAGAAGTAGTTCTCCTCCTCCAGCCATTCGACCGGCCGCTTGTGCACGGCGCAGAGCTTCTCGTCCTCGGTGGCGCCGTCGAGCAGTTCGGCCGGGAGCTTGAACTCCTCGCAGCCGACGCAGTACGGGCCGGAGTAGCCGCCCTTGTAGATCTCGTCCTTGTCGTACAGGTCCTGGACGAACTCCTGCACGCGGTCGGTGTGGCGCTGCTGGGTGGTGCGGATGAAGTCGTCGTTGGCGATCTCCAGGTGCTCCCAGAGCGGCTTCCAGGCCTCTTCGACCAGCTTGTCGCACCACTCCTGCGGGCTGACGCCGTTGGCCTCGGCGGTCCGCATGATCTTCTGACCGTGCTCGTCGGTGCCGGTCAGGTACCACACCTTCTCGCCGCGCTGGCGGTGCCAGCGGGTGAGGACGTCGCCCGCCACGGTGGTGTACGCGTGGCCCAGGTGCGGGCGATCGTTGACGTAGTAGATCGGGGTGGAAACGTAGTACGCCGGGGCGGTCGCCCCGGTGGTGCTGTGGTCTGCAGTGGCCGCCATGGTCGGAAAGCTTAGTCGGGCCCGCCCGCAGCCCTCGACCGGATTGCCACCCGCCGCCCTCGACGGATTGCCGCCCGGCCGGCGACGGCGGGGGCCGCCCGCCGCGCTGCTCGCGGCGGGCGGCCCCCGGGTGCGCTCCCGGTGCCGGCGGTCAGCCCAGCAGCCGCGACCAGAACCGGGCCCAGCGTCCGCGCGGCTTCGCGGGGTCGGTCACCGGGGCCGCCCCGGCAGGCTCGGCGTGCGCCGGGTAGCCGGGGGCGTGGTGCCAGGACTGGTCGGCGGTGGCGACCCGGCCCTCGCGCATGATCCGGACGGTGTGTCCGCCACACCCCGGGCAGGTCGGCTTGAGCAGCGGGGACGGTACCCGGACACCGTTGGCGTGGTATTCGAACACGACGTGCCCGTCCTTGCCGGCGTGGTGCTCGATGTCGTACGCCTGCTCCCAGCCGTACCCGCATCGCAGGCAGGCGAAGGAGTAGGCCTCCCGCACGGTCTCGACGGGAGTGTGCGGCCGTCCGGCCAGGCCGGGGGCGCTCAGCGCGTTGCCACCGAGGGGGCTACCGATCATCTCGCTCATAGCCGTCTCCCAGCGCCCGCCGGGCGCTCGCCCGGCTGGGTCTTTCCATTCCAGGAAATGCCCTGACGGCCTCGGCCGATGCCCTGCTTGTGAAGAGTTGGACGCGGGTTGGGAACTCCTATACGAAAGGCCTGGATCGTTCCGGAAACCGCGACCGAACTTTCAGCTCCGTGGGCGTTTACCGGGGCCTTCCCTCAAAGGTACGACTCCCCCGGGGTCACGCAACCCCCCGGAATTCACCCCTCTTTCACGGCCCCGTTCCCGCCCCCTTCGCGGCCTCGTTCTTCGCCTCGTTCTTGGCCGCCACCACCGCGTCGAACACCTCCCGCTTCGGCAGCGCGAGCTCCGCCGCGACGGCCGCGATGGCCTCCTTGCGGCGCTCCCCGGCCTCCTCCCGGACGGCCACCAGCCGGGCCAGTTCGGCGGGGGTGAGCTCCTGCGGCGCCGCCGGCGGGGCGCCCGCGACGACGACGGTGATCTCGCCCCTGACGCCTTCGGCGGCCCAGGCCGCCAGGTCGCCGAGGGGTCCGCGTTTCACCTCCTCGTACGTCTTGGTGAGCTCGCGGCAGACGGCGGCGGGCCGATCGGCGCCGAACGCCTCGGCCATCGCGGCGAGCGCCTCGGCGATCCGGTGCGGCGCCTCGAAGAAGACCATGGTGCGCGGCTCGGCCGCGATCGAGGCGAGCTGCCGGGCCCGGTCGCCGGTCTTGCGCGGCAGGAAACCCTCGAAGGTGAAGCGGTCGACGGGCAGGCCGGACAGCGCGAGCGCGGTGAGCACGGCGGACGGCCCGGGCACCGCGGTGACCTTGACGTCGGCCTCGACGGCGGCGGCGACCAGCCGGTAGCCGGGGTCGGAGACGGACGGCATGCCGGCGTCGGTGACCAGCAGCACCCGGGCGCCGCCGAGCAGTGCCTCGACCAGTTCGGGGGTGCGGCCGACCTCGTTGCCCTCGAAGTAGGAGACCACCCGCCCGGCCGGGGTCACCCCGAGCGCCTGGGTGAGCCGGCGCAGCCGCCGGGTGTCCTCGGCCGCGATCACGTCCGCCGTGGCCAGTTCGGTGAGCAGCCGGGGCGGGGCGTCCGAGACGTCGCCGATGGGGGTGCCTGCGAGAACGAGTACTCCTGTCACGGGCCCCATCCTTGCAGCTACCGCGGCCCGGGGGCTTTTGGTGACGATTCGGGCAGCTTCCGAGGGAGCGGTCACACGTGCGAGAAGCGCCCCTACGATGTGGCGGATGAACGGCGACACGGCGGCGCGCACGCCCACTGGTACAGACCACACCGCGCAGGATGGCGGCGACGTGGCCGGCCTGCCGTCCTCCGCCGTCCCGGCTCCGCGGCCCGCCGACCAGGCCGGGAGCCCCGCGCGGCCCGACCAACCCGACCAGTTCGACCGCCCGGACCAGCCCGACCAACCCGGCCGACCCGACCAACCCGGCAGCGCCGCGCGCAGCTGGCGCGAGCGGCTGGCCGGGTTCGGCTACGCCGGCCGCCCGGTGGCCCCGCTGGCCGAGCGCCTGGTCCCGCCGATGCCGGACGGCCCCGGGGTGACCCCGGCGGTGGTGCCTCCGTCGCCGCTGCTGCTGCGGCTGGGCGTGTCCGTGCCGCCGGCCGTGTGGTCGTGGCTGTGCCGCTGGTCCGGCTGGCTGGGCCCGATCGCGGTGGCGGTGTTCGCCGGGATCCTGCGCTTCACCAACCTCGGCCAGCCGCACGCGATCATCTTCGACGAGACGTACTACGCCAAGGACGCCTACGCGCTCTGGCACGGCGGCTACGAGATCAACTGGCCGGACGGCACCAACGAGCAGATCATGACGCCCGGCGCGGCCGTCCCGTACCGATCGGCGGCCTCCTACGTGGTCCATCCGCCGGTGGGCAAGTGGATCATCGGCGCCGGCGAGATGCTGTTCGGCATGAACCCCTTCGGCTGGCGGTTCGCGGTGGCCCTGCTCGGCACGCTGTCGGTGCTGATGGTGGCCAGGATCGCCCGCCGGCTGTTCCGCTCGACCCTGCTGGGCTGCGTGGCCGGCCTGCTGCTCTCGGTGGACGGCCTGCACCTGGTGCTCAGCCGCGCCGCGCTGCTGGACCTGGTGGTGATGTTCTGGATCCTCGCCGCCTTCGGTTTCCTGCTGCTGGACCGCGACCGCACCCGGGCCCGGCTGGCCGACCGGCTCGGCGGGGTGCCGGACGCGGTGCTGGCGCAGCGGGCGAACCTGGGCTGGCGCCCGTACCGGATCGCGGCCGGCGTCTGCGTCGGCCTGACCTGCGCCACCAAGTGGAGCGGCCTGTACGTGGCGGCGGCCTTCGGCGTGATGACGGTGCTGTGGGACGTCGGCGCCCGCCGCCTGGCCGGGGCCCCGCGCCCGTACCTGGCGACGCTCGCCCGGGACGTGGTGCCGGCCTTCGTGTCGGTCGTGGTGGTGTCGCTGGTCGTCTACGTCACGTCCTGGTGGGGCTGGTTCGCCAGCAGCAACGTGCCGGGCAAGGGCGGCTGGGGCCGGGACTGGGCGGTGGGCCGCTCGACCGACTACCCGTGGATACCCGAGGGGCTGCGCGCCCTGTGGCACTACCACTCGACGGTCTACGACTTCCACACCCACCTGAGCGACCCGCACACCTACCAGTCGAACCCGTGGTCCTGGCTGGTGCTGGGCCGGCCGGTCTCGTTCTTCTACGAGTCCCCCAAGCAGGGCCAGAGCGGCTGCACGGCCGCCGAGTGCGCCCGCGAGGTGCTGGGCATCGGCACCCCGCTGCTGTGGTGGGCGGCCGTGGTGGCGCTGGTGTACTGCCTGTGGCGCTGGGTGGCGCGGCGGGACTGGCGGGCGGGCGCGGTGCTGTGCGGCCTGGCCGCCGGCTACCTGCCGTGGTTCGCCTACCAGCAGCGGACGATCTTCCTCTTCTACGCGGTGGTGTTCGTCCCGTTCCTGGTGCTCGCGGTGACCATGCTGGTCGGTGCGCTGATCGGGCCTCCGGGGGCCTCCCGGGACCGCCGGATCATCGGTTCGGCGGCGGCCGGGCTGCTGGTGCTGCTGATCGTGTGGAACTTCCTCTTCTTCTTCCCGCTGTTCACCGGGCAGACGATTCCGATGGACGACTGGCGCCAGCGGATGTGGTTCAACAGCTGGATCTGATCGACACCGCTGTTCCCCGAATCGTCCGTATGCGGTGCACGACACGTACCAGATCCGTCACAACTCGCGGGCATTTCGTCGGCGCACCGATCGGCGCTGCCTAGGGTGGGGGGAACAGCGTGTCCGGCCCCGGTCGGTCGCGCCCGTCCGGCAGACCCTTGGGGGAACAGCACCATGCGCAGAGGCGCGAAGATCGGCATCATCACCGGCGTCTCCGTCGCCGTGCTCGCGGGCGGTGGCTACGGGGCGTACAGCCTGATGGGCGGCTCGGACTCCGGATCGTCCTCGGCGAAGAAGCCCCGCACGGTGGTCGCCGAGCCGCCCTCGGCCGAGCAGGCGACCAACGGTGCGAAGGACTTCCTGGCGGCCTGGGCGGCCGGCGACCTGGACAAGGCCGCCGCGCTGACGGACGACCCGGCCGCGGCCACCACCGCGCTGACGGCGTTCCGCGACCAGGTCAAGCCGAGCGCGCTGACCCTGGCCCCGGCCGGCCCGGCCACCCCGCAGGCCTTCGCGTCGGCCACCGGCACCCCCGCGCCGGCCAAGCCCTCCGCCGGAGCCTCGGCCACGTCGTCGGCGGGCGCGACCCCCGGTGCCACCGACTCGCCGTCGGCCTCCGCCTCGGCCGGCCCCGCCGGTGTGCTGATGGGCTTCAAGGCGCGCGCCGAGTTCGCCGGCACCAACCGGGTCTGGGACTACAACGGCTTCCTGAACGTCGTGAAGATGAGCGACAACACCCCGGCCGTGCACTGGGCGCCGACGGTGATCCACCCGCACCTGTCCGGCAACGAGACGATCGCCACCCAGCAGGTCTTCGCCCCGCCGTCCACCGTGGTGGACCGCAACGGCAAGCCGCTGCAGGGCGCCTCGCTCACCCCGGCGCTGCTGTCCACCCTCCAGGACAACGCCCACAAGCTGCTGCCGCCGGACCCGAACAAGGACCAGGACGCGGGCAGCGCGGTGGTGATCAGCGACCTGGCCGGAAAGGGGGCCTCGGACAAGCTGTTCACCATCGTCGAGCCCAAGCCCGGCAAGCCGTTCAAGGTGACCATCGACAACACCATCCAGGCGGCGGCCGAGAAGGCGATGACGGACCTGGGCGGCAAGTCCGGGTCGATCGCCGCGATCGAGCCGAGCACCGGCCAGGTGCTGGCCTTCGCCAACGCGCCGGCCAGCGGTCAGAACCGGGCCTTCACCGGCCTGCTCGCGCCCGGCTCGACGATGAAGATCGTCACCTCGACGGCGCTGCTGGAGGCCGGGGTCAACCCGGACACCGTGGTGGCCTGCCCGGAGAAGAGCAGCAACCCGGTCGCGATCCCGAACGACTTCCCGGGCGCCTTCCCCAACAACACGCTCCAGCAGGACTTCATGGTGTCCTGCAACACGGCCTTCATCAACCAGGGCCTGACCAGCCTCAAGCCCGAGACGCTGTCCAGCACGGCCAAGGACGTGTTCGGCATCGGCCTGGAGTGGAAGACCGGTCTGCCGAACACCGACGGCAAGGTGCCGCCGACGCCGGGCAGCAAGGACGAGCAGGCCATGAACTACATCGGCCAGGGCAAGGTCCAGATGAACCCGCTGGCCATCGCCTCGATCACCGCGACCGTCCAGAGCGGCGCGTTCAAGCAGCCGATCCTGGTCGCCGGCCTGCCGCAGCAGGCGGCGGCCCGCCAGATCGCGCCGGACGTCGCGGGCAAGCTGCGCGCGATGATGAACGCCACCGCCACCGGCGGCACGGCCAAGGACGTGATGGCCGGGATCACCGACAACGCGGGTGCCAAGACCGGCTCCGCCGAGGTCGCCGGCGCGACCACCACCAACAGCTGGTTCACCGCCTTCCGCGGCAACATCGCGGTCGCCGCCGAGGTGCAGGGCGGCGGCCACGGCGTGGACGCGGCCGGCCCGGCCGTCGCCTCGCTGCTCAAGGCCGCGGGCCGCTAGAACAACCCGTCCGGACGGAGCCCGCTCAGCCCCGTGGCAGGGCGGGCTCCGGTCTGCCCGGCAGCCGGTGCGGCGGGATCGGGCGCCGGCTGCTCCAGCGCCGGGCCGCCAGCCGCGGCCAGATCACCAGGACCACCGGCAGGGCGAGGTAGCCGAACCGCCCGGCCGGGGCGAGCATGAACGCGATCGCCAGCCCGGCGGCCAGCAGGTCGGCGGCCGCGATCGCGGACACCGGCGGCCGGGCGAGCAGCCAGATGGCCACCCCGATCCCGCCCATGGTCATCAGCGCCAGCGAGACGGAGTGCCCGGTCGGCCCGAAGCCGGCCAGCACCTTGCCGGGCAGCGGGCTGCCGGCCGGCGTGCGGATGGCGGTGAGCCCGAGCGGGAAGCGCACCACCTGCTCGCGCAGTGCGTCCGCCCGGGTCAGCGCGGAGGGCAGGAGCACGGCCAGGCCGGTACCGAGCGCGATCAGCGTGGTCCGGGCGGCGGGTCGGCGGCCGTACAGCCGCCACAGCAGCAGGGCGGCGACCGGCAGCGCCGGCCAGGCCGTCCACTTGAGGGTGCAGGCGAGGGCGAGCACCAGGCCGGCGCCGACGGTGCGGTCCCGCTCGGCGAGCGCCATGGCGAGGCAGCAGAGGCCGATCAGCGGCAGGTCCACCCCGCCGACGACGAGGGCCAGCGAGATCAGCGGCGAGGCGGTGAGCACGGCGAGCGGCAGCAGCGGCGCGCGCTCGCGGGTGGGCCGCAGCAGCCGCCAGCTGGCCAGCAGGCAGACCACGAAGGCCAGCGCGAACCAGATCCGGGCGTCCCCGGCGACCTGGGCGAGGTCGGAGCCGTCGCCCAGCAGTTGGCGCGGCATCCCGAACAGGGTCATGGCCGGCAGGTACGGGTTGTAGTCGGTGACCACCACCGGGTGCGGCAGGTACGGGCTGCCGGTGGTGAGCAGCAGGTGGGCCGAGCGTTCGACCACCATCACCTCGGACTGGTGGCGGCCCTGCACGGCGAGCAGGGCGAGCGGCGCGAGGACGGCCCCGGCGAGCGCGACCACGGCGGCGGCGCGGGCCGCGTAGCGGCGCGGCAGGGTGACGCAGAGCAGCCCGGCCAGGACGTAGGCGGGGGCCGCGATGAAACCCCACATCCGCTGGTTGGGCAGGTCGGAGACGAGCGGGAAGGCGGCCGCCCAGCCGGCCGCGATCAGGCAGCCGAGCAGTTGGACGGTGCGCATCGAGGCGAGTCGGGCGGGATTCAGCCGATCGGGCGTGGGCGGGAACGTGCTCTCGCCACGCTGGCGGGGGAACGGCCGACTGGAGAAGCCGAGGGGCGGTCGTCCTGGTCCGGACGGCGCTCCGGCAGGGGTCGGCGGGGCCGGCGTTCTGCTGCGGCCGGTGAAGCGGCCGCGCGGGCGGGAGAAGCCGGGCGTGCGGGTGCTCACCATGGTGGAAGGTTATGGGTGGTGGCCGGGCCCTGTCGCCATGGCGTGGGGCACGTAGCGGGAGGTGGCATGAGGGGGGCCGCCGGGTGTCGTGGCCGGCGGCCCCCCATGTCCGGATTCGTCCGGCTCAGCTGTTGCGGTGGCCGGTGGAGCTGTCCGCCGTGGCGGCCTGCGCCTGCTGTTCCAGCTTGGAGTGCTTGATGCTGTAGCCGAAGTAGACGACCACGGCGACGGCGAGGGCGATCGCGCCGGCCCGGAAGGTGTCGGCGTGCAGGCCGGTGATCAGGTAGGCGCAGAAGGCGACGCTGAGCAGCGGGACGACCGGGTAGCCGGGGACCTTGAAGCCGCGCGGCAGGTCGGGCTGGGTGCGGCGCAGGATGATCACGCCGATCGAGACGACCGAGAAGGCGATGAGCGTCCCGAGGCTGGTGATGTCGGCCAGTTCCTTCAGCGGGACGAAGGCGGCCAGCGCGCCGACGCCGAGGCCCACCACGAGGGTGTTCCAGACCGGGGTGCCGGTGCGCGGGGAGAGTTCGGCGAAGCGCTTGGGCAGCATGCCGTCGCGGCCCATGGAGTACAGGATGCGGGTCTGGCCGTAGATCACCACGAGGGTGATGCTGAAGATCGAGAGGATCGCGCCGATCGCGAAGACGATCGAGGGCCAGGTCTGGCCGGTGATGTCCTGGAGGATCTGGGCGAGGCCGGCCTCCTGGCCCTGGAACTTCTGCCACGGCTGGGCGCCGATGCCGGCGAGGGCGACCAGGATGTAGAGCAGGGTCACCACGACCAGCGAGATGATGATCGCCAGCGGCAGGGTGCGGCGCGGGTTCTTGACCTCCTCACCGGCGGTGGACACGGCGTCCAGGCCGATGAAGGAGAAGAAGATGCTGGAGGCGGCGACCTGCACGCCGCCGATGCCGAGCGGCATGAACGGGGTCAGGTTGCCGGAGTGGAAGCCGGTGAGCGCGACGCCGACGAACAGCAGCAGGATCAGGATCTTGATCCCGACCATGGCCGCGTTGACCTTCACCGACTCGCTGACGCCGCGGATGAGCAGCACGCAGACCATCGCGACCAGCAGCAGCGCCGGCAGGTTGAACCAGTGGGTGTCGTTCGGCGCGCCGGACAACTGCTCCGGGATGGTGAAGCCGAAGGTCAGGTCGAAGAACTTGTTCAGGTACTCGGCCCAGCTCACCGCGATCGCGGAGGCGGAGACGCCGTACTCCATCAGCAGGCAGATGCCGACGCCGAACGCGACGCCCTCGCCGAGGGTGGCGTAGGCGTAGGAGTACGAGGATCCGGAGACCGGGATCGCGGAGGCCATCTCGGCGTAGCAGAGCGCGGTGAGTCCGGCGGTGACCGCGGCGAGCACGAAGGACAGGATGACGGCCGGGCCGGCCGAGGGCACCGCGCTGCTGAGCACGAAGAAGATGCCGGTGCCGATGGTGGCGCCGATGCCGATCGAGGACAGCTGCCAGAGGCCGATCGTGCGACGCAGGTGGATGCCGGAGCGTCCGCCCTCCTCGGGCGCACCGGCCGGGAGGCCGTCCCGGCCCTCGCTCTCGGCGATGAGGGACGAGACGGGCTTGCGTCGCAGCAGACGCGCACCGAGAGAGTTGCTGGTCACAGCTGCGGTCCTTCTGGGCGGGGGAGGGTGTCCTGGCGGCCGGTCACTCGACGCGTCATGGGGTGTCATCGGGGACCAACCGAACAAAGATGGGACAGTACCCCGCGAAAGCACCAGTGTCGCAAACGAACAGTCCGGATCGGCGCATTGTACGAATTGGCGCATGAGTCTATACAAACCGGACACTTCGCAGACGGCGGATTCGCCGTCCAGCAGCTAAGGCAGCAGTTCAGCGGCCCAGCACCGCCCGCATCACCGAGCGGGCGATCGGCGCGGCCAGCCCGCCGCCGGTGACGTCCGTGGCGTCACTGTCCGCGATCACCACGGCCACCGCCACCGGCGGCACCGCGTCCGAGCCGGCGGGCTTGGCCCAGGAGATGAACCAGGCGTACGGCGTCCCGCTGTTGTCCACCCCGTGCTGCGCGGTGCCGGTCTTGCCGCCGACCACCGCGCCGCCGATCCGGGCGTTGCCGCCGGTGCCGTTCTCCACCACGTCGGTCATCAGCTTCTGCACCTGCCCGGCCACCGCCGGGGTCATCGCCCGCCGGTACACGGCGGGTTTCATCAGCTGCACCGCGGTGCCGTCGCCCTTCGTCAGTCTGTCCACGAGCTGTGGACGCATCACCGTCCCGTCGTTGGCGATCCCGGCCGCGACCATCGCCATCACCAGCGGGGTCGCCGCGGTGTCGAACTGCCCGATCGAGGAGAGCGCCACCTGCGACTGGTTCATCGTGGTGTCGAAGTTGGACCGGGCCGGGCGCACCGGCATGTCCAGCCTGGCGTCGTTGAAGCCGAAGTTCTCGGCCATCGCCACCATCGGGTCCAGCCCGGTCCGCACCCCGAGGTAGCCCAGCACGCTGTTGCAGCTGTAGACCATCGCGGTGTCCAGCGACTGGCCGGGCCGGTCGCACGCCGAGGTGTCGTTGACCAGCGGCGTGGTCGTCCCGGGCAGCACGTACGGGTACGGCGCGTCGGTCGGCGCGTCGGGGTCGGTGACCACCCCGGCCGCGAGCGCGGCCGCCGCCGTGACCACCTTGAAGGTCGAGCCCGGCGGGTAGGTCTGGCGCAGCGCCCGGTTGAGCATCGGCTGGTCGGTGTCGGCCTGCAGCCGGTTCCAGGCGGCCTGGTCGGCCGCGGCGGAGCCGGCGAAGCTGCCCGGGTCGTAGGACGGCGTGCTGGCCAGGGCGAGGATCCGGCCGGTGGCCGGCTCGATCGCGGCCACCGCGCCCTTCTGGCTGCCGAGCCCGCGCACCGCGGCCTCCTGGGCGGCCCGGTTCAGGGTGGTGTAGACGTCCCCGCCGGGGTTCTGCCTGCGGGCGACGGCGTCCCAGACCGCCCAGCCGGCCAGTCTGCTGTCCGTCCCGGACAACAGGTCGTCCTCGACCCCCTCCAGCTGGGTGTTGCCGTACGCCTGCGAGGCGAAGCCGGTGACGGCCGCGTACGTCGGACCGTCGGTGTAGGTGCGCTTGTAGTCGTACCGGCCGCCGGTGGGCTCGGAGCCGGTCACGGTGTCCGCGCCGACCCGGATGTCGCCGCGCGGCTGCGAGTACCGCTCGATGGTGAGCCGCTGGTTGGCGGCGTTGTGGTTGAGGTCCTTGGCCTGGAACACCTGCACCCGGGTGGCCTGGACGCACAGCGCCGCGACCAGCAGCAGGCAGAAGACGCCCGCGCGGCGCCCGGTGACGGAGATGCCCGGCAGGCCCTGCGGCCCGTTGCCCCGGGCGCGCGGACGGGAGCGGGTGCGCACCATCAGTCCTCCTCCGACACGGGCGCGGACACGGACACGGGCAGGACCGGGGCCGGGGCCGGGGCCGGCCGACGCGCGATGTCGCTCATCCGCACCAGCAACGCCACGATGATCCAGTTGGTGACCACCGAGGAGCCGCCCTGCGCGACGAACGGCAGCGTCATCCCGGTCAGCGGGATGAGGTCGAGCACCCCGCCGGCCACCACGAACACCTGGAGGCCGACGATCGCGGCCAGGCCGATCGCCAGCAGCCGCCCGAACGGGTCGCGCAGCGCGATGCCCGTCCGGAACCCCCGGGAGATCAGCAGCGCGTACAGCAGGAACACCGCGACGAGCCCGGTCAGGCCGAGTTCCTCGCCGATGGTGGCGAGGATGAAGTCCGACTTGGCGGCGAAGCCGATCAGCACCGAGTGCCCGTCGCCGAGCCCGGTGCCCAGTTCCCCGCCCCAGGCGAAGGCGAACAGCGACTGGGCGATCTGGTTGGCGCCCTTGCCCGCCGCGATCGAGCCCAGCGGGTCCAGCCAGTCCGTCACCCGGCTGTGCACGTGCGGCGAGAGCCAGCCCACCGTGACCGCCCCGACCGCCGCCAGGACCAGCCCGATCACGATCCACCCGGTGCGCGCGGTGGCCACGTACAGCATCACCACGAACAGGCCGAAGAACAGCAGCGAGGTGCCGAGGTCCGTCTCCAGCACCAGGACGCCGACGAACGCCGCCCAGATCAGCAGCACCGGCCCGAGCACCCGGCCGCGAGGCAGCTGCCAGCGCCAGACCCGGCGGCCGGTGAGCGCCAGCGCGTCCCGGTGCACCGCCAGGTAGGCGGCGAAGAAGACGGCCAGCAGGATCTTGGCGAACTCCCCCGGCTGGAAGGACAGCGGCCCGAGGACGATCCAGATCCGCGAGCCGTACACCGGCGGGAAGAAGATCGGCAGCACCAGCAGGACCAGCGCCACCAGCGCCCCGAGGTAGGCGTACCGCTGCAGCCGCCGGTGGTCGCGCACCAGCAGCACGACCGCGATGAACAGCGCCACCCCCAGGCTCGACCAGAGCAGCTGGGTGGAGGCCGCGCCGACGCCCGAGGTGGCGCGGTCGAGCCGGTAGATCACCACCAGGCCGATCCCGTTGAGCAGCACCGCGATCGGCAGCAGCAGCGGGTCCGCGTACCGGGCCCGCCGGCGGACCACGGCGTGCGCCAGCAGGGCGAGCACGCCGAGCGCGGCGCCGTACTCGGCCGCGTCGGCCGGCACCCTGCCGTCCAGGTTGACGCCGACCTCGACGTAGCCGAACACGGCGATCAGCACGGCGGCCAGGACCAGCAGCAGCTCGGTGGTGCGCCTGGTCGGCACCGGCCGGCTCGGCCGGGCTGCGGTTCTCGTCACGGCGGGGGGTGTCGCCACGGACCGTCCTGGGGGTCGCGGGGAGCCGGAGCGCTGTTCCGGGGGATGCCAATCGGAATGGACCGGCGACACGAAGCCGGTTCACCCAGGTTCGTCACCCTAACGAGCACTATCCATATTTATCGGCTTTTTGCTGCGGTGTGTCCGCCCTTGGCATGAATCCTCCGCTCACTCGGGCCGCCGTCCGGCCAGTGCCGCCGCCCCGGCCGCCGCCGCGGCCAGCAGGGCGGCGGCGGGCGGCAGTTCCGCCCACGGCACGGCGACCCGACCGGTGCGGGCCGCCGAGACCAGACCGCGGACCGCCGCGTTGGCCGGCGAGAGCGGCGCCACCAACGCCAACGCGGCCAACGCCAGCGCCAGCGCGATGCCGTACTGCGGCCGCGCCAGCACCGGCCGGTTCGCCAGCGCCCCGGCCGCCACCCCCAGCAGCACGCACACCACCGCGGCCGACGCCCCGGCCGCCAGCGCAGGTCCGACCGGCGGCTGCCGCTCCACCCCCGGGTTGGCCACCGTCCCGCTCAGCCACCACAGCGCCGCCACCTCGGCCGCCGCCAGCACCAGCCCGGCCGTCAGCGCCGCCAGCAGCGCGCCCAGGTGCACCCGCGGCGGCCCCGCCGCCGCGACCAGGCAGGCCCGCGAGGCCGGCGGCTCCGCCCCGAGCGCGCTGCGCACGTACCAGGCGCTCACCGGCAGCAGCACGGCCGCGCCGTAGCCGAGGTCGCCCAGCAGCGGGTTGCCCGCCGACACGCCCACCACCAGCAGCAGCGCGTACGCCAGGAACGGCGGCAGCCAGGCGTGCGAGCGCACCAGCAGTTCCAGGTGGTACCGGGTCAGCGCCCCGAGCTGCCTCACCGCCGCCCCTCCCGCTGCCGCACCGCCAGCACCCGGACGGCCGGTCGGCCGAGCAGCAGCCGGCGCAGCAGCGCTTCCGTGTGCGCGGCCGGCACGGTCAGCCGCACGGCCGTGCCGGCCAGCGGGGTGAGCCGCGGCGCCCCGGGCAGCCGGGGCGGCAGCGGGGTGCCGTCCGGGACGTCCACCTCGACCTCCGTCTCCGGGCCGCCGTCCGGCACGGGCCCCGCCTCCTCGGCGGGCCGCAGACCGCCGTCCGCGCCGACCTGGTAGGCGGCGCTGGTCAGCCCGGCCAGCCGGGCCGGGTCGTGGTCGACGAACAGCACCGCCCCGCCGTCCGCCGCCCGCTCCGCGGCCGCCTCGTCCAGCACCGCCCTGGCGTCGGGGTCGAGCCCGGTCCAGGCCTCGTCCAGCAGCAGGACCGGGGCCTGCGCGAGCAGCGCCTGCGCGACCGCGACCTTCTGGCAGGTGCCCTTCGACAGCCGGCTCAGCGGGGTGCCCGCCCGGTCCGCGATGCCGAAGCGGTCCAGCCAGTCCCCCGCCCGCCGCCGCGCCCGCTCCGCCGACAGCCCGTGCACCCGGCCCACCCGCAGCAGGTACGAGGCGGCGTCGAACGGCAGCGCGGGCGGGAAGCGTTCGGGCACGTACGCGGCACCGCCCGGGCGGGCCACCCGCCCGGCGGTCGGCCGCTCGATCCCGGCCGCCAGCCGGAGCAGCGTCGACTTGCCGCTCCCGTTCGCCCCGGCGATCCGCACCAACTCCCCCGGCCCGACGGCGAGATCGACCCCGCGCAGGACCCATCGCCCGCGCCGCCCGTACCGTTTTCCGACCCCCGTCAGCTCCACCGCGCCCCCATTCCCGCCCGGACTCGCACGAAACCCGCACGGAAGGCTATCCAGCCCGGGTAGGGCGGACGTAAGTCCGCGCAGCCCCGACCGCCTTTCCACGCGCCGGAGTTCACGCCGTGGCGAGGTGGCACACGATCCGCTCTCGTTTGGCCATCGCGAACTGATGATCCCTAGGATCACCGGGTGACTACCGGACGACGACCAAAGACCAGGCTCGGCAGCCTGCTGGGCGCCCTGGCGATAACGGGCGCCTCGCTGCTCATCGGCCTGCCCGCCCACGCCGACGAACCATCAGCCGGAGCCGCAGCGCCCAAGGAGGCCCCCAGGGTCGACCTCGTCCTGGACGTCAGCGGCTCCATGAACGAGCGGGACATCCAGGGCAAGAGCCGGATCTCGGTGGCCCAGCAGTCCCTGAACGACGTGATCGACGCGCTGCCCGCGGAGACCGAGTTCGGCATCCGCACCCTGGGCGCGAACTACCCCGGCAACGACAAGACCCAGGGCTGCCAGGACACCAAGCAGCTGTACCCGGTCGGCAAGACCAACAAGGTCGAGGCCAAGACGGCCGTCGCCACCCTGCGGCCCACCGGCTGGACCCCGATCGGCCTGGCCCTGCGCGGCGCGGCCCAGGACCTCGGCAAGGGCGAGACCACCCGCCGGGTGGTGCTGATCACCGACGGCGAGGACACCTGCACCCCGCCGGACCCCTGCGACGTCGCCCGTGAACTCGCCTCCCAGGGAATCCACCTGGTCGTCGACACCCTCGGCCTGGCCCACGACGACAAGACCCGCCAGCAGCTGCTCTGCATCGCCAACGCGACCGGCGGCACCTACACCGACGTCCGCACCCAGGAGCAGCTCACCGACAAGGTGAAGCAGCTGGTCGACCGCTCCAACGACACCTACGCGGTGACCCCGGTGAAGACCTCCGGCGCCGACAAGTGCGAGAGCGCCCCGGTGCTCGCCCCGGGCGTGTACAGCGACCGCGAGAAGTTCTCCGAGCACCGCGTCTACAAGGTCCCGGTCAAGTCCGGCCAGGAGCTGCGCGCCTCGGTCAGCGTCGGTCTGGACCGCGCGGTGGCCCGGGACTACGGCGTCCTGCTGCAGGCCACCAGCGCGACCGGCCAGGAGCTGGTCCGCGGCACCGACGCCGGCAGCAGCCGCACCGACGTGATCTCCACCGGCCTGCGCTGGTCCACCAGCGACTCCAAGGGCTACATCACCACCGGCCCGACCTCCTCGTCGAGCGCCAAGCCGGAGACCACCGTCTGCCTGGTCGTCAGCAACTCGCTGGCCCCGCAGGCCGGCGTCCAGGCCGACCCCGGCCTGCCGCTGGAGCTGACCGTCGACCTGGCCACCGCCTCGTCCGCCCCCGAGGGCGCGGCGATGGGCCTGGGCCGCGGCTGGATCCTGCTGCTCACCCTCACCCTCGCCGGACTGCTGTTCGGCCTGGTGTTCGGCTGGATCGCCCGCTGGCGGATCTCTGTCTGGCGGGAGAACTGACCATGCGACCGACCACGCGCACGACCCTTCGCGGCGCCCTCGCCGCCCTCGCCCTGCTGCCCGCCCTCGCACTGGCCGCCCCGACCGCCTCCGCCGCCTCCCCCTCGCCCTCGGCGAGCGCGAGCGCGAGCGGCGCCCCGGCCCCGGCCACCAAGGCCGGCACCTCCTTCCTGACCGCGACCAACCTCTCCCCCGGCCAGGACGCCAACGTCGCCGCCTCCACCGGTGACTACCTGTACTGGGCGTTCGGCGCCTCCGAGGGCCAGACCCCGACGATCGGCCTGACCGTCAACCTGGCCCCCGCGACCGACCGGCACGGCCCGCAGACCTGGTCCGCCGAGGTCTTCGACGGGCTCCGCCGCCGCCAGTCCTGCACCGCCGGCACCCAGAACGCCACCGGCGACCAGAACACCGGCACGCTCACGCTGAGCTGCACCCTGCGCGAGATCCGCTCCTGGGCCGAGCCGTGGTCCGGCGACCCGCTGCCCGGCACCTACTACGTGCGGCTCTCGGTCAGCGACGTCCCGCAGACCGACCTGGGCCTGGCCACCTCCGTCCAGCTGCACGTCAGTGCCAAGGGCAACGCGGACAACGCCCAGCCGGAGGGCGGCGAGCTCAAGGCCCCGCTGGTCCCGCCGGCCGGCGGCGGCGCCAGCACCGCCAAGGCGGCCGCCCCGGTGGCGGCCGAGGAGCACTGGTACACCGGCTGGTTCTCCGGCTGGAACAGCCGCTGGTACTGGACCATCGGCGGCGGCGCCCTGGCCGCCCTGGCGGGCGTCCTGGGCTACAACCTGACCCGGCACCCACGCGGCTACCGCCCGCCCCGCTACGGCGCCGTCCCGCCGCAGTCCGGCACCCCCCAGCCCGGCCCCTACGCCGGTTCCCAGCGCCCCTGACCCACCCCGCCCAACCCTGAGGGCCGACCGGACTCCCCCGGCCGGCCCTCGGCCGTTCCCGCTCCGGTTCCCGCTCCCGCCCCCGTGCGCGACCGACCGGCGACCGGGACCGTCCGAGGGCCTCGCCGCCGCCCGGGCGGCCGGCGAGCCGGGGCTCGGCCCGTGGGTGATGCTCGGCAAGACCTTCAAGGGGCTGACCGAGCGGACGCTCGCCTGGCAGACCGCCGAGTTGCTCGCCCGGGAGACCGGGCGGGACGCCCGGACGGTGCTGGTCCGGCCGGAACTGGTCGTCGAGGTCGCCTTCGACGGCCTCCAGCGCGGCCCCCGCTACCCCGCCGGGCTGGCCCTGCGGTTCACCCCGGGTGGTGCGCTACCGGCCGGACAAGAGCGCCGCCGAGGCCGACACGGTGGCCTCCGCACGGGAGTTGGCCACCGCCGAAGGCTCTTGTGAGGCCGTCCGCGCGGCCTGGTCCGCCGACCCGTCCGGCGAAGTACCGCCGGTTGAAACGCATTGCGCCGCAATGGGGGTTCACACACAGGGGCCGAGTCAGCCATTCTCGATCCGGCCACCGTACCCCTCCGTGAACGGACCAGCGACGGCTAGGTTGACCGTGACAACGAGAGGCGGCCGCCGGGCAGCCGGCGCCGCCCTGGCGAAAGGTGCCCGACATGCAGGTGAGCGTCGACCGGGACCGTTGCTGTAGCTCCGGCATGTGCGTGATGAACGCCCCCGCGGTCTTCGACCAGGACGACCGGGACAGTCTCGTGAGACTCCGTCAGACCGTTCTGCTGCCCGAGCAGTTCGACGACGTCAGACTCGCCTCCGAGCTCTGCCCGGGCCGGGCGATCACCGTCACCGGGGACGAGCCCGCACGGACCGGGGCCTGACGGACCCCCGCCGCCGGCCCCGCAGGCCGCGCCGGGAACCTTCCCGGGCCCCGAACCCCACGAGAACACCCGCGACGTGAGGAGACCCCCGCCTTGACCACCGCATCCACCACCCCCGTCCTCCCGCTGCCGGCCCGGCACTCCGGTGGCTGCCCGTTCGGCCCGCCGCCCGCGTACTCCGAGGCCGCCGCCACCGGGCCGGTGACCAGAGCCGAGCTGCCCGACGGCGACCTCTGCTGGCTGGTCACCGGCTTCGCCGAGGTCCGCACCGTGCTGTCCGACCGCCGGTTCAGTGCCGACATCCGCCACCCGGCCTTCCCGCTGCTGGTCGCCGGCGCTCGCGAGCTGATCACCGACAATCCGGACTTCCTGCGGCTGGACGACCCCGAGCACGCCCGCCAGCGCCGCATGATCACCGGGGAATTCCTGGTCAAGCGGGTGGAGGCGCTGCGCCCGGAGATCCAGCGGATCGTGGACGAGGCACTGGACCGGATGACCGCGGGCCGGACCACGGCCGACCTGGTCACCGACTTCGCGCTGCCGGTGCCCTCGCTGGTGATCTGCCTGCTGCTCGGCGTGCCGTACGAGGACCACGACCGCTTCCAGAACCTGAGCCGCACGATGCTCAGCCGGGAGAGCACCGTGGAGCAGCTCCGGGAGGCCCAGGAGGAGGTCCGGGACTACCTTCGCGACCTGACGGCCCGCAAGCGCGCACAACCGGAGGACGATGCCCTCAGCCGACTCGCGGCGCGGGACGACCTGACCCCGGACGACGTGGCCGGCATGGGCGTGCTGCTGCTGGTCGCCGGGCACGAGACGACCGCGAACATGATCTCGCTGTCGACCGCGCTGCTGCTGGAGCACCCCGAGCAGATCCCCGGCCTGGCCGACCCGGCCACCCTGCCGGGCGCGGTGGAGGAGCTGTTGCGGCTGCTGACCATCGTGCACACCGGCCTGCCCCGGGTGGCGCTGGAGGACGTGGAGCTGGGCGGCGTCACCGTCCGGGCCGGGGAGGGCGTGATGGCGATGCTCTCCACCGCCAACCGGGACGAGGCGGTGTTCGGCGGCGCCGGCCATCGGGCGACGGACGAGCTGGACCTGGACCGGGACGCCCGGCGGCACCTGGCGTTCGGCTTCGGCGTACACCAGTGCCTGGGCCAGCCGCTGGCCCGCGCCGAACTCCAGATCGCCCTGGAGACGCTGTTCCGCCGGCTGCCGGGGCTGCGGCTGACCGGCGAGCGCGAGTTCCGTACCGAGTCGTTCATCTACGGGATGCGGTCACTGCCCGTGGCTTGGTGAGCGGGGCCCAATGGAGAACTCTCACTGGAGTACCAGGCGGAGCTGTCCGGGCGATCATGTGCGGAGCCAGATGACGAGAGCGGCTGCGGTGACGGTGCCGAGGTAGACGTATCCGCGCTTGTCGTATCGGGTTGCGACCACTCGGGCGTGCTTGAGCTTGTTGATGGCCTGTTCGACGGTGTTGCGCTTCTTGTACCGCTTCTCGTCGAAGGCCGGTGGGCACCCGCCGCGTGAGCCTTTGCGCAGGCGGGCGGCCTGACCGTCCGCCTTCTCCGGGATCGTGTGCCGGATGCCGCGCCTGCGCAGGCAGGCGCGGCACGGGCCGCTGCTGTAGGCCTTGTCGGCGGCCACGCTGTCGGGCGTCTTCCGGGGCCTGCCCGGCCCTGTCCGCGGGACACGGATCTTCTCCAGTACCGGCGGACGCGTCGCCCAAGCGGTCCTGCTCGCCCTGATGGTCTTCATGATCGACCTGTTGACCATCCAGGACCGGCTCCGCACCAGCAGCCCCGGGCTGACAGCGGCGAACAGCATCGAGGACTACGACGGCCTCACGCCCGCCCCCGCAGACTTCAACGGCCTGCCCCCGCCGCACAGCTGACGAACAACTCGCAGACACCCCGAAGTGGCCTACCCCACAAAGCCGTTGGCCCGCCGCTCGACGGCGGCTTCCGCACGACCGCAACAGCTCAGCCGACCCCGAGAAAGCCCGCGCAGTCGCGTGATCTACGTCACGAAGCCCCATCGCCATCGCACGCCGCCTCGAACAGACCCGCCCAAAGCAGAAATCCCGCCCGACCGAATCGGTCGAGCGGGATCTCGTGACCACTCACGAATCAGACTCGTGAGTGGTCGTTGGGTGGAGCTGAGGGGATTCGAACCCCTGACCCCCTCGATGCGAACGAGGTGCGCTACCGGACTGCGCCACAGCCCCAACGAGAAGAAACTCTAGCACCTTCCGGAGGGGGGCCGTGACCACCCCCGGCGATGCGGCGCTGGTCCGGGGGCCGGGGAGGTCACTCGTTGGCGGCGCGGGGGCGGGCCTCCGGGGCCGACGGTTCGGCGTACTGGTCGAACAGCGGGGTGTTGCGGGCGGACTCGGCGGGGCGGCCCGCGGTCCAGGTGCCGGGGGCCGTCAGGTCGAGACCGCGGGAGACCCGGGGGGCGACCGGCGCCGTGACGTACGTCGGCAGCGGGACGGGCACCGGCTCCCAGGAGTCCGGGCCGGCCGCGCCGCGCTCGCGCATGCCGTCGACCCACTCCTCGTGCTCGGTCGCCTCGGCCACCGCGGAGGCGGACGGCGCGGAGACGGCGGCCTCGCCGGGGTCGGCGGCCAGCCGCAGGTGCGGGCGGCGCCCGGCCCGCCCCTCGGCGGCCGGGGCCTGGGCACGAACCGGGGCCTGGGCCCGGACGTGGGCCTGGGTGTGGACCTGGGTGTGAGCCTGGGTGTCAACGGCCTCGGCCGGGACGCTCCGGGCCGCGGCGCGCTGCTGCTCGCGCTTGCGCAGCCGCTCGGCCGCCTGGGCGGCCCGGGCGCGGTCGAGCTTCACCTCGTAGCGCTGGCGCTCCAGCTTGCGCAGGTGGCCGATGTACAGGGTGAGGAGGATCGCCGGGACGGCCGGGACCCAGAGGAAGGCCAGTCCGGCCACCGCCGCGACCACGGCGCCGAGCGCGAAGGCCAGGAAGAGGGCGGTGACCATCCGACGCCGGCGGGCCAGCAGCCGGGCCCGGCGCTGCGCCCCGCCGTGCGGCGCGGAGCCCGGACGCTCTCCCCGGGCGCCCCGCTCGGGCGAGGACGAGGATGCGGGCGAGGACGCGGACGCGGACGCGGGCACCGGCGCGGGCGGAGGCTCGACGGAGGGCGGGGACTCGGGCCCCACGGCGGGCGGCGCGGAGTCCGCCGCGGGGTCGCCGGAGGCGGCCCCGTCCCGTCCGGGAGGGCCGTCGCTGCTGTGCTCGTCGTCACGCGGTTCGTCGCCCAGGGCCCGGGCTGCCCGCCGCTCCAGCCCCGAACGCCCGGCCAGCAGGCGGATGGCGGTGCTGAAGCGCTCCGTCGGGCGCGCCTCGTTGAGTTCGTCCTGCCTGCGGAGCCACATCGGCACCAGATAGGCGGCCCAGGCCCCTACGATGACGGCGTAGATAAGGCCGCTACTGCTCACGATCCACACCGTACGGGCGCCGGGAAGGCCTGGCAGCAATTTGGCTCGGCGTGTCGTGTGATCAAGCTGATTCTCCGACTATTTTGCCGGTATTTGTGCCAGTCCGCCGTCGCGACGATGCCATATCGATATTTGTTTCGAACATATATTCAATTACTTGACTCGTGACCTGAACTGATCGACCGCCAGCGTTCCAGCATCCCCTCCGGCACCTCCTCGGCGGTCAGCGCGTACACCAGGTGGTCCTGCCAGGCGCCGTCGATGTGGAGATAGCGCGGGCGGATTCCCTCCGAGCGGAAGCCGAGCTTTTCCACCACCCGGCGGCTCGGGCCGTTCTCCGGACGGATGCAGACCTCGATCCGGTGCAGGCCGAGGGTGCGGAAGCAGTGGTTGACGGAAAGCGCCACGGCCGTCGGCATGATGCCCCGGCCGGCCACCGCCTCGTCGATCCAGTACCCGACGTTCGCCGAGCACATCGAGCCCCAGGTGATGCCGCCCACGGTCAGCTGGCCGACCAGCTGGCCCTTGTAGAGCACGACGAAGGGCAGCATCCGCCCGGCCGAGCCCTCACCGCGCAGGAAGCGCACCATCTGCCGGAACGTCGGGCGCGGCCCGGCGGCCTGCCCGGCCGGACCGGGCGGGACGGTCGCCTCCCAGCGGCGCAGCCAGTCCCGGTTGCGGAGGCTGACCTCCTGCCACTCGCGCTGGTCGCGGGCCCGGATCGGGCGCAGCGCGACCTCCCCCTCGTGGAGTTCTACCGGCCAACCGGCGTTCAGTGCGTTCTCCCGGAAGCTGGTGCGTCCGGCCGGGGGTGGTCCCCGCCGCCGAGCTGGTCGACGGCGTGGACGAGCAGCGGTTCGAGGACGGCCAGGCCGTCCTTGACGCCGCCGGTCGAGCCCGGCAGGTTGACGATCAGGGTACGTCCGGCGAGCCCGGCCAGCCCGCGGGAGAGCGCCGAGGTCGGCACCTTCTCCCGGCCGTACGCGCGGATGGACTCGGCGATGCCGGGGACCTGCCGGTCGATCACCCGGGCGGTCATCTCCGGGGTGAGGTCCATCGGCGAGATGCCGGTACCGCCGGTGGTGAGCACGACGTCGTAGCCGGCCGCGACGGCCTCGCGCAGGACGGCCTCCACCGGCTCGCCGTCCGGGACGACCCGGGGGCCGTCGGCGGTGAAGCCCATCGCGGTCAGGCCGGCCACCAGCAGCGGGCCGCCCCTGTCCTCGTAGACGCCGGCCGAGGCCCGGTTGGACACGGTGACCGCAAGGGCCCTCATCCGCCCGGACCCCTCGGTGGTGAGCTCGCTCCGCCCGTTCACTCGCCCGCCTCCGGCGCGAACCAGTCGCCGCTCTTGCCGCCGGTCTTGCTGAGCACCCGGACGGACTCGATGGCAGCGCCCTTGTCCACGGCCTTGACCATGTCGATGACGGTGAGGCCGGCCACCGCGACGGCGGTCAGCGCCTCCATCTCGACGCCGGTGCGGTCGGCGGTCCTCACGGTGGCGGTGATCTCGACGGCGTCGTCCGCGACCGTGAGGTCCACCGTGACGCCGGAGACGGCGATGGGGTGGCAGAGCGGGATCAGGTCGGGGGTCTTCTTGGCGCCCATGATCCCGGCGATCCGGGCCACCGCGAGGGCGTCGCCCTTGGGCACGCCCTCGCCGCGCAGCAGCTCGACCACCTTCGGGGAGACCCGGACCCGGCCGGCCGCGACGGCGGTGCGCGCGGTGGTGGCCTTCTCGGAGACGTCGACCATCCGGGCCGCGCCCTGGTCGTCGACATGGGTGAGGCGGTCGCCGGGGGGAGGTGTCGTCACGGGTGGCTCCAGGGGCACGCAGGTCGAATACCGCGCTACCGTACAGCTCCCCCGCCACACCCCGTGGGAGGGGCCTGGTCCGCGAGACATGTCCTAGGAACCGAGCAGGACCACGTCGACCTCGCTGCCGGCGGGCAGGGCGGTGACGGCCTCGGGGACGGTGATCAGGCAGTTCGCCCGGGCCAGGGCGCCCACCAGGTGCGACTCGGCGCCGCCCACCGGCTCGACGGTGCCGTCCGCCGCCGAGTAGCGGCCGCGCAGGAACTGCCGGCGGCCGGCCGGGGAGCGCAGCGCCGCCGGGCAGAGCGCGCGGACCACCGGGCGGTGGACGTCGGCGGCGCCGAGCATGGTGCGGATGACCGGGCGGACGAACAGCTCGAAGGAGATGTAGGCGCTGACCGGGTTGCCGGGCAGGGCGAGCAGCGGCACGCCGGCCGGGCCGCCGATCCGGCCGAAGCCCTGCGGCTTGCCGGGCTGCATCCGCAGCCTGCGGAAGTCGACGCCGCCGTAGGACTCGAAGACCTCCTTGACCACGTCGTACGCGCCGACGCTGACCCCGCCGCTGGTGACGATCAGGTCGGCCCGGCCGAGCTGGTCCTCCAGGACGGCGCGCAGCCGGTCGGCCTGGTCCGGGACGGCGCCGACCCGGTAGGCGATGGCGCCGGCGTCCTGGGCGGCCGCGGTGAGGGTGAAGCTGTTGGAGTCGGAGATCTGCCCGGGGCCGACCGGCTCGCCGGGCTGGACCAGCTCGCTGCCGGTGGACAGCACTACGACCCGGGGGCGCGGGCGGACCCTGACGGTGGCGCGGCCGATCGCGGCGAGCAGGCCGAGCTGGGTGGGGCCGAGCCGGGTGCCGGCCCCCAGGACCTTGGTGCCGGCCGCGACGTCGCTGCCGCGGTGGCGGATGTGGGCGCCCTCGGCGACCGGGCGCAGGACGCGGACCTCCTCGTCCTCGACGGGCGCGGTCATCGCGTCGGCGGGCACCCCGGTGCCGGTGCCGCCGTCGGTCCACTCGACCGGGGCGACGGCCTGGGCGCCGGGCGGGACGGGGGCGCCGGTCATGATCCGGGCGGCCTGGCCGGGCCCGACCCGGGGCAGTTCGCCCGCGCCGGCCGCGATGTCGCCGACGACGGCGAGCACCGAGGGGTACGGGTCGGTGGCGCCGGCGGTGTCGGCGGTGCGCACGGCGTAGCCGTCCATCGAGCTGTTGTCGAAGGGCGGCAGGTCACCATCGGCGAGGACGTCCTCGTCGAGCCGGCAGCCCTGGGCGTCGAGCAGTTGCAGCTCGATGGCGGGCAGCGGGCCGACCGCGGCCAGGACGTCGGAGAGGTGTTCGTCCACCGTCCAGAGGCGGGGGGCCGCCGGTGCCGGGTCCGTGGTCCCGTCGCAGCAGGCTGCGGCGGATCCGGTGGTGTGTTGGGTGGACCCGGTCATCGGCGGCTCGCTCTCTGTCGTCGTGTCAGTCCTGCAGCTCGGAGGCGACGAACTCGCGCAGCCAGGAGCGGAACTCCGGGCCGAGGTCCTCGCGCTCGGAGGCCAGTCGGACGATAGCGCGCAGGTAGTCCGCGCGGTCGCCGGTGTCGTAGCGGCGGCCCTTGAAGAGCACGCCGTGGACCTGGCCGCCGGCCTCCGGCTCGCGGGTGGTCAGCTCGCGCAGGGCGTCGGTGAGCTGGATCTCGCCGCCGCGGCCGGGCGGGGTCTCCCGCAGCACGTCGAAGACCAGCGGGTCGAGGACGTAGCGGCCGATGACGGCGTAGTTCGAGGGGGCCTCGTTCGTCTCGGGCTTCTCGACCAGGTCGGTCACCTGGAAGACGTCCTCGCCGAAGCCGTTCGCCTTGACGGCGGCGCAGCCGTAGAGGTGGATCTGGGAGGGGTCGACCTCCATGAGGGCGACGACCGAGCCGCCGAGCTCTTGCTGGACCTCGATCATGCGGGCGAGCAGCGGGTCGCGCGGGTCGATCAGGTCGTCGCCGAGGAGGACGGCGAAGGGCTGGCCGGCCACGTGCTGCTCGGCGACCGAGACGGCGTGGCCGAGGCCCTTCGGGTCGCCCTGGCGGACGTAGTGCATGTTGGCCAGCTCGACGGATTCGCGGACCCGGCGCAGGCGGTCCTCGTCGCCCTTGCGGGCGAGCAGCTCCTCCAGCTCGTAGGCGCGGTCGAAGTGGTCCTCCAGGGCCCGCTTGTTACGGCCGGTGACCATCAGTATGTCGGACAGCCCCGCGGAGGAGGCCTCCTCGACGACGTACTGGATGGCCGGCTTGTCGACGACGGGCAGCATCTCCTTCGGAGTGGCCTTGGTTGCCGGGAGGAAGCGGGTGCCCAGTCCGGCCGCGGGTACCACGGCCTTGGTTACCGGGATTCGGGAGTTGGTCGTCGTCATGCGTTTACCTTACTCAGGCACGTTTTCGCCCGGCCGAGCGCGGTCGACGGCTAGGACAGCACGTCGCGGGGCCCGGCCACGGCGGCAGGCGTATGGGAATTGACCGGCTGGGCGAGGGGGTCCCCGTCGGCACAGGGCGACAGACTACCCGGCTTTCCCGAACGGTCACGCTCGGCAGTCGCGTTGGGCCGCGCACCGGCGGCGGGCGGGGCGGCCGGCCGCGCCGCCGACCGGTCGCCGGGGCCCGGGCGGACCCGCCAGCAGTCGCCGCCGGCCGTCCTGGCCTCGGCGAGCGCGCGGTCGGCGGCGCGCAGCAGCACGGCGGCGTGGGTGCCGTCCTCGGGCAGCACGGCGACGCCGACGGCGGCGGTGAGGCCGTTGCCGTGGGCCGGGCGGGACTCGCGCGGGCCGGAGGACCAGTCGAGCAGCAGGTGCCGGCGGACCGACCAGACCAGGCGCTCGGCGACCTGCGCGGCGCCCTCGGCGCCGGTGTCCGGCAGCACCACCAGGAACTCCTCTCCGCTGTAGCGGCCGAGGGTGTCGGCACGGCGGATCTCCATCGCCAGCCGCTGGGCGAGGTCGCGCAGCACCGCGCCGGCGCGGCCGCGGCCGTGCTCGGCGACGACCGCGTCGAAGCCGGTGATCTCCAGCAGCAGCACGGCCAGCGGGCGCGGCCCTTCGGGCTGGTCGGTCCGCTCGGCGCGGCGGGCGCGCTCGATCTCGCGGTCCAGGGTGAGCTGCAGGTGGCGGTAGTTCCACACGCCGGTGAGCGGGTCGCAGGAGGCGGTGCGCTCCAGGTCGGCGCAGCGGGTCTCCAGTTCGGCGATCCGCTCGCGCAGCCGTTCCTGCCGGGCGGCGGCTTCGGCGCCGCCCCGGCGCAGCCGAAGCCCGAGCACGGTGGCGCCGGCCAGCGCGGGGGCGCTGAGCACGGCCAGGGCCTGGACCAGCAGCGGGGTGGACAATCGCGGCGCCCTTTCGCGTGTCAGGCTCTGCGCGTCGATGGCGCCGGCCGGCGGGACCGGTCGGCGGCACGGCTCGACGGCACAGAGTTGCGGAGGATCCGATGCACAACGAGAAGAGCGATCTGAGGACACGGCTGTTGACCCGGCGCCGCGCGCTCTCCGCCGAGGGGCGCGCGGAGGCCGCGCTCGCGCTGGCCGGGCACGCCGGGGAGCTGGCGGCGCCGGGCGCCACCGTGGCCGCGTACGTGTCGGTGGGCGCCGAGCCCGGGACCAGGCCGTTGCTGGACGCGCTGCGGGCGCGCGGGGTGCGGGTGCTGCTGCCGGTACTGCTGCCCGACAACGACCTGGACTGGGCCGCCTACCGGGGCCCGCAGGAGCTGGCCCCGGCCGGGCGCGGGCTGCTGGAGCCGGTCGGCCCTCGGCTCGGCCCGGAGGCGGTCACGGAGGCCTCCGTGGTGCTGCTGCCGGGCCTGGCGGTGGACCGGCGGGGGCTGCGGCTGGGCCGTGGCGGCGGCAGCTACGACCGGGTGCTGGCCCGGCTGGGGCGGGCGGGCGCGCGGCCGGTGCTGGCGGTTCTGCTCTACGAGCACGAGCTGCTGGACGAGGTGCCGGCCGAACCGCACGACCGCCCGGTGGACCTGGCGGTCACGCCCGCCGGGCTGCGGAGGCTGGGGTGAGACGGCGGCGGCCCCGCTCCGGGGAGGGAGCGGGGCCGCCGGGGTCGTGCGGGTCGTGCGGGTCGTGCGGGGTCAGCCGTTGGTGAGCACCAGCTTGTGCTTGGTGGCCTTCTCGACCGCGTCCGGCGTGTAGGCCCAGGTCAGCAGCTTGCCCTTGAGCCAGAGGTCGGTCTGGTCGTTGTAGTTGTCGTGGAAGGCGTGGCCGGAGGCGCCGCCGACGTTGATCCACCGCGAGGAGTCGAGGTCACTCAGGTCGATCACCATCCGCATCGACGGGATCCAGTCCACCTGGTAGCCGGCCGCCGCGTTCCAGCCGGCCGCGTCGACGGCCGCCGAGCCGCCGGAGAGCCGGTACGGGCCGCGGTTGAGCAGCCGGTGGACCGCGCCGGAGGCGATCGAGGAGTCGTCGGTGCCGAGGGTCTGCTCGCGCAGGGTCAGCTTGTGCAGGCGGCCCCAGCTCCAGGTGGAGATGTCCTTGCTGAGCAGCGAGGTGAGGTCCTGCCGGGCGTCCTTCATCGCCTCCTTGAGCAGGTTGTCCAGGCCCTTCTGCTCCTTGTGCTGGGAGTCGATGTACGTCCACCAGGAGCTGTCCGGCTTGTCCAGCTGCTGCCGGACCACCTCGGTCCAGCGGTCGCCGCCGTCCGGCTGGGCCTTGCCCGGGTCGCGGGTGCCGCACTCGGTGACGATCTTGCTGGAGCTGTCCGGCCTGGTCGGGTCGTCCTGCTGGCGGACCAGCAGGCAGTTGCCCTTGGCCCGCAGGTCGGCCGGGAACTTCTGGCCGAAGGCGAGGCTGAGCAGCTGGCGCCAGACGCCGTTGTAGTAGGCGGCGGCGGCCGAGTCGGCGTCCTGGTGGTAGTTCCAGTCCTTCAGCAGGTCCTGGGCCTCGCGCACGTACGGGTCGTCGATCTGCTGCTTGAGCAGCAGCGGGACGAGCGTCTTGGCCATGATGCTGGTGTTGTCCAGCTGCATGGTCTGCATGTCGTCCGGCGAGATCTTGCCGTTGTTCTTGAGTAGGCCCTCGATCTGGTCGGTGATCTCCTTGGCCCGGGTGCCGTACTCCCAGTCCTTGGTGAGCGAGTACTTGTAGCTCGGGTCCACCACGGCCTGGTTCGCGGTGACGATGTAGCCCGCGGACGGGTCCAGGCTGTACGGCAGGGCGGTGAAGGGGATCGAGCCCTTCCACTGGTACGTGGAGTCCCAGCCCGGGGCCGGGTAGGTGCCGTCGCCCTTGCCGCGGACCGGGATGTCGCCGGGGGCCTGGTAGCCGATGTGCTTGGCGTCGGCGTAGACCAGGTTCTGCGCGGGGACGGCGAAGTCCTTGGCGGCGGCCCGGAACTCGTCCCAGTTGCGGGCCCGGTCCAGCTCGAACACCGCGTCCATGGTCTTGCCGGGGTTCAGCGCCGTCCACTGCAGGGCGACGCCGTAGCCGCCGGTGCCGCGGTCGGGGGCGGCGCTGCCGTTGGGGGCGTACTTGCCGACGTTCTGCTGCTCGGTGCTCTGGTCGGAGATGAGCGGGGCGCCGGTCTGGGTGGTGCGGACGGTGATCGTGCGGTCGTCGCCGCCGGCGACCTTGATGGTCTCCTTGCGGAGGTCGAACTTCACGTCCTTGCCGTCGACCTGGTAGGTGTCCGGGCCGGTGACCTTCTCCAGGTAGAGGTCGGTCACGTCGGCGCCGAGGTTGGTGAAGCCCCAGGCGACGTCCTTGTTGTGGCCGATGATCACGCCGGGCATGCCGGCGAAGCTGAAGCCGGAGACGTCGTACTGGCAGGCCGGCGAGCTGGTGCGGCAGTGCAGGCCCATCTGGTACCAGACCGAGGGCAGGCCGGGGCCGAGGTGCGGGTCGTTGGCCAGCAGCGGCTTGCCGGTGGTGGTGTGGGTGCCGGCGACGACCCAGGAGTTGGAGCCGATGCCCTGGCCGGGGCGGCCGAGCAGCTGCGGCATGCCGTCGATCCGGTCGGTGAGGCCCTGGAGCAGCGCCTTGGTGGTGGCCGCGCCCTGGGTGGTGGCGGTGCCGCCGCCGGACGGGGGCGAGCCGTCGGCGGGGCGGTAGTTGTCGCCGGCCACCGTGCCGGTCTTCACGATCGTGCCGTTGCGGGTGTACGGGTAGTCGGGGTACAGCTCGGCGATCTTGTCCGGACCGAAGTCCTGGGCCAGCAGCGAGCGGTCGATCTCCTCCTGGAGGTTCCCGGAGAGGTTCCAGGCCATCGCCTTGAGCCAGGCCACTGAGTCGACCGGGCTCCACTGCTCGGGCTGGTAGTCGCCGTTGACGGCGCCGAGCAGGGCGTACTCCAGAGAGGCCTTCTCGCCGCCGGGGTGCTCGGCGAGCCAGGCGTTCACGCCGTCCGCGTAGGCCTGGAGGTTCTTCTTGGTGTCGGCCGACAGCTTGGTGTCGAACTCCTTCTGCGCCACCTGCCGCCAGCCCATGGTCCGGATGAAGGCGTCGGTGTCGACCTGGCCGTCGCCGAACATCTCGGACAGCCGGCCGGCGGTGATGTGCCGCCGGACGTCCATCTCCCAGAAGCGGTCCTGCGCCTGGACGTAGCCCTGGGCGCGGAAGAGGTCCTCGTTGGTGTCGGCGTAGAGCTGCGGGATGCCGTTGGCGTCCCGCTTGACGTCGACCGGCGCGCTCATGCCCGCCACCTTGACGGTGCCGTCGACCTCCGGGAAGGACGCGCGGACCGCGGTGACCCCGCGGTAGCCGCCGTAGCCGACGCCGGCCACCAGCAGCACGACCAGCACGATCACGATCAGACGGGCGCGCCGGAACTTCTTCGAGCGGGGCATCTGGGTCCTTGCGGTCCTGACTTCGGGGCGGGCGGGCGTGTCCAGGGCCGGGGGCCGTGACAGGGCACCACATTAGGCCGAGTCGGCCGAGCGGCGTGCACGGGGGACGCTCACCGTGGGATCGGAGGAGGTCAACGAGGAGGCCCGGAAGCGGCGGTTGGGGGCCCGAGGAGGAAAAGAAACTAAAGATATGGCAAAATGTTAGACTGAGTAACGATCCGCAACAGGAGCATTGACGCCTTCTTAACGGGTCGCGCCCTCCAGCACCACCAGACACCCCGCCCGCCCCTGCCTGCACGAGGTGCCACTGCGTGAACATCGACCACCTGAACCAGCTCCTCCTCGAGTTCTCCGTGATCCTGCTGGTCGCGGTGGTCGCCGTGCGGATATCCACCCGCTCAGGGCTACCGAGCCTGCTGATCTACCTCGGGATCGGCGTCGCCCTGGGCCAGAACGGCATCGGCGTCTCCTTCAACAACGCCGAGCTGACCCAGGTGCTCGGCTACGCGGCGCTCGTGGTGATCCTCGCCGAGGGCGGCCTCAAGACCAGCTGGCGCGAGGTCAGACCCGTGATGCCGGCCGCCACCGTGCTCGCCACCGTCGGCGTCGGGGTCAGCGTGTTCGTCACCGCGGCCGGCGCGCACTGGCTGGTCGGCCTGGACTGGCGGACCTCGATGCTGCTCGGCGCGATCGTCTCCTCCACCGACGCCGCCGCCGTCTTCTCCGTCCTGCGCATGGTCCCGCTGCCGCACCGGCTCACCGGCCTGCTGGAGGCCGAGTCCGGCTTCAACGACGCGCCCGTGGTCATCCTGGTCGTCGCCTTCGCCACCACCGGCGAGCTGGACTCCTGGTACGTCCTGGTCGGCACGATCATCGCCGAGCTGGCGATCGGCGCGGCGGTCGGCTTCGCGGTCGGCAAGCTCGGCGCGTACGGGATCAAGCACGTCGCGCTGCCCTCCTCCGGCCTGTACCCGATCGCGGTGATGGCGCTGACCGTGCTCGCCTACGCGGGCGGCGCACTGCTGCACGGCTCCGGCTTCCTCGCCGTCTACATCTGCGCGGTGATCCTCGGCAACGCCAAGCTGCCGCACGGCCCGGCCGTCCGGGGCTTCGCCGACGGCCTGGCCTGGATCGGGCAGATCGGCATGTTCGTGCTGCTCGGCCTGCTCTGCACGCCCGAGACCATGGGCTCCGCGGTGGTCCCCGCGCTGGTGATCGGCGGCGTGCTGGTCTTCCTGGCCCGGCCGCTGTCCGTGGTGCTGACGCTGACACCGTTCAAGGTTCCGGGCCGGGAGCAGGCGCTGCTCAGCTGGGCCGGGCTGCGCGGGGCGGTGCCCATCGTGCTGGCGACCATCCCGCTGGTGTCGGGCGCGCCGAAGGCCCAGGACGTCTTCAACATCGTCTTCATCCTGGTCGTCGTCTTCACCCTGCTCCAGGGCCCGACCCTGCCCTGGGTGGCCAAGCAGCTGCGGATCGGCGAGGGCTCGATGGGCCAGGACCTGGACATCGAGTCCGCCCCGCTGGAGAAGCTGCACGGGCACCTGCTGTCGGTCGCGCTCTCCCCCGGCTCCCGGATGTCCGGCGTGGAGGTCAGCGAGCTGCGGCTGCCCAAGGGGGCCGCCGTCACCCTGGTGGTGCGGGAGGGCAGCTCCTTCGTGCCGGACAAGGCGACGGTGCTGCGCGGCGGGGACGAGCTGCTGGTGGTCACCACCGACGAGGTCGGCGAGGCGGCCGAACGGCGGCTGCGGGCCGTGGACAAGGGCGGCAAGCTCGCGGGGTGGCTGAACGGGCGGTGAGACCCGCCGTCGGGCGCTGAGCCGGGAAGGTGGGCGGCGGGTGGCGACCGCAAGGCCGGAAGACCGGAAGGCCTCACCAGCTGTTCACCTTCGATGGGCAGGACAATTTTGGACGGGCCTTGTAGTCTGGGGATTCGCGCGACATCTACGCGCGTATATGTATGATGGTCAGATCACACCCAGCATCTGCCTGAAGCAGAGTTGGCGCGACCGTTCGGCGGCCGCGGTCCGGACCTCGGCCACCACGCCGGGCCGGCCCGGTATCTACCCCGGTCGACGCGCGAGAGGACGACTCTCGGCGCCGTCGGGGCCACCCCATGCCCTGCCGCGCTACCAGGCAGCAGGAAGGACCGACCGTGACGGCCCGCCGAACGGTCGACGACCCCGCGGACACCGCGACCCCGCGTGACACCGCCAACGCCACCCCTGCCGACGGCACCGCCGATGCCGCCGGCGCCCCCGCCCCCGTGCGGGTCGGGTACGGCGCGCTGCTGCGCACGCCCGGCGCCTGGACGTTCCTGGCACCGGCGTTCCTCGCGCGGCTGCCGTACGCGATGCTCAGCATGGGCATCCTGCTGCTCGTCAAGGACACCCACGGCTCGTACGGCACCGCGAGCACCGTCGCGGCCGTCGCCGCCGTCGCCCAGGCCCTGATCGGCCCGCAGACCGGCCGGCTCGCCGACCGGTACGGCCAGACCGCCGTCCTCGTCCCGACCGTCGTGGTGCACGCGGCCTCGGTCGGCGCGCTGATCGCGCTGTCGCTCGGCCACGCACCGGCCTGGAGCCTGTTCCTGGCCGCCGTCCCGGCCGGCGCGAGCGTTCCGCAGATCGGCGCCATGGTCCGGTCCCGCTGGATCGCCGAGTTCACCGCGGACGGCGCGTCCGCCTCGTCCGCGGCCAAGGTGGGCACCGCGTTCGCCTTCGAGTCCGTGACGGACGAGTTCACCTTCGTGATCGGCCCGATCCTGGCCACCGCCGTCGCCACCACGGTCAGCCCCTCGGCCGGGCTGATCGCCGAGGCCACGCTGACCCTCGTCGGCGGCCTGGCCTTCGCCGCCCAGCGGCGCACCGCGCCCGCCCGGGCGGTGCCCCAGCCCGGCGTGCGGCGCGCCTCCGCGCTCGCCTCCCCCGGCGTCCGGCTGCTGGCCGGGGCCTTCCTCGGGGTGGGCGCCGTGTTCGGCGGCATGCAGGTCTCGGTGAACGCCTTCGCCGACTCGGTCGGGCAGCACGCCGCCGCCGGCACCGTGTACGGGATCTTCGCCGGCGGCTCGATGGTGGCCGGCGTGCTGTACGGCGTGATCGCCTGGCGGCGGGCCGTGCAGCAGCGGATGATCATGAGCTACGCCCTGCTCGTGCTGGGCTGCTCGACGCTGTGGGCGATGCCCAACCTGATCGCGCTCGCCGTCGCCGGACTGGTCTGCGGCCTGGCCATCGCGCCGACCCTGATCAGCGGCTACACCCTGGTCGAGACGCTCGTCGCGGACGGCGCCAAGACCGAGGCGTTCACCTGGCTGACCGGCGCCATCGGCCTCGGCCTGGCGGTCGGCCAGATGATCGCCGGGCAGCTGATCGACGGCCACGGGCCGTCCAGCGGGTTCCTGGTGCCGGTGGCCGGCGCCGGCCTGGGCCTGATCGCGCTGGTGTCGCTGCGGCACCTGCTGACCGCGCCGGGCCAGGTGGTCGCGGCCGCACCGGAGCGCGGCGCCGCGCCGCAGCTGGTGGGCGCGGCCAAGGGCTGAGCGGGCACGCGGTGGCGCACCGCGCGAAGCCGTGGGCGGCGCGCGGTGGGGGCGGCGCGGAGCCGCGGTGGAAGAGCGTGCGCGGCTCGGCCACGGCTCATCTCACATCGGAGTCGCTGGACTGATCCAGCGGAATGCCGCATCATTGACCATCGTTAGCACTCATCAGGCGAGAGTGCCAGGAGGAAGACAAGTGCCCACGTACCAGTACCAGTGCACCGAGTGCGGCAACGGCCTGGAGGCGGTGCAGAAGTTCACCGACGAGGCGCTGACCACGTGCCCCGACTGCCAGGGACGGCTCCGCAAGGTCTTCTCGGCCGTGGGCGTCGTGTTCAAGGGCTCGGGCTTCTACCGCACCGACAGCCGTTCGTCCTCCAGCAGCACGGTGGGCGCAGGCTCCTCCGGTAGCTCCTCGGCGTCGTCGTCCGGCTCGACCCCGGCGTCGTCCTCGACGTCCTCGTCCTCCGGTTCTTCGAGCTCTTCCAGCTCCTCCAGCCCGGCTCCGGCCGCGAGCTGACCTCGGCGCCGGACGCCCAGCGCATCGACAAGGCCCGCCACCCCGCGTTCTTCGCGGGGCGGCGGGCCTTCGTCGTCCCGGTTCGCCGTCACCACTCGTCGCCCCGGTTCGTCATCCCGGGCGGGCCGGATGCACTCGTGCGGGTGTACGAATTCGTCCACAGGGCCCGAGTTGTCCACAGGCTGCGGATAAGGGCTTTCCGGGGCGGCGCGCGGCGCACATCGTAGGGGTCGCCGGAGAACGACCGGCCCGCACAGGAGCGGCCCCCACGACCTCGGTGGTGACCATGACGACCATGAGCCTCTCCGTACCGCTGCCCGCACCCGCCGTACCGCCCCGGCGGGAGGTGCCGCGCTTCCCGCCGATCCGGCGCGGGGCCGGCGGGTGGCACCGCTGGCGGCACGCCGTACGGCACCGGGCCGGGGTGCCCGCGCTGGTGCTGCTCGCGGTGGCCGCGGCGCTCGCGGTCGGGCCCGCGCGGGCCGGGCTGCCGGCGCCGCCGGGCGGCCCGGTGGGCCGGACGGGTTGTCAATCCGGCCCAACGGAAGATCACCCGTGACCGGGCAACGACTTCGTCGTTCACGGCGGCATGAAAGGCTTCAAGCAATTCCTGCTGCGTGGAAACGTCGTCGAATTCGCCGTCGCCGTCGTCATCGGCGCGGCCTTCACCAACATCGTCAACGCCTTCGTCAAGGGCGTCATCAATCCGATCGTCGGCGTCTTCGGAACGAAGGACCTGGCGTCCTACAGTTCCTGCCTCAAGGGCCCCTGCGAGCTGAACGCCACCGGCGAGGTCACGTCCGGGATCCTCATCCTGTGGGGATCGGTGCTCAGCGCCCTGCTGCAGTTCCTGATCACGGCGGCCGTCGTCTACTTCGTCCTGATCGTGCCCATGAACAGGCTGGCCGCCAGGCGGAAGAGCACCGCCGAGACGGCGGCGGAGGCCGAGGCCAAGGAGGTCCAACTGCTCACCGAGATCCGCGACGCGCTGATCGCCCCGCAGCGCTGAGCACCGCTCCTCAGTCCCCGTGGTGCGGCGGGCGCTGGCTCAGGTACCAGTCCAGCCCCCGCCCACCGCTCTCCCCCGCCCCGGGGCGCTCACCCCAACCGGTGTCGGTGTCGTCCCGGGACTGCTGGTCCAGCGGGTCCCGGAAGACCAGCCGGGCCTTCGGCGCCGCCGGCCGCTCCTCCCGCCCCTGCTGCTCCCCCTGCCCCTGCCCCTGTCCCTGCTCCCGCGCCTGCCCCTGCTCGCTCACCCTGCTCACTTCCGCTTCCCGTCGACTGCCGTCCGGATCGTCCCGTCCCTCCAGCCTAAGAGCCCCGCGACACACCCCGGGCCCTGGTGCGGAGCGCTCCGCACCAGGGCCCGGGGCCGGGTGGAGCCGCAGGCAGTTGGCTCGGGTTCTCAGGCGGCCTCGAAGCCCGCGTGGTCGGCGATCTTCTTCAGCTCGGCCAGCGCGTGCTTCTCGATCTGGCGGATCCGCTCGCGGGTGAGGCCGTGCTGCTTGCCCACCTCGGTGAGGGTGCGCTCGCGGCCGTCCTCCATCCCGTAGCGGGAGCGGATGATCGAGGCCGTGCGGTCGTCCAGCCGCCCGATCAGGCCGTCCAGCTCCTCGCGGCGGAGCATCACCATCACGGCGTCCTCGGGGGACGTCGCCCCGGTGTCCTCGACCAGGTCGCCGAACTGGGTCTCGCCCTCGTCGTCGACCGCCATGTTGAGGCTGACCGGGTCGCGGGCCCAGTCCAGCACGTCCTTGATCCGGGCCTCGGTGGTGTCCAGCTCGGCCGCGATCTCGGCCGGCTCGGCCTCGCGGCCCAGCTCCTTCGACTTCTCCCGCTGCACCCGCCGGATCCGCCCCAGCTCCTCGACCAGGTGCACGGGCAGCCGGATGGTGCGGGACTGGTCGGCGATCGACCGGGTGATCGCCTGCCGGATCCACCAGGTGGCGTAGGTGGAGAACTTGAAGCCCTTGGCGTAGTCGAACTTCTCGACGGCGCGCACCAGGCCGGCGTTGCCCTCCTGGATGAGGTCCAGCAGCGGAAGGCCACTGCGCGGGTACCGGCGGGCGACCGCCACCACGAGCCGGAGGTTGGAGCGGATGAAGACGTCCTTGGCGCGCTCGGCGTCCTCGGCTATCGCCTCCAGTTCCTCGCGCTTCACGCCCTCGGGGAACACGCCCTCCTCCAGCAGGTGCTGGGCGTACACGCCGGCCTCGATCCGCAGTGAGAGCTCGACCTCCTCGGCGGCATCGAGCAGGGGTGTCCTGGCGATCTCGTCGAGGTACATACCGACCAGGTCGCGGTCGGCCTCAAGGTTGGTCGGGCGGGCCGCGCGAGTCCGGTCGGCCCTGTCGCGAACGACGGCACGGGTGGCCATGCTTGCTCCCTTTGCTGGAATTGCCGAGGTCTGCCTGCCTGCCCCCCGAGAGGGCAAGAAGTGCGGGCCCCGCCGGGGCTCACACGTAACGATCCAACGAACAGAATCCGGACAACATTCCCAAGTCACTCAGATTCTTCCCCGCGATGCAGTACCCTGCTGGTTTTCACCCCGGCCATGGACACCCGGTGACCGGACGAACACCTTCGGTGTCGTTTCCACTACCGCTTCCGAACGCTTCCGTCACGCCCCGCACACGCGCCCGCCGCCCCACCGGCCGCCATACAGGGTGAAACCCCCGAACGGGCACGCGCGTTCCCGCGCGCCCCCGCCTTCCACCGGCGCCCGCTCCCCGGCGCACGCAGGTTCTCCCCACAAACGATGCCGAATCGCTATCACCCGTGGTCCTGATCGCCCCGGGACACTGGGAAGGTGTCAGCCATGCACCTGACCAACAGCTCGACCGCCGTCACTGCGCGTCACCGCCGCCTCTTGCGGGATTCGGCGCTCGCGGTGGTCTGTGCCGCGCTGTTCGGCCTCCTGGCCGCCCTGGTGACCCGGCACTGGCATCCGCTGGAACAGCTCGACCAGAGCTGGATCGGCGAACTGCACACCTTCGCCCGGCGGCACCGGATCTGGACCGCCTCGGTGCAGACGCTCTCCGACATCGGCGGCACGGTCACGATGCGCACCCTGCTCGGCATCGCGGCCGTCTGGCTGTGGCTGATCGGCGCCCGGGTCCTGGCCGGCTGGGTGGCCGCCCAGACCCTGGTCGGCTGGGGCGGCCAGTGGGCGCTGAAGCTGGCCGTCGACCGCCAACGGCCCTCCTTCGCCGACCCGGTCTCGCACGCCGGCGGCCCGGCCTTCCCCTCCGGGCACGCCATGGCCTCGGCGATCACCTGCGCGGTGCTGGTCGGCCTGGTCTGGTACCGGGTCCGCCGACGCGGGCGGATCGCCGCCTGCACGGTGGCGGCGGCGACGGTGCTGACCATCGGCTGGACCAGGATCGCCCTCGGGGTCCACTGGCCGAGCGACGTGGTCGCCGGCTGGCTGGCCGCCGGATTCGTGCTGGGCGCCGTGACGGCCGTCGTCGAACTCTGGCGACCGGGCGCGCTCGCCCGCGACGTACGGCGGGTCAACTGGCGTACCCGGCCGAGGGTCCAGCGGATCACCGTGCCGTCGGTCCGGTCGCCGCGCGGCACCGACCCGCTGGGCGACGCCGCCACCGACCACCCGGACGGGGCCGTCCACTGAGGCCGTCGGCATCCACGCGCGGCCGTCCGAAGCCGTCCGGGGCTGCCCGAAGCCGTCCGCTAGCGTGACGGCCATGTCCCCCGACCCGGTCCCCACCGCCGCCGTCCGTCACCCCGAGCGCCCGCTGCGGATCGCCACCGTCCAGGCCCAGGCCGTGGCCGGTGACATACCCGCCAACGCCACCCAGGCCGCCGAGTTGATCCGCGAGGCCGCCGCGGCCGGCGCCCGCCTGGTGCTGTTCGCCGAGAAGTTCCTCTCCGGCTACGAGCCCGAGCTGATCCGCACCGACCCGCTCAAGTACGCCGTCCAGCCCGGCGATCCGCGCCTCGCGCCGATCGCCGAGGCCTGCCGCGAGACCGGCACCGCCGCGATCGTCGGCGCCGCCGCGCAGGTGGGCGACGAGCTGCGGGTCTCCGCCTTCGTCCTCGGCCCGGACGGCGGCCTCGTCACCCGCTACGACAAGCAGCACCTGTTCAAGACCGAACGCGACTACTACCGCCCCGGGGCGGCTGGTTGCACCCTGGAGCTGGACGGCTGGCGGCTCGGCCTCGGCGTCTGCTACGACTCGGGCTTCCCCGAGCACCCCCGCGCCGCCGCACTCGACGGCTGCCACGCCTACCTGGTCGGCGCGCTGTTCAGCGTCGGCCACGGCCACCACGAGTCCCGCACCTGGTTCCCCGCCCGCGCGCTCGACAACACCCTCTACACGGTGCTCGCCAACCACATCGGCCACACCGGCGGTTGGCACACCTGCGGCGGCAGCGCGGTGTGGGCCCCGGACGGCCGGCTGCTCGCCGAGGCCGGCGAGGACCGGCGCGAACTGGTGGTCGTCGACCTCGACCCGGCCGTCCTGCGCGCCGCCCGGGAGACCGAGACCATGCTCGCCGACCTGGCCGTCGCCGGCGCCCGCCCGGCCGCCCCGCGCGCCCTCTTCACCCTGGCCTGAGCCGGTCGACCTCCGTGCCCGGCCGCTCCGGGCAGGCGGGGTGGCCCGGCCGCTCCGAGCCGGGTGCGCTGGCCGGTCAGGCGGTCCGCATCGCGTCCACCACGGTCATCCGGCCGACCCGACGGGCTGGCAGGACGGCGGCGGCGAGCCCGGTCAGGACGGTCAGCCCGAGCGCGGCCAGCACCAGCACCACCGGCGGGCCGCCGACCGTCCCCACCGTGGAGGTGAGCGAACGCGCGGCCGCCCAGCCGTAGCCGACGCCCAGTCCGGTGCCGACCAACGCCCCGGCCAGCGACAGCAGCACCGCCTCCAGGGTGAGCATCCGGCGCAGCTGCCGCCGGGACATCCCGATGGCGCGCAGCATGCCGATCTCGCGGGCGCGTTCGCTGACGCTGAGCATCAGGGTGGCCGCGACGCCGAGCCCGGCGATGGCGACCGAGAAGGACAGCAGGGCCATGCTGACGGTCGTCATCCGGTCCAGCAGCAGCCGCAGCGTCTCCACCTGCGCGCCGGTGTCGGTGACGGCCACCTCCGGGTGGTCGGCGAGCGCCCGGTCCAGCGCCCGGCGGGCGGTCGACCGGTCCTCGCCCGCGCCCGGGCTGATCCAGACCGTGGTGACGGCCGCGCCGGGGGCGAGCCGGTCCAGGGTCGCGGGGGTCACCAGCAGCGTCGCACCGGTCTGCAGGGTGAACGGCAGGCTGCTGCGTCCGGGTTCGACCCGCAGGTCGGTGCCGGGCCCGCCCGCCGGACCCCCGACCCGGCGCACCCCGCCGCCGCCGAGACCGCTCAGCGCGGCGCCGTCGGCGAGCGCCCCGGCCTGGTCGACGCCGTCCGCCGAGGGGTTGAGCCGGGCCAGGTCGGCGGCCGCGACCAGGGTGGGCCGGCCGTCGAGTTCGACGGTGGCCGAGCGGACCGGCGTGACGGCGAGCCCGCGCTGCGCACCGAGCGCGGTGACCGCCCCGGCGGGCAGCGCGCCGCCCCCGGTGACGACCGCCGAGAAGACCCCGGGTTGGCGCGCGGACACCGCCGGCACCAGGGAGTTGGAGGTGATCTCCAGCGCGGTGACCGCGCCGACCATCACGGTCACGCCGAGCAGCAGCGCCGAGCCGGTCGCCCCGGTGCGGCCCGGGTTGAGCCGCAGCTGCTGGGTGGCGAGCCGCCCGGCCGTCCCACCGAGCCGCCGGGCCGGGCCGCCCAGCACGCCGACGACGGCGGGCAGCAGCCGGTCGGCGAGCCGCAGCACGCCGAAGAAGCTGACGATCGCGCCGACGGTGACCGCGAGCAGCGACAGCGGCGGCGGGGCCACCGCGCCGGCCACCAGCAGCGCCGTCCCCGCGCACAGCAGCACCGCCGTCCACACCGCCGCCCGGGCCTTGGCCGCCCCGCCGACCGGCCCGTGCGTGCCGCCGAGCGCGGCCACCGGCGGCACCGCCGCCGCGGCCTTCGCCGGGCCGCGGACGGCCAGCAGGGTGAGCAGCACGCCGAACAGCCCGGCCAGCGCGCAGGTCAGCGGGGCCGGCGCCAGCGAGAGGTGCACCGGGCCGAGGTCGAGCGTGCCGACGACCACCGTCCCCGCCGCGCACAGGCCGACCCCCAGCAGCACGCCCGCCGCCGAGGCTCCCGTCCCGAGCAGCAGCCCCTGGCGGCGGATCAGCCGGCGCAGCTGCCGCCGGTCGGCGCCCACGCAGCGCAGCAGGGCGAGTTGGCGGGTCCGCTGGGCCAGCACCACTGTGAAGGTGTTGCCGACCACCATCCGCGCCACCGCGAGCGCGATCAGCACGAAGGAGAGCGCGGCGATCAGCACCACCCCGTAGAGGGTCCGGCTCTGCCGGGTCGCCTCGGTGACGGAGGCGTCTCGGGTGCGCACCTCGACGCCGTCGCCGAGGACGGCGCGCAGCGCCTCGACGGTCCGGGCCCGCGAGGCGTCCGGCCGGACCCGGACGTCCAGCTGGGCGGTGGTGACGCCGGTCGCGTACTGGGCGACCGCACCGGCCGGGACGCCGACGATCGGGCGCCCGGCGAGGCTGGGCGCGCCCCGGCCGTCCAGGACGCCCGCCAGCCGGGCGGTGGCGGCGGAGCCGTCGGCCCGGGCCAGCCGCACCTCGGCCCCGGGGGCGGCGTCGAGCCGGTGCGCGGTGTCGGCGTCGAGCAGCACCTCGCCGGGCCCGGCCGGCCAGTGGCCGCCGGTGAGCAACTGCCAGCGCAGCGCCGGGTCGTCGGCGACCGCGCTGACCGCGGCGGTCTGGTCGAGCGGGCGCCCGTCGGCCGTCAGCACCGATCCCTTGCCGACCAGTCGCGGCGCCACCCCGGCCACCCCGGCCGTCCGCCGGGCCCGCTCGGCGGCGGCGTCCAGCCCACCGCCGGCGGCGGTCCTGGTCACCTGCACGTCGCCGGGCCCGACCTCGGCGGCTGCGGTCTGGCTGAAGGAGTCCACCAGCGCCCCGCTGCCGCTGACCGAGGCGATCAGGAAGGCCACCCCCAGCGCGATCGCGGCCCCGCTCAGGAGCAGCTGCCGCAGTTGCCCGCGCAGCTCGGCCACGGTGTATCGGTACGTCGTCATCGCTCCCCGGCTCGTCCGCCCTGACCAGGCACGACGCACTGGCAGGGGCCTCACCGAGCCTAGGGTCCGCACCCGCCCCGGCCCGTCAGCACGAGGTCTCCTCGATGATCACTCCGAGGACGGACGGCCGACCGCGCCCCCTCCTCCCCGAGAGGTACGCCGCCCCCGACCCGGCCCGGCCCCGGAAACGCCGTAGGCCCCCCGCCCTGGTGGGCGGGGGGCCTACGGCGACACACGCGTCTCTGGTGCCCCAGGCAGGATTCGAACCTGCGACACCGGCTTTAGGAGAGCCGTGCTCTATCCCCTGAGCTACTGAGGCGAGGATCCGCCGGGGAGCGACTGCATCCCGTAAGCGGATCCGGGGGCGGCCGGCCCGAGGGCAAGCCGCTACCGGCTCAGTGTAGCGGGTCGGGCGGCGCCCGGGCGGCGGCTTCGCGATCTTGCCGAGAACGGGGCCGGACGTGCCGCCCTCCGGGCTCCGACGGGGCGTCGGGGCGGGCGGTGACGGCTGCCCGCCGGGCCGGGGGCGGTACTCAGCTGCGGGAAACGACCATCTGGGCGCTGCCGTCCGGCAGGCCGGCGACGGCGACCTTCTGCCCGCCGAAGGAGGTGCTCCACCATCCCTGCCAACTACCCGAGGTGTAGCGGGCGTTGTGGTAGACGACGCCGTCGTTGCCCACGGCGATCAGCTGGGCGTCGCCGTTCGGCATGCCGGTGATCGCGAAGCTCCCGGACTGGAAGCTCGCCGCGCCGACGTATCCGTCGACCACGTTCCAGTCCTGCCAGGAGCCGCTCGCGTAGCGGGCGCTGTGGTAGATCTTCCCGTCGCTGCCGGTCGCCAGCAGTTGGGTGTCACCGTTCGGCATTCCGGCGATCGCGACGTCCTTCGCCTGGAAGGTCGCGGCGCCGACGCCCGCGACGGCGTTCCAGCCCTGCCAGGCGCCGTTCGCGGAACGGACGTTGTGGTAGACGTTGCCGTCGTTGCCGGTGATCAGCACCTGCATGCTGCCGTCCGGCAGTCCTGCGGCCGCGATCTTCTGCGCGCCCCAGTCTCCGATCGGCAGCCAGCCCTGCCAGGCGCCCGAGGCGTAGCGGGCGTTGTGGTAGATCTTCCCGTCCTTGCCGATCGCCATCACCTGGGTGTCGCCGTTCGGCATTCCGGCGATCGCCTCGGCCCGGGCCGCGAACCGCGCCGACCCGGCGTAGCCGTCCAGCGGCGCCCAGCCCGTCCAGGATCCGTTCGGGTAGCGCGCCGTGTGGTACAGGTTGCCGTCGGCACCGGTGGCCAGCGTCTGGGTCGAGCCGTCCGGGGTCGCCGCGATGGCGTCCTGCGAGCCGTTGAAGAAGGCCGAGCCGGCGTAGCCGTCCAGCGGGCTGAAGGACGTCCAGTTGCCGTCCACCAGGCGCGTGGCGTGGAAGAGGTCGCCGGCCTTGCTCACCGGCGCGGTCGGCGACGGGTACGGGTTGGCGTGGTCGGTGCTCAGACCGCCGTTGCACTTCGCCGCCCAGGCCCCGGCGCCCTGGCCGGCAAGGATCCGCTCCGCCGTCAGGATCTGCTGCTGCTTGGTGGCCTGGTGGGGCATCGGCGCGTACTGGGTGCCGCCGTACGCCTCCCAGGTGCTCTTCGTGATCTGCAGGCCCCCGTAGTACGGCCAGCCGGCCTTGTAGTAGCTCCAGTCGCCGCTGCTCTCGCACTGCGCCACCCGGTCCCAGGTGGCCACCGAGGCCGCCTGGGCCGAGCCGGCGGCCACCGTGGACAGGCTCAGGGCGGCGAGGGCTGTGAACGTGAGGAGGGCTGCGCGGGGTCGGCGGGAGGCGCGGGACATCGTGACCTCTTCTCGGAGGGGCGGTACGGCTCGCGCGGGTCGGAGCCGGGGGCGAGCGGCGAGACGGCAGGAGAGCGGCGGCGAGGGGGCCGGCCCACCGCGGCGGGGCGGCGGTGGGCCGGCGGGTGGAACCGGCGGGCGGGGACGGTCAGTTGTAGGTGCCGCCGATGGAGACGGCGTAGTGGTTGCCGCTCACGCCGTTCAGCTGGATCGGGGCCGCCGGGTCCCAGCTGCCGGAGCCGTCGCGGATGGTGTGCATGATCCGGTCGTCGTTGGTGATGAAGACGGCCTGGAACTCGCCGTCGATGTTGGCGGCGCTGACCCGGTTGGCGGTGAACGAGCCGATCACGGGGGCGAGCTCGGCGAACGGCTGCCACGTGCCGTTGCCGTAGCGGGCGCCGTGGAACTGCTGGCCGTTGTTGTTCACCACGACGATCTGCGCGTCGGATCCGGTGCCGGCGACTGCCACGTCCTGGGCGGGGCCGACGTTCCCGGCGGCGTCGTAGACGTTGCCCCAGGCCGACCAGGAGCCGCTGACGGCGCGGATGGCGTGGTAGACCGTGCCGCCCGAGACCGTCACGACCTGGAGTTCGCCGTTGACGCTCGCGGCCGAGGCGCTGGTCACGGCGCCGCCCGCCGGGGTGATGTCGCCGAACGGCAGCCAGGTGCCGTTCGCGAGCCGGGCGGTGTGGAAGAGCTTGCCGTCGGCTACGGCGACGACGTGCAGGTCGCCGCCGATCGAGACCGCGGAGACCTTGGTGACGTTGCCCAGCCTGTTGGTCTGCGGGCCGATGTCGGTGAAGCGGTCCCAGCTGCCGCCGGAGCGACGGATGGTGTGGTAGATGTTCCCGTCGCCGCCGACGGCGAGCAGGTGGGTGTCGCCGTTGATGCCGGCGTCCGCGATGGACTGGACGCCGCCGATGTCGCCCGCGACGCTCTCCACGTTCCCGAAGCCGGTCCAGCTCCCGTTGGAGGAACGGGTGGTGTGGAAGACGTTGCCGCCACCGTTCACCACGACCTGGGCGCCCCAGCCCACGGCCCCCTGCTTCGGCGGCAGCGGGGTGCTGTCGACGGTCTTGTCGTAGCGGAAGGGCTTGAAGCCGCCGCTGATCAGGGAGCTGCGCGAGTAGTTGATCTTGCGGGCGGTCAGGCCCGGCCGCGGCTCCTCGTAGACCACGGCGGTGTTGTGGCTGCCGTCGGTCCAGCCGGCGAACAGCACGACGTGCGTGCTGATGTTGTCGATCATGTCGCCGGGCTGCAGGTCGTCGAGGCTGCCGAGCTGGGTGGAGATGTCGTCGAGGGTGGAGGTGACCCGGCTGGAGCCGAGGTGCCAGGCCATCGAGACCAGGCCGGAGCAGTCCTGCCGGTAGGAGCCGTTGCTGTCGCTGTGCCAGAGGCTCTGGCTGTACGGCACCGCCTGGTCGACCCAGTTCTGGGCCCGGGCGATGATCTCGGAGCGGCTGATCGGGCCGTTGACGGACGAGGTGCCGACGGCCTGCGCCGGTGCGGTCAGCGACACGGTGGAGACGACCGCGCCGAGCGCGAGGGCCCCGGCGAGGGCGACGTTGGCGAGCTTCGAACGGTTGGCGGACATGGCGGACCTCCGGACGTGGTGGACGGGGTTGGCGGCTGGGCCCGGCTTCGAGGTGCTCGGGGCCCGACGGTGACGGGCGGCTCACGCGGCGCGCGGATTCCGGTCGGCTGCCCTGCGGGAGCAGCCGGCCTGGCGGCGGTTCGACGCGCTGGTTCGACGCGCTGGTGCGGGGCGCTGCGGGGTGCGGCGCTCGGCGAGGCCGGGGTACGGCGCTCGGATCGGCCTGCCTCGGGAGCGGGCCCGGCGGGACGGCCGCCCCGCAGGAGCAGCCGGTCGATGGGGCCCGGCGGGGCCGGGGCGAGGTGGTGGGGCCGTCAGCCCCGGACAGGCGCTAAGAAGCAGCCGCGGCGGCGGCCCGGCCTGCGACGGCGAGGGTGGCGACCGCGGTGGCCTCGGTCATGACGGTGCGGAGCATGACGGTGTCCTCTCCTGCTGCGACGTGAGGGTGGGATCCGGTGGCCGCGTCCCGCGGTGACGCGCTCTCCGGTGCCGCCCTGAGCGGTGCTCCCTGGCGGCGATCACCAGCTTCGTCGCCGCTCAGCGGCGGTGGAAGGGACTTCGGCTGGACGGAAGTGGCCCTGGACCGTTCCGGCCAGGAGCGGTCGGCGTCCGCGCCGGGGCCTGGTCGGGACCGCGCCTGGCCGGGTCGGGACCGCGCCTGGCCGGGTCGGGACCGGGTGGGGGTGCGGGTGCCGACGAGGGGTCAGAGCGGGTCAAGTAGCCTGCCGGAAAAGTGTTCGACCGCCTTGCCGCGCCGTGCGAAGGAGACGAAGGACCCGATGAGACCTGCTGGGCACCCGGTGGTGCGACTGCTGGGGCAGGTGTGGGTGTGGCCCGCGGTGGTGATGCTGGCGGTGGGCGGGTACCGGCTGGGGACGCCGGAGCTGTGGCGGGACGAGATGGCGACCTGGACGGTGGCCACCCGGTCGTTGGGCGACCTGCTCCGGCTGCTCCAGCACGTGGACGCCAGCAACGGGGCGTACTACCTGCTGATGCACGGCTGGACGACGGTGTTCGGCGACTCCGTGGTGGCGCTGCGAATACCCTCCGTGCTGGCGATGGCGGGGGCGGCCGCGTTCGTGGCGCTGACCGCCGAGCGGCTGTTCGGCAACCGGGTGGCGGCGGTCGGCGCGGGGCTGCTGTTCGCGGTGCCGCCGGAGGTGTCGCGGTACGCGCAGGAGGCGCGCGCGTACGCGCTGGTGACCTTCGCGATCGCGGCGGCCACCTGGTTCCTGGTGCGGGCGCTGGAGCGGCCGACGTGGCGGCGGTGGGCGCCGTACTGCGCGGCGATGGCGGTGGCCGGCGCCGGGCACCTGATCTCGTTCAGCACGGTGGCCGGGCAGGTGGCGCTGGTGCTGCTGCACCTGTGGCGCACGCGCGGGGCGGCGGAGCGGCGGCTGCTGTGGCAGTACCCGGTGGCGGTGGGGGTGGCGGCGGTGCCGGTGCTGCCGGTGGTGCTGCTCGGCAGCCGGCAGTCGGACCGGCAGCTGGGCTGGATCGAGACGCCGAACCTCGGGGGCCTGGTGCACTTCGGCCAGCACCTGTTCGGCTCGCACACGGTGTTCTACGCCTTCGTGCTGCTGGCGCTGCCGGCGCTGCTGCTGCCGGGCCGGCGGGTGCAGGCCGGGCAGGCGCTGCTGCTCGCGGAGCTGCCGGTGATGGGCGTATGGGTGGTGTCGCAGGGCGGCACCTCGTACTTCATCGAGCGGTACATGCTGTTCACGGTGCCCGCGTGGGCGGTGCTGGCCGGGGGCGGGGTCGGCGCGGTGTACGGCGTCGCGGCGGCCTGGGCGAAACGTTTCCGCGCTCCGGGACCGGCCAGGGCGGCGGTGGGACTGCTGGCGCTGGGACTGCTCGCCGCCCCGGCCGTGGCGGCGCTGCCGAAGCAGCCCGCGGTGCGCTACGTGGGCTCGCACAACGGGTCGGAGGAGCCGTTCCGGGCGGCGGCCGGGGTGATCGCCGCGGGCTACCGGTCCGGGGACGGGATGGCGGCCCCCCTGGGCAACCAGGCCTGGGCGATGGTGTGGCCGGGCGTCAGCTACTACCTGCCGTCGGACGTCCACCCGTACCCGGTGTTCGTCGCGCAGAGCGCCGACGACGCGGAGGACCTGTCGCCGACGCCGTGCCCGCAGCCGGAGGCCTGTCTGGGGCAGGCGGCGCGGATCTGGCTGCTGGTCCTCGGGGACACCGAGGACCCGCTGACCACCATGCCGGAGGACCAGGCGCAGGCTCTCCGCACGCAGTACGGCGCGCCCGACCAGGTCACGCCGCTCGGCGGGTTCACGGTCGCGCTGCTCGACCGCGACAACTGACGGGACGAACCCGGAGCACGCGACAACTGACGAGCGAGACCCGGAGCACGCGGAAACACGACGGAGGGGGAGCCGGGCGAACCGGCTCCCCCTCCGTCGTCGCGGTGTCAGAGCGTGCGGGTCAGCCGGGACTGGATGGACGGCGGGTTCAGGTCGGACTGAAGGGCCACCGGGACCTCCGTCTTGTCGTCGCCCGCGCCCACCCGCAGCAGGCCGACCTCCTGGCCGGCCTTCGCGGTGTGGCCGAGCTTGGCCGCGTCCAGGGTGACCGTGCCGGTGATGCCCGGGAAGCCGGCCACCACGAGGTCCTTGGTCGCGACGACCTGGACCTTGCCGCCGAGGCCGTCGTCCACGGTGCCGACGACGTCGCCCTTCTTCACCACGGTCTGGCCGGTCAGGCCGCCCTGCGCGGCCTGGATCTGCTTGCCGCTGACCTTGAGCACGGTCGGCAGGATGCCGTCGCCGGGGTTGGGCGAGGTGGCCTGCTGGCCCAGGGTGACGCCGATGATCAGCCGCTTCACACCGCCGATCTCCTTGTAGGCGGCCCACATCAGGCAGCCGCCGGCCGGGGTGCTGGAGCCGGTCTTGACGCCGATGACCCCGGTCTTCGGGTTGATCAGGTTGTTGGTGTTGGAGATCTTCGCGTTGTTGAAGTTGGTCTCCGGGGTGGAGACGATCTGCCGGAAGATCTCGTCCTGCATGACCTGCTCGGCCAGCTTCAGCTGGTCCTTGGCGGTGGACTTGGTGTCCGCGAGGAAGCCCGCCGGGTCGGCGTAGGTGGTGTTGGTCATGCCGAACTTGGCCGACGTCTCGTTCATCAGCTTGACGAACGCGTCCTCGGAGCCGGAGTGGAAGCGGGCGAGCAGCCGGGCCACGTTGTTGGCCGAGGGCAGCATCAGCAGTTCCAGCGCCTGGTACTCGGTGAGCACCTGGCCCTCGGTGAGGGTGACCCGGGACTCGTCGACGTTGCCGGACTCCTGCGCGGCCTGCTTGTCCACGGTGATCTTCGGGCCGCTCTCCCCCTTCTTCAGCGGGAACTTCTGGAGGATCAGGTAGGCGTTCATCACCTTGGTGACGCTGGCGATCGAGGACGGCGTCTCCTGCCCGGAGCTGCCGAGGCTGCCGACGCCGACCACCTCGGCGGCGGACTGGCCCTTGGCCGGCCAGGCGAGGTCGAGCTGGTCGCCGGCGAAGCTGAAGCTGCCCGCGGCGGACATCCGCACCTTGGCGTCCGGCAGCGGACGCAGCAGCTGGGCCACCACCGCCGCACCGAGCACCACGGCGAGGAAGGCCGTCCAGATGGTGATCCGCTTGAGCGCGCGGCGCAGCGGCGAGACCGGGCGCGCGTTGAGGGTCGCCAGGACCTCCATCGCCTCGGCGGTGTTCTCCGGCGCGGGCGGCGGCTCCGGGAGGGGCAGCGGCTCGGGCTTCGGCAGCGGCGGGACGGGCGGCACCGGCCGCGGGTCGGGGGTGGGCAGTGGCTCGGGGGCCGGGGCGGGGCCGGGCACGGGGGCGGGAGTCGGCTTCGGCAGCGGCTCCGGACCGGGCTGCGGCTCGGGTTCGGGGAGGGGCTTGGGCGCCGGGTGCGGCTCGGGCACCGGCTCCGGGACGGGGGACGGCTCGGGCTGCGGGGTCGGCGCCGGGGGCTCGGGCACGGTGCCGGACGCGGCGGCCGCGGGGGCCACGGCGGCGGCGGAGGCGCGCGCAGGCGCGGGCTTGGCCGGCTCCCCGGGCTTGGCCGACCCGGCTGCCGCCTCGTTCGGCTCGTCGCTCTCGGGCGCGGCGGGCACGGCAACCTCGGCGGGTGCGGCGGCCCCGGGCGTGTCGCCCTCGGACGCGGCCTTCTCGCCGGCCTCCCTCGCCCCCTTCTCCGTGCCCTTCTCCGCACTCCCCGCCACGGCTCCCGCATCCGCCGCGGCCGTCCGCATGGCGAGACGCGGGTCGGTTCCGGTCGGCCGTCCGGCCGCCTTCTCCTCGCCGTCGGAGGCCGTCACGGCCTCCGCCTCCCCGGCCGCGACGTCGGAACTTCCGTCACCGGCGGGCCTGGTCAGCTCCTCGGGCAGCCGCAGCGCGGTGGTCGCACTGTCCACCGGCAGCCGCAGCATCGTGGTCTTGCTGTCCACATCCCGGACACGGAGCTGTACGGTCGAGCCGCGCTTGGCCCCCGCCGCCGGCGTGTCGCCGGGGCCGGTCTCGGCCTCCCGGCTGCCGTTCGGGTTGCCGTCCGGAGCACCGTCCGGGTCCGGACCCGCACCGCCGGCCGTCCCGGTCCGTTCGCGTTCGCGCTCCTGCGCCCGCTCGCCGTCCCTCAGCACCCTGTCGGGGGACTCGCCCACGTATCCCAGCCTCCTCAACGCCCGGCGGGGCACCGGCAGACCCGATTTCGGGAAGCCGACGCCCCGCCCCGTGTACCTGTACAGTCTCCGCCACCGCCGGCCGATCCGGCCGCGCACACCCCGCCCGACCGGCGCTTATTGCCGTCGCACGGGCGTACTGCGGTCTGTTCACCGGTCAGACGCCGGGCCCGCCGCCCCTGGTTCCCCGCCTCCACCGCAAGGTCACGATTCGGAGGCGTACTCGACAAGCCCGTGTGAGAGGCGTCACCCTGTCTCTCATCCACGCGGGGAGGCTTGGATGGGCAAGAGCCGCAGAACTGTTCCCGAGGAACTCTTGCTGCTCGCTTTGGACCCGACCACGGGTACCACGGCGCAGCCGCAGACCCTCGACCTCGGACTCGCCGGGGCCCAGCTCGTCGAGCTGTCCCTGGCCGGACGGATCGTACCGGAGGGAGACCGGATCGCTGTCGTGCTCGCACGGCCGACCGGCGACCCGACCCTGGACCACGCACTGGAACTGCTGCGCCGACGCGGCAGTCCGGTCCGCGCGGCGCACTGGATCGGCGGGCCCCGGCTGGGGCTGCGGCAGACTTACCTGGCGCACCTGGAGCGCTGCGGCATGGTCACGGCCGTGCCGGGCCAGGTGTGCGGGGTGCTGCCGACGACCCGCTATCAGGCGTCGGACGACTGCACCAACGCCGCGATCAAACAGCGGCTGGACACCGCCATCCGCACCGGCGTGCCGCCGGACCCGCGGACGGCGGCGCTGGCGGCCCTGGCCCATTCCGTGGGCCTGGGCAAGCACCTGTATCCGGGCAACGAGGGCCGGTCCTCGCGGTCGCGGCTGCGCGACCTGATCCGGTACGACCCGCTGGGCGGGATGGTCGCGCACGCCGTGATGGACGTGCAGAACGGCCTGCCGGCGCAGCAGAACCGTTCTGCCCAGGGTTCCGGGACCGGTACCGGCACCGGGCGTTCCGGCGCCCGCGCGGCGGGCCGGGGCTCGGGGCGGGTCGCCGCCTCACGGGTCGGCGTCCGCTGACCGGGACCGCCCGGGCGCGCGGGACACCGCACCGATCGCCGTACGGCCTGCGCGGCACGTGCAGCCCGCACGGCCCGTACGGCCCGTGACGGCGGGCACCATGGGCCCGGCGGGCACCACGGGACCGGCGGGCACCACGGGCACCACGGGCCCGGCGGCACCTCCACCGGCGCGCGCCGCCCCGTTCACGCCGCCCGACGGCGCTGAGCAACGGCGCTGAAGGACCCGACGCACCACCGAAGCAGCACCCGCACCACCAGGAGCACGGAGGGGCGGTCGCCCCGCGACGGAAGTCGCCCGGCGACCGCCCCTCTGCCGTCCCCGAAGGCCCTTTGGGGCCCGTCCGGGGAGCCCGGCGGTCCTGCCCTCGCACGTGCCAATGGCACCTGCGCCGCCGGGGAGCACATCCTTAGCCCGTACCGGTTCGAGCCGCTGAGCCGCATTACCACTTGAGGGCCCTCGCCGTCTCACAGAAGTGCTTTTCCGACGATCTGTTCTACTGCGCTGCTGTGATTCCCTGACGCCGACCTGGCCCAAGGTGACATGCTGCTCCAAGTCAGGGGGGTTGGTCCCAATGTCCGAAGTGTTCCGAGGGCTGCCGTTCCAACGATCACCAGAGGTCCGGCCGGAGGTCGATGTGTCGACGAGCATCAATCCCACCGTGCGCCGTCGGCGCCTCGGCTCGGAGCTGCGCAAACTCCGCGAGGGCCTCGGGATGACGGCGGAGGAGGTGGCGGGCCGGCTGATGGTCTCCCAGTCGAAGATCAGCCGACTGGAGAACGGCCGCCGCAGCATCAGCCAGCGCGACGTGCGCGACCTCTGCGACGTCTATCTCGTGAACGACGAGCAGATGCGCGCCAGCCTCATGGAGATGGCCAAGGAGTCCCGCCAGCGCGGCTGGTGGCACGACTTCAACGACATGCCGACCCCGTACAGCGTCTACATCGGGCTGGAGGCCGAGGCCTCCTCGATCCGCGCGTACGAATCCTCCTTCGTCCCGGGCCTGTTGCAGACCGAGCAGTACGCGCAGGCCGTCGTGGAGGGAACCCAGCCGGACACCGACGCGCTCGCCGTGCAGCGCCGGGTGCAGGTCCGGATGAAGCGCCAGGACCGCATCCAGGGCGAGAACCAGCTCGGCAGCCTGTGGACCGTCATAGACGAGGCGGTGCTGCGCCGCGAGGTCGGCAGCCGCGAGGTGATGGCCGAGCAGCTCAAGCACATGATGGAGCTGAGCCAGCACCCGAACATCACCATCCAGGTGATCCCGTTCTCGGCCGGGGCCCACCCCGGTATGACCGGGACATTCTCCCTGCTGGAGTTCCCCGAGTCAGCCGATTCCACGGTTGTCTACTTCGAAGGGGTGACGAGCGATCTCTACCTGGAGAAGGACGCGGACGTCCGCCGCTATACCGGTCTGTACGACTACCTGCGGGCGGCGGCACTCGGCGTGGCGGAGAGCCGGGCACTGATAGCTGAGATTGAAGAGGGATACCACTGATGAGCACCACCTCCGAGCACGGAACCCGCTGGCGGAAGAGCAGCCACAGCGGCGGCAACGGCGCCTGTGTGGAGATCGCCACGCCGGCCACGGGGGCGGTGGCGGTACGGGACTCCAAGGACCCTCAGGGGCCGCAGCTGCGCTTCTCCGCCGAGGCCTGGACCGCGTTCGCGAGCGCTGCGGCCACCGGGGTGTTCGGCCGCCGCTGACCCTGCGGCGGCGGCCACCGACCCGGCCCCGCGCCCCCGGTGCGAATCCGAGCTCGGCCCGTTTGCCCGTAGCAGTGGCCGTCGCCCTCGCCGGCGGCCGACGCTACGGGCAAACGTCGTTCCCGCCCGAACTTCCCGCCCCATCTGTCCTGTCCGCCCCGTCCGTCCTGTCCGCCCCGTCCGCCCCGTTCAGCGCACCACCGGGTACCGCTCGGACCAGGTCAGCCCCTCCGGGGTGCGCGGATCGTGCAGTTCGGTGCCGTGCATCAGCTCCAGCACGAAGTCGTCGGCGAGTTCGAGGATGGCGCCTCGCCCCTCCAGCCCGGCCACCAGCCCCGACGGCAGCGCGGTGTCACCGTGCAGCACCCCGAGCAGGCTCCCGCAGACCGCGCCGGTGGAGTCGCTGTCCCCGGAGTGGTTGACGGCGAGCAGCAGGCCCGAGCGCACGTCGTGCGCGACCAGCGCGCAGTAGACCCCGATCGCCAGCGCCTCCTCGGCGACCCAGCCCTCCCCCAGCGCCTCCACCCGGTCCGCGGACGGCTCGCCGGCCCGGACCGCGTCCAGCGCGGCCCGCAGCGCGGCGGTGGTCTCCTCGTGCGCCTGCCGCTCGGAGAGCAGCGCCAGGGCGAGGTGGACGCCCTCCTCCAGGGTGCCGCCGCGGGCCACGCTCTGGACGATCACCGCGAGCGCGCCCGCCGCGAGGTAGCCGGTGGGGTGGCCGTGGGTGAGCACCGCGCACTCCACCGCGAGTTGGAAGACCAGGCCCGGCTCCCAGCTGGTGAGCAGGCCGAACGGCGCCGCCCGCACCACCGTGCCGCAGGCCTTGGAGTGCGGGTTCTTCGGCCGCTCCACGGTGCCGAGGAACTCGGCGTCGGCCCCGGTCAGGCCGGACAGACAGCCCTGGCCGGGGGCGCGCTGGGCGTACAGCCACTCCTCGCGGCCGAGCCAGCCGAGGTCGGGGCGGCGCTCGTCGGGGCCCCAGTCGCGCTGGGTGGCGGCCCAGCGCAGGTAGGCCAGGTGCAGGTCGGTGGGCGGATGCCAGCTGCCGGTGTCGCGCCGGATGTGGGCGCGGATCAGGCCGTCGACGGTGAACAGGGTGAGCTGGGTGTCGTCGGTGACGGCGCCGGTGCGCCCGTACGCGGGGACGTAGCCGGTGACGCCCTGCGGGCCGTGCTGGGCCCGGATCTTCTCCAGCGGCTCGAACTCGACGCCGGCGCCGAGCGCGTCGCCGATGGCACCGCCGAGCAGACAGCCCCGCACCCGGCTGCGGAAGTCCTGCTGCTGGGCGCGTGACCACAGTGGCATCACGACGGGGCGCCTTTCCTCGGGGCAGGGGGCTGCGCGACGCACGGCCGCGGCGCGCGCCCTGGCACTGTATTCGAAGACCCGAGCGAATCAAGGGCGTCCCTCGTGCTCCGGTTCCCCGGCCCCGGCCGCCGTACGGGCGGCAGCGGGGCCGGGGGAACCGGGAGGCCGGGACCGGCGGAACCGGCGGAACCGGGAGGCCGGTGGCGGGATCAGTCCAGGACCGGCAGCAGCTCCGGCAGGTGCCCGTCCGAGGCCAGCGCCGCGGCCCGGCGCTCGGCCGGCACCTCGCCGTACGTGGTGGTGCGCTGGCGGTGCGGGCGGCCCGCCGCCTCGGCGATCGCCTGGAGGTCGCGCACCGACTTGTAACTCCCGTACGCCGAGCCGGCCATCCGCGAGATGGTCTCCTCCATCAGCGTGCCGCCCAGGTCGTTGGCGCCCGAGCGGAGCATCTCGGCGGCGCCCTCCGCGCCCAGCTTGACCCAGCTGGTCTGGATGTTGGGGATGTGCGGGTGCAGCAGCAGCCGGGCCATCGCGACCACCGCGCGGTTGTCCCGGGCGGTCGGGCCGGGCCGGGCGATGCCGGCCAGGTAGACCGGCGCGTTGGTGTGGATGAACGGCAGGGTCACGAACTCGGTGAAGCCGCCCGTGCCGTTGGTCTCCAGGGAACGCTGCTGGATCTCGGCCAGCAGCCGCAGGTGCCCGAGCCAGTGCTTCGGGGTGTCCACGTGCCCGTACATCATGGTGGACGAGGAGCGGATGCCCAGTTCGTGCGCGGTGGTGACCACTTCGACCCAGGTGGCGGCTGGCAGCTTGCCCTTGGTGAGCACCCAGCGGACCTCGTCGTCCAGGATCTCGGCCGCCGTGCCCGGGATGCTGTCCAGGCCGTTCTCCTTGGCCCGCTGGAGCCAGTCGCGGATGGACAGCCCGGTGCGGGTCGCGCCGTTGACCACCTCCATCGGCGAGAAGGCGTGCACGTGGATGCCGGGCACCCGCTCCTTCACCGCGCGGGCGATGTCGAAGTAGGCGGTGCCGGGCAGGTCCGGGTGGATGCCGCCCTGCATGCAGACCTCGGTGGCGCCCACCTCCCAGGCCTGCGCGGCCCGGTCGGCGACCTGCTCCAGCGACAGGGTGTAGGCGTCGGCGTCGGTGCGGCGCTGGGCGAACGCGCAGAAGCGGCAGCCGGTGTAGCAGACGTTGGTGAAGTTGATGTTCCGGGTGACGCAGTAGGTGACGTCCTCCCCGACGGTGTCCCGGCGGACGTCGTCGGCGATCCGGCAGAGCGCGTCCAGGGCCGGGCCGTCCGCGTGGAACAGCGCCAGCGCCTGGTCGTCGGTGAGCCGCGTCGGGTCGTCGGCGGCCACCGCCAGCGCCTCGCGCAGGTCGCCGACCAGCCGCTCGGGCGCGCCCTCGGCGAGCACCTGCTCGCGCAGCACCTCCCAGTCGCCGTAGACGTCCTCGAAGTCGGCCCGGCGGTCGCCGGTGCGGCCCTCGGTGTCGATGGTGGCGTGCAGGTCGGTCCGCCCGTACGAGACGGGCAGGTCCTCGGGCTCCTGCCAGGGCAGGCCGCGGACCACCGCGTCCGGGTTCGCCAGCCCGGTCTCCGGGTCGGCGAGGGCGCGCACGTGCGGCAGCACCCGCGGGTCCAGCCAGGGCTCGCCGCGCCGGACGTACTCGGGGTAGACGGCGAGACGCTCGCGCAGTTCGAAGCCGGCGGCCGCGGAGCGCTCGGCGAGCCGCTCGATCTGCGGCCACGGGCGTTCGGGGTTGACGTGGTCGGGGGTGAGCGGGGAGACGCCGCCCCAGTCGTCGACGCCGGCCGCGATCAGCCGCCCGTACTCGCCGTCCACCAGGTTCGGCGGCGCTTGCAGGCAGGCCGCCGGGCCCATCACGTGCCGGGCCACCGCCACGGTGGCGACCAGCTCGTCCAGTTCGGCGTCGGGCATGCCGCGCATCGCCGTGTCCGGCTTGGCGCGGAAGTTCTGCAGGATCAGCTCCTGGACGCCGTGGTAGGCCCGGGAGACCTTGCGCAGCGCGAACAGCGACTCCGCGCGCTCCTGGTACGTCTCGCCGATGCCGATCAGCAGGCCGCTGGTGAACGGGACGGAGCTGCGCCCGGCGTCCTCCAGCACCCGCAGCCGGACGGCCGGTTCCTTGTCCGGCGAGCCGAAGTGCGGGCCGCCGGGCTCGCTCCACAGCCGGGTGGCGGTGGTCTCCAGCATCATGCCCATGGAGGCGGAGACGGGCTTGAGCCGCTGGAAGTCCGTCCAGCCGAGCACCCCGGGGTTGAGGTGCGGGAGCAGGCCGGTCTCCTCCAGGATGCGGATCGACATCGCCCGCACGTAGGCGATGGTGTCGTCGTACCCGTGCGCGTCGAGCCACTCGCGGGCCTCGGGCCAGCGGTCCTCGGGCTTGTCGCCGAGGGTGATCAGGGCTTCCTTGCAGCCGAGTTCGGCCCCGCGCCGGGCGACGTCCAGCACCTCGTCGGGGGACATGAACATCCCGTGGCCGGCCCGGCGCAGCTTGCCGGGGACGGTGACGAAGGTGCAGTAGTGGCACTTGTCGCGGCAGAGCCGGGTGAGCGGGATGAAGACGCTCTTGGAGTAGGTGATGACGCCGGGCCGCCCGGCCGCCGCCAGCCCCGCGTCGCGGACCCGGGCGGCGCTCGCACACAGGTCGTTCAGGTCCTCGCCTCTGGCCTGGAGCAGCACCGCGGTCTCGGTGACGTCCAGGGCGACGCCGTCCCGGGCTCGGCGCAGGGCGCGCCGCATCGCGTTAGCGGTCGGGGGGTTGCTTGCGTCCATGGCGGTTCCGTCCATGGCGCGACCCTACGCCAGGTGTCGTACGTTCGGAGTAGCCAACCCTGAGGGCGTCTCAGGGTCGATGTACCCGCGAGGTTGACCCCGAACTGGCCCCGCAGGGCGATGACGGGGCCGGAGTGCGGGCCTCTAATGGAAGGGCACAGCCAATCGCTCGTGTTCGTAGAGGAGTTGAGGACGCCATGACCAATGACACGGCGGCGGGGGACAACGTGGACGGCGGCGTGCCGTACCGCTCCCGGCGGCGCATGCTGGTGCGGGCCGGGGTGCCGCTGACGGTGGCCGCGGTGATCGCCGCCGGGATCGGCCTGGTGCCCGCACTGGCCGCCGACGCCCCGCCCGAACTTCCCTCGCTGACGCCGGAGCAGCTGGTGGCCAAGGTGCTCGGCTCCGACGCGCAGAGCCTCTCCGGCACGGTGTCCGTCTCCACCGACCTCGGCCTGCCCAGCCAGCTGCTGGGCGTCGCGGCCGGCGGGCTCGGCGCGGCGGCCGGGCGCGGCGGCGGCCAGGGCTCCTCTTCGGCCGACCCGCAGGCCAAGCTGCTCGGCCTGCTCGGCGGCGACCAGACGCTGCGGGTCGCGGTGGACGGCCCGGACCGCCAGCGGGTCGACCTGCTGGAGGACATGGCCGGCTACACCGTCGTCCACAACGGCGACCAGGCCTGGGCCTGGGACAGTTCGACCAACACCGCCGTGCGCCTGACCGGCCAGGCGCCCGCCCAGCACCCCGACACCGCCGGCAAGCACGCCGGGGCACCGCTGACCGGGGTGCCGACGACCCCGCAGGAGGCCGCCCGGCAGTTCCTGACCGCGAGCGCGGGCACCACGTCGGTCACCGTGGCCGGCACCGCCAACGTGGCCGGGCAGAAGGCGTACCAGCTGAGCGTCAAGCCCGCGCAGTCCGGTTCGACCGTCGCCGAGGTCCGGATCGCGGTCGCCGCCGACAACGGGGTGCCGCTCTCGGTGGTGGTCAAGGGCGTCGACGGTTCCACCGTGCTGGACGTCCACTTCACCGACGTGTCCTTCGCCAAGCCGGCCGCCAAGACCTTCGACTTCACCGTGCCCAAGGGCGCCAAGGTGACGGAGCACAAGGCGGACGAGGGCGCCAAGGGTGAGGTGCCGCAGGGCTTCGCGCCCAAGGGTTCCGCGCCCGGGGGCCAGGCCGGTCAGGACGCCTCGGGCCGGGACCACGGCGGCGTGAACGTGATCGGCGAGGGCTGGACGACCGTGGTCTCGGCGCAGCTGCCCGGCGGCGCCGTCGACGCGCCGCAGGACGGCGGCAAGGGCGGCAAGCACGGCGGCCGGGGCGCGGCCCTGAACCCGCAGGCGCTGGTGAAGTCGCTCGGCAAGCCGGTCGGCGGCGGCACGCTGATCAGCACCAAGGTGGTGAACGTCCTGGTCACCGACGACGGCCGGGTGTTCGCCGGCGCGGTGACCCTGCCGGTGCTCCAGCACGCCGCCGGGGTGAACTGACGGATGACGAAGGCTCCCGTAACGGGGGACGTTACGGAGTCGGCCGGGGGTCCGGGCGCCGAGCAGCGCCCGGGCCCCGGGCCTTCCACCTCCACCTCCCCCTCCACCTCCTCCCCCGGTTCCCCCGGCTCCTCCCGGCCCGACGACGTGATCAGGACCCGCGGTCTGACCAAGCGCTTCCGGGGCGGCCAGCTCGCCGTGGACGGCCTGGACCTGAGCGTGCCGCGCGGCTCCGTCTTCGGCTTCCTCGGCCCGAACGGCTCCGGCAAGACCACCACCATCCGGATGCTGATGGGCCTGATCGCCCCCACCTCCGGCGTCGCCACCGTCCTCGGCGAGCCGATGCCGCAGTCCGTCGCCTCCGTGCTGCCCCGGGTGGGCGCGCTGATCGAGGGCCCGGCGCTGTACGGCTTCCTCTCCGGGCGGGACAACCTGGTCCGGTTCGACGCCGCCGACCCGACCGCCGACCCGCGCACCCGGCGCCTGCGCGTCGAGACGGCGTTGGAACGGGTCGGGCTGAGCGCCGCGGCGGCCAAGAAGGCCCGCGCGTACTCGCTGGGCATGAAGCAGCGGCTCGGCCTGGCGTCGGCGCTGCTCCAGCCGCGCGAGCTGCTGGTGCTGGACGAGCCCACCAACGGGCTGGACCCGCAGGGCATGCGCGAGATCCGGGCGCTGGTGCGGGAGGTCGCCGCGGAGGGGACCACGGTGTTCCTCTCCTCGCACCTGCTGGACGAGATCGAGCAGGTCTGCACGCACGCGGCGGTGATGTCCCGGGGCCGGCTGGTGGTGCAGGGCACCGTCGCCGAACTGGCCGCCCGCGCGCAGGGCCGGCTGGTGGTCCGCACGCCGGACGTGGCGCACGCCGTGGAGGTGCTGGCGGCCCACCGGGTCGGCTCCCTGCTGCCCGGCGACGGGCGGGTGGACGGCGAGCTCGGCGCGCTCGGCTCCCCGGTCGAGGAGGCGCTGCCGAAGCTGTGCGCGGCGCTGGTCGAGGCCGGGGTGCGGGTGCACGGGTTCGGGCTGGAGCGGGGCACGTTGGAGGACGCCTTCGTGGCGCTGACCGGGGAGGGCTTCGATGTCGCAGGCTGAGCTGTCGCAGGCCGGGGTGTCACAGGCCGGGATGTCGCAGGCCGGGGTGTCGCAGGCCGGGGCGGTGCCGGTCCGGACCGGGCGGAGGCCGCAGACGGCGGCCGGGTTCCTGGCGCTGTTCCGCAACGAACTGCACCTGACCTTCCGCCGGATGCGCACCAAGGTGCTGCTGGGGATCCTGGCGGTGCTGCCGATCCTGATCGGCGTGGTCGTCAAGCTCAACACGGGCAGCCCGCACGAGGGCGGCGGCGGGGTGAACTTCATCGCGCAGACCACCCAGAACGGCCTGTTCCTGGTCTTCACCGCCCTCGCGGTCGCGCTGCCGGTGTTCCTGCCGATGACGGTCGGCGTGGTCGCCGGGGACTCGGTCGCCGGCGAGGCGGCCACCGGGACGCTGCGCTACCTGCTGGTCGCGCCGGCCGGGCGCACCCGGCTGCTGGCCGCCAAGTTCACCGCCGGGCTGGTGTTCTGCCTGGCCGCCACCGTGGCGGTCGCGGCGGCGGCGCTGGCCACCGGCGCCGCGCTGTTCCCGCTCGGCGAGGTGACGCTGATCTCCGGCGACACCATCGGCTTCGGCGACGCGCTGCTGCGGGCGGTGCTCGTGGCCGGGGTGGTGGCGGCCTCGCTGGCCGGGCTGGTGGCGATCGGGCTGTTCGTCTCCACGCTCACCGGCAGCGGCATCGCGGCGATGGCGGCGACCGTCGGGCTGGTGGTCACCGTGCAGATCCTGGACGCCTTCCCGCAGTTGGACGCCGTCAGGCCGTTCCTGTTCACCCATTACTGGCTCAGCTTCGCGGACCTGCTGCGCCAGCCGATGTACTGGGACGGCGTGTGGAAGGACCTCGGCCTCCAGGCCGCCTACGTCGCCGTGTTCGGCGCGGCGGCCTGGTCCCGCTTCACCAGCCGGGACATCAGCGTCTGACCGCCGCCTCGGCGGGAGCGGACCAGCGGGAGCGGATCAGCGCCTGACCGCCGCCTCGGCGGGGGCGGGCTGCGGCACGGCCGCGGCCCGCCCCGCGCGGTCGGCCCGCACCTGGCGCAGCGCGTCCCAGGTGAGCACCGCGAGCGCCAGCCAGACCAGGCCGAAGCCGGCCCAGCGGGCGGGCGGCATCGACTCGTGGAACACCGCCACGCCGATCAGGAACTGGAACACCGGCGCCAGGTACTGGAGCAGCCCGAGCACGGTCAGCGGCACCCGCACGGCCGCCGCGCCGAAGAACAGCAGCGGGATCGCCGTGATCACGCCGCTGAGCAGCAGCAGCCCGGAGTGCCCCCAGCCGTACGAGCCGGCCACCGTGTGGCCGAAGGTGCCGCGCCCGCTGACCTCCAGGTAGACCAGGTAGCCGAGCGCGAACGGGAACATGAAGGCGCTCTCCGCCGCCAGGCTCTCCAGGCCGCTCAGCCCGACCTTCTTCTTCAGCAGCCCGTACGTGGCGAAGGAGAGCGCCAGGGTGAGCGCGATCCACGGCAGCCGCCCGTACGCGACGCTGAGCACCGCGACGGCGGCCGCGCCGACACCGACCGCCGCCCACTGCGCCGTCCGCAGCCGCTCCTTGAGCACCAGGACGCCGAAGCCGATGGTGACCAGGGGGTTGATGAAGTAGCCGAGGCTGGTCTCGACGACGTGCCCGGCGTTGACGCCCCAGATGTAGACGCCCCAGTTGATCGAGATCACCGTGGCCGCGCCGGCCAGCATGGCGAGCCGGCGGGGCTGGCGCAGCAGCGGGCGTATCCAGCTCCAGTGCCGCTGGGCGATCAGCAGCAGCACCACGGCGACCAGGGACCAGACCATCCGGTTGGCCAGGATGTCGTCGGCGGCGCCGGGCTCCAGCAGTGGCCAGAACAGGGGGAAGAGGCCCCAGATGCCGTAGGCCGCGACGCCGTACCAGAGGCCTCGGCCGCTGTCCTGCTGGGTTGTCTCTGGCATGGCCGCCTGCCCTCCGCGCGCGTGTGTCGAGGTGACGGTAGCGGGCGGAGGGGCAGGCTGTCATCTCCGTTTCCGCATTTTGGTCATGACATCGCTGACCTCGGGAAACGCGGGCCCACGGCGGGTCCGGAGTGCGGGAGGACCTGAGGCCCGGAGCGCCTCAGGCCTGGAGCGTCTCAGGCCCGGAGCGCGGCGCGCACCGACTCGGCCAGCGGGACGGTCGGGCGGCCGATCAGCCGGGCCAGGTCGCCCGGGGTGCCGGCCAGCTCGCCACGGGCGATGCCCGCGTCCACGTCCACCAGCACCTCGGCGAAGCCCTCCGGCAGGCCCGCGCCGACCAACGCCGCGAGGTGCTCCGCCGGCGCCACGTCCTGGTGCGCGACCGGCTGCCCGGAGACCAGCGCCAGCTCTGCCGCCAGCTCCGCCAGGCTCCACGCGGCGTCGCCGCTCAGCTCGTACACCCGGCCCTCGTGGCCCTCGCCGAGGAGCACGGCGACCGCCGCGTCCGCGTAGTCCTTGCGCGGGGCGGTGGCCACCCGGCCGTCCCCGGCGCTGCCGAGCACCACGCCGCGCGCCACCGTGCCGGCCGCGTCGCCCAGGTAGTTCTCGGTGTACCAGCCGTTGCGCAGCAGGACGGACGGCAGGCCGGATGCGCGGATCAGCTCCTCCGTCGCCTTGTGCTCGTCGGCCAGCCGGAAGGTCGCCGCGCCCGGCGCGCTCGTGTAGGCGAACAGCGCGACGCCGGCCGCACGGGCCGCGTCGACCACCGCGCGGTGCTGCGGGATCCGGCGGCCGACCTCGCTGCCCGAGATCAGCAGCACCCGGTCACCGGCCGCGAAGGCGCCGGCCAGGGACGCCGGGTCGTCGTAGTCGACCACGCGGACGGCCACCCCGCGCGCGGCCAGGTCGGCCGCCTTCCCGGCGGAGCGGACGGCGACCGCCACCTCGCTCGCGGGGACCGCGGCCAGCAGGCCCTCGACGACGAGACGGCCGAGCTGGCCGGTGGCACCGGTGACGACGTACATGGGGATGCTCCTTGGGTGGGTTTCTGCCTCGACGGGGTTCCTGCCTCGAAACTCACCCTAGGGACTGCACTAACCTTTCGAAAGTACGCACTTCAAAGTACGGTACTGACATGAAGGTAATGGCAGGACAGTCATGAAGACCCTGGAGGAAGGCCGCCCGGCCGTCCCGGTGCGCGAGCTGCCGCCGGCGGACGTGTTCGACCGCATGTGCCCGTCCCGGGGCGTGCTGGAGCACGTCACCAGCCGCTGGGGCGTCCTCGTGCTCGGCGCGCTGCGCGAGCGCGGCTACCGCTTCAGCGAACTGCGCCGACGGGTCTCCGGCGTCAGCGAGAAGATGCTCGCGCAGACCCTGCAGACGCTGGAACGCGACGGCTTCGTGCACCGCGAGGCCTACCCGGTGATCCCGCCCCGGGTCGACTACAGCCTCACCCCGCTCGGCCGGGAGGCCGCCGAACTGGTCGCCGCCCTCGCGCACTGGTCCGAGCAGCGGGTCCCCGCCGTCGAGGCCGCCCGCGCGGAGTACGACGCCCGGCCTAGCGTTCGCTGATCAGGGCCGCCAGCCCGTCCAGCACGCGGGCCAGGCCGAAGGCGTACGCGTGGTCCGGGTCGTACGCGCCGCCGTGGGCCTCGCCGGCGGCGGCGCCCACCCGGGCCGCGACCGGGTAGCGCTCGGCGTCGAAGACCTTGGCGAGCAGCTCGGCGTTGGCGGCCCACCACTGCGCGTCGGTCATCGCGCTGTCCTGCCGGGCGGCGCGCTCGTCGGCGGCCATCCGGGCGCAGGTCTGGACGAAGCCCAGCAGGTGGGTGAGCGCCGCGTCCAGTTCGACGTCGGGCAGGCCGGTGCCCTCGAAGGCGCGCAGCTCGTACTCGTACTTGGCCATCAGGCCCGGGCCGAGCGGCGGGCGGCTGGTGGAGACCGCCGAGACCCACGGGTGGGCTCGGTGCAGCGCCCGGTTGTCGTCGGCGACGGCGGTCACCCTGGCCCGCCAGCCGTCGTCGGCGGGGGTGCTGCGCGGCGTCGTCGCGTAGACGGTGTCCAGCATCAGGTCGAGCAGTTCGGCCTTGCCGGGGACGTAGGTGTACAGCGCCATCGGGGACAGCCCCAGCTCCTGCGCCACCCGGCGCATGGTGACGGCGTCCACGCCCTCGGCGTCGGCCAGGGCGATGGCCACGGCGGCGATCTCGCCGGTCGACCGGGCCTGCCGCGGGCCGCGCCGGCCGGGCTTCTCCTCGGCGGTCAGCCCCCAGAGCAGGGCGAGGGTGCGCGCCGGATCTCCTGCGCTGCTGCGGTCCGTGGCCATGGGGGGATCTTTTCACGGCCCCGCCGACAGCTCGACGGAGCGACGGGGGCGGTCGCTCGGCGGTTCGGCAGCCCGGTGCCGGCGTCATACGAGCGCCGGGTGGATCAGCCGCCCGTGGTGGATGAGCGAGGCGGACTGCTTGAGCCGGTTCACCCGGACGCTGATCTCGTAGCCGCGGATGCCCTCGACGTGGGCCAGGCGGCCGGTGAGGTAACGGTAGAAGTCGGGGGTGTCCCGGCAGGCGACCACGGCCATCAGGTTGTGGCGTCCGCTGATCGCGGCGACGAACGCGCACTCGTGGTGGCCGCCGACCTCCTCGCCGACCTGGTGCAGCCGCGGTAGGTCGACCTGCAGCCACAGGGTGGCGTTGAGCCGGTAGCCGAGGCGCTCGGCCAGGGTGTCGACGTCGTACGTGAGCGAGCCTGCTGCCTCCAGTGCCTCCAGGCGACGGGCGACCCGGGGCTTGGACCAGCCGGTGACCTTGGCCAGGTGGGTATGGGTGGCCCGGCCGTCCTCGGCGAGCGCGCGCAGCAGCGGCAGGTCCTGTTCACCCAGGGGCGTCGACGAGGCCACTGCCGGGGTGGGGTGGCCGGAGGTCAGCCGCCGCACCTGTTCGGGGGTGAGCGAGGCGTCGGGGTCGGTCCAGGGCGCGGTTCCGGGACCGCCGTAGATACGCACGACCAGGTCGACGTTCACGTCCAGGACCGCGCCCGCTCGCGGCAGCTGGCGCAGCAGCAGGTCGTCATGGTCGGTTCCGGCGGGGGACCGGATGATGCAGATGATCTCCGAGCCGCCGGAGGCGATGCCGACGTACGCCACCTCGGACCGGCGGGCCAGTGACTGGGCCAGCGGTGCCACCGCATCAGGTCGGCAGCGCAGCCGGGCGATCCACTCCGCCTGGCCGTCGGCGTTCAGGTTGCCCAGTCCGACAACGCGCAGCAGGCCGTCCCGCCGCAGGGCGGCGTAGCGGCGCGCCACAGTCTGTTCGGACACGCCGATGACCTCCCCGAGCCGCCGGAACGAGACCCGGGGCGCGCACTGCAAACCGTGGATGATTTTGCGGTCCAGATCATCAGCCATGGAGGAATGGTCCCATCGCCAGGCGCTCAGGCGGAGGTTCCGGGAGGCTTCTTGGGATCGACTGCGGGTTTCGGGTGCTTCGGGGAGAAGCTGATCGGCGGCTCCACGGGCGGCTGCCATCGGCCGTCGCCCCCGGGAGCGGGCGCACGCTCCCGGCGGCGCTCCGAGAATGCGGGGCCTCCCCCGCAGCAGCCGAAGGAACGACCCCGTGAACTCCACAACGACGCCGGACCTCAGGGCCGGACGGGCCGCCACGCTCGTCATGGCCTGCCTGGGTGTCTTCGTCGCCTACCTGCCCGTCACCACCGTGTCGGTGAGCCTGCCGGCGATCCAGCGCGCGCTGGGCACGTCGACCTCCGAACTGTCCTGGGTGTCGGACGCGTTCGTGCTGCCGATGGCCGCGCTGATCCTGACCACCGGCGTCTGGGGCGATGTCCACGGCCGCAAGAAGGTCTTCCAGACCGGCATGGTCTTCTGTGCGCTGGGCGCCGCGATCTCGCTGCTGTCCAGCTCGGTGCAGGCACTGTGGGTCGGGCAGGCGGTCTCCGGCATCGGCGCCGCCGCTCTGCTGCCCACCACACTCACACTGATCAGCCATGCCGTGCCCGACCACCGTGAGCGGGGCAAGTTCATCGGCTTCTGGGCGATGAGCCTGACGGCCCCGCTCGCCGTCGGCCCGCTGATCGGCGGCGCCCTGCTGGAGCACACCACCTGGCGCTGGATCTTCCTGCTGCCGATACCGCTCTCCGTGGCCCTGCTGGCCGTCGCCGCGTTCCGGCTGCCCGACTCGCGCGCCCCGCACGGCCGCCGGCTCGACTGGCCCGGCCAGATCACCGCCGCCACCGCCGTCACCGCACTGGTCTACGGCGTCATCGAGGGCGGCGCGGACGGCTTCGACGAACCCGCTGTGATCACCGCGCTGACGCTCGGCGCGGTCGCCGCCGGAGCCTTCGTCCTGGTGGAACTCCGCAGTACCAGCCCGATGCTGGACCTGGCGCTGTTCCGCAGCCCCGCGTTCACCGCCACCGCACTGGTGGCCGTGGTCAGCTTCCTCGGCCTGATCGGCTTCTTCTTCGTGCTCAGCCTGTACTTCGGCCTGGTCCAGCACCTGAGCACCATGCAGGCGGCACTGCGGATGGTGCTGGTGTCCGGCACCTCGCTGGTGGCCGGCCTCCCTGTCGGACGGCTGATGCACCGGATCCCGCCGAGGGTGCTGATCACCTCCGGGCTGGCGCTGGTCGCCGCCGCGATGTTCGCCATGACCGGCGTCGACGCCCACACCTCCTACGCGGCGCTGACCTGGCGACTGGTGCTGCTCGGACTCGGCATGGGCGCGGTGCTCACCCCGATGACCGCCTCCGCAGTCTCCGCCGTTCCCTTCCACCTGGCCGGGATGGCCGCGGCCGGCAACAACGCGATCCGCCAGGTCGGCGCCGCGCTCGGCCCCGCCGTCCTCGGGGCGCTGCTCACCACCCGTGCCCTGAACGCCCTGCCCGCACAGCTCGCGAACGCCGGCGTCCCGGCCCAGACCGGCGCGCGTGTCCTGGACTCCGCCCGCGAACACGGCCTGGGCGCCGTCGCCGGACTCGACCTCGGCCCCGCCACGGGACAGGCCCTGACCGCGCTGAGCAACTCCTTCCTGGACGGCATGCGGCTGTGCCTGCTGGTCTCCGCCGGCCTCGCCCTGCTGGCCGCGCTGGCCTGCGCCCTGCTGCTGAAGAGCCCGTCGAGCGCGGCACCGAGGGCGGCGGGTCCGGGACGGCCAGTGCCGGAAGCGGAGCAGGCCGCGGTCCCGGTTGCGGCGCAGCCAGCCTGAGGAACAGGAAGCAGGGGGACCGACAGCGGTGGTACTGCACCCCGCTGGAGGGAGTCGGTCCGCTGCGCTTCGGGATGAGTCCGCAGCAGGTGTCGGCCGCCCTGGACGGCGAGGTGCCGGCCGAGAGCTGGGGCCACCACCCCTTCCCGGTGGGCAGCCCTTGGGAGGACCAGGGCACTCCCGAGGAGTGGCACGTGAGCAAGGAGTACTACGCCCGGGCTGGGGCGAGCGCGCACTACTTCTACGCGTCGCAGGCGGGCAGGGGTTCCGTGCTGGCCCGGGTGAGCGTCCACGGGCGCAGCGGCCCCCTAGTGTCCCTCTACGGCATCGAACTGATCGGCCGCAAGCCCTCCGCCGTCGAGGCGGACATCATCCGCTACATCCAGGACCGCGGCCTGGACCTGCGCATGGGTTGCGGCGGGGACATCAGCCCGGGCGACTCTCAGGTGTGGGCACGGGCGGAGCGGGCAGGGGACACCTCGGTCAGCGCGGCCTGCTTCTGCATCGAGGACTTTGAGTACCACGGCTGACCCCGTGTCCAGAAGCCGATCAGCCAGTCGACGCCGGCTCCTCTCCCGTTCTACGCAGACGTTCAGGCCTGCTCACTCCGGTCTTCCCGGCCGCCCGATGCCGCGCTGATTCGACAAGATCCGAAAGAGAGGTCCCTAGCCGACCATGATCAAGCTCGGCGCCAACCGCTGTACCGGTGTTCCCCGAGGCCGGGCTACCGTCTCCCCATGACCAGCGTCCCGACCAGCAACGGCCCGACCAGCAACGGCCCGAGTGGCGGCGGCTCGACCGCTGGCGGCCCGGACCCGATCCCGGGCACCGACACTCCCGAGGCCATCCGGCCCCGCGTCACCTGCCGCCGCTGCCATCGCCCGCTGCACGACCCGGAGTCGCGGATCCTGCGGCTCGGCCCGGAGTGCCGCGATCCGGCGGAGCGGGTCGCGCGCTTCGACGTCGACCAGGATCCGCTGCCGGGCATCGGGTGACGGGCGTAGCCCGCCGACCTCTGCTGTAGCGCCCGTCAGGCGCGCCGGAAGAGGCGGCGCAGGAGGCCGGGGCGGGGTTCCGGTTGCTCCCGGGGCACCACCTCGGCCTGCTGGGCTTCCCCGACTTCCCCGACTTCCCCGGCTTCCCCGGCTTCCCGGGCTTCCCTGGCCTCCTGGGCCTCGGCCCGCTCGATCAGCCGCCGGGCCAGGTCGAGGTCGGCCCGGGGCAGCCAGGGCGCGGTGAGCGCCAGCGCGGCGAGCGAGCGCAGGACGGTCACCACGCGGGTGCGGCGGGCCCGGGCGCTGTAGTGCAGCCGCTGCCGGAGCCGGTCGGCGATGTCGGCGCGGGTCTCGGGGTGCGTCCAGCCGATCGCGACGAGGGCGAAGCCGGCCGCCTCGACCACCCAGTCCTCGGGCCCGAGCAGCAGGTCGACCAGCACGCGGCGGCGGTCGGAGTCCTCCCACGGCTGGTCGGTGCGGTGGTGGGCGATGCCGAGGCAGGCGAAGACCTGGACGGCCCGCACCCACAGTTCGGGCTGGTGGGCGAGCAGGGCCCGGCCGAGGTCGTCCTCCCGGGGCATCGGCGGGTGGACGAGCGCGCCGAGCAGGTCGTCGAGCGGCAGCCCGGCCAGCCGGACGGCGTGGTCGTAGGCGGCGGGGACCGTCGCCCAGACGATCTCGGCGGTGGCCCGGACGAGTTCGGCGCTGTCCGGTGCGGGCGGGGCGACGGCCGGGCGCGGGTCGGTCCCGTCCCAGGCCCAGATCCGGGTGGCCGGTTCGGCCAGCGGGAGCCGGGGGTCGGGCTCGGCGACGGACCGGTAGTCGACGGTGGCGCGCGGCAGGGCGAGGCGGACGGCCAGCAGGGAGCTGGGCGGTTCCACGGCGGAGGCGCTGCACTCGATCTCGCTGTCGCGGGTGGTGCCGGGGGCGGCGAGCAGCTGGTGCAGCACGTTGACGGTCGCCTCGGTGGCGCCGGAGACCATGCCGAGCCAGGGTTCCCGGTGGCTGAGCCGTTCCAGCAGGTCCTGGGCGTACTCGTGGTCCGGGTGGGCGCGGTGGTGGTCGGCCAGGGCGAGCAGGTGGGCGGGGTCGCCGTCGGCGGCGTGCCGCAGGCCGTACCGGGCGGGGGCCGCCTTGGGGTGGTCGGGTTCGGTGGCGAGCACGCGGTCCAGCCAGGGCAGGCCGTCGGCGGGGCGGCCGAGGGCGCCGTACAACTCGGCGACGTCGACGGCGAGGTAGCTGCTGGAGTTGTCCCGCTCCGGTTCGACCCGGGCCAGTTCGGCCTCCCAGACGGCGAGCGCCCGTTCCGGCCGGCCGTGCGCGCGCAGGGCGTTGCCGAGCATCACGGACGGCAGGTAGCCGGGGGCCAGCAGGTGGGCCAGTTCGGCGAGTTCGACGGCGCGGTCGGTGGCGCCGAGGCGGCGGGTGAGGCCGGAGGCCATCGCGAGCAGCAAGGCGTGGTCGCCGTGGCGGGCCACCACGGACTGGACGAAGTCCTCGAACGGCTGGACGGCTTCGGCGAGTTCGGCGGGCAGCGGGTCGGGCAGTCCGCCGGCGGCCCGGGCCACCGCCTGGGCGACGGCGTCCGGGTCGACGAGGGCGGGCAGGTCCTCGCGGGCGAGCCAGGCGGTGTGCGCCCAGGGTCTCGCGGGCTCGTACTGGATCGCGGAGGCGAGCAGGCCGACGGCGGTGTCCCAGTCCCCGGCGGCGGCCTCGACGTGGGCCCGGCAGGCGACGGTGCCCAGGTAGACCTGGCCGTCCAGCGGGAACAGGTCGCGGGCGGCGGCCGGTCCTCCGGCGGCGGCGCACAACTCGGCCAGCGCCTCGTACAGTTCGGGCAGCTGGGGGTCGGCGAGGATCGCGTCGGCCAGGTGGTCGGCGGCGTGCGGGAGGTCTCCGGAGTCGATGGCCAGCCGGGCCACCGCCACCTCGCCCTCCGCCGCCAGCCGCTCGTCGCCCTCGTCGTCGGCGTGCCCCATGTGGTCGTCCCCCCGCTCGCGGTGTCTGCCTTGTGCGCGGACGAGGCTATCCCGCGTATCTGATGACCGGATGATCAATCTGCCGGTGTGTCGGACGAGCTGGAATTGGCCTGAATCGCGCTCACCTCTAGGTCGGATACACCCCGAACGAGTGGTTTGGGTGCTGGTCGGCGCCTTTTCCCGGAATCGGCGCACCACGATGTTCCCGACGCTTCGCTCCCGAAGCACCCCCCGGTGCACCCACCGGAGCACTCACTGGAGCACCCACCGGAGCACCCCCACCCCGACGACAAGCGAGAAGTGACGATGAAGCTCTCCCGCACCCTGTCCATGGCCGCCTCGGCCGCCGTCCTGAGCACCGTCGCCCTGGGCACCACCGCCCTCACCGGGCACGCCACACCAGCGGCCGCCGCCTCGTTCGTGGTCAGCGAGGCCCAGTTCAACCAGATGTTCCCGAGCCGGAACTCCTTCTACACCTACCGCGGCCTGACCGACGCCCTCAGCGCCTACCCCGGGTTCACCACCACCGGCAACGACGCCACCCGCAAGCGCGAGGCCGCGGCGTTCCTCGCCAACGTCAGCCACGAGACCGGCGGCCTGAAGTACGTCGTCGAGCAGAACACCGCCAACTACAGCCACTACTGCGACGCCTCGCAGCCCTACGGCTGTCCCGCCGGCAAGAGCGCCTACTACGGGCGCGGCCCGCTCCAGATCAGCTGGAACTTCAACTACAAGGCCGCGGGCGACGCCCTGCACATCGACCTGCTGAACAACCCCTACCTGGCCGAGAAGGACCCGGCCGTCTCCTGGAAGACCGGCCTCTGGTTCTGGAACACCCAGAAGGGCGCCGGGACGATGACCGCGCACGACGCCATCGTCAACGGCAAGGGCTTCGGCGAGACCATCCGCAGCATCAACGGCGACCTGGAGTGCAACGGCAAGAACCCGGACGAGCGCAACGACCGCATCAACCTCTACAAGAAGTTCGTCGGCGTCCTCGGCACCGACGTCGGCGGCGGCAACATCTCCTGCTGACCGGCGACCCCGTGCGTGGGAAGTCGACCGGGCCGACTTCCTGCTCACGGCCCCCCGCAGACCGGCGCATCCCAGCGCTCGACGAGGAGCCTGCGCCGTCCTGCACGAGGCGTTCCTCACGGAGGCCCGGGCGGCGTCGGGCTCGGCGGACGGGCACCTCCCGTACGGGTTCAGGATCCACCTCGCGACGGCGCGGCTGCGGTGAGGCCGGTCCCGTCGGGCACCTGAATATTTCATCACGAGAAATATTCAGGTGGTCGTCGGCGTTGACCACGGAGCCGGGTGCGGGAAGGCCCCGCACGGCTGGAGACGGGAGCGACGCCGTGCGCGTGGAGATCTGGACCGACATCAACTGCCCGTGGTGCTACATCGGCAAGGCCCGGTTCGAGCAGGCCCTGGAGCGGTTCCCCCACCGCGGGGACGTGGAGGTCGTCCACCGCTCCTTCGAACTCGACCCCCACTCGCCGGCCGAGGCGCGGCCGGTCGTCCCGCTGATCGCCGCCAAGTACGGGCTCAGCCTGGACCAGGCCGAAGCGGCGGAGGCGCGGATCGCGGACAACGCGCACGGGGAGGGGCTGGCGTACCTCCGCGAGGGGCGCGACGCGGCGAACTCCTTCGACATGCACCGCCTGCTGCACTTCGCCAAGGACCACGGGCGGCAGGGGCAGCTGCTGGACGCGCTGTACCGGGCCAACTTCGCCGACGCGCGATCCGCGTTCGCGGAAGGACGACTGGTGGAACTGGCCGTCGAGGCGGGGCTGGACGGCGAGGCCGCGGCGGCGGTGCTGGCCGATCCGGACGCCTACGCGGAGGCGGTGCGCGAGGACGAGGCGACGGCGGGCGCGATGGGCGCCACCGGGGTCCCGTTCTTCGTGTTCGACCGGCGGCTCGGGGTCTCGGGCGCCCAGCCCGCCGAGACGTTCACGGCAGCACTGGAGCAGGCCTGGGAGAGCCGGGTGGCGGTGCCCCTGCTGGTCGGCGGCGCCGGAGGTGAGGGCAGCGGCGAGGTCTGCGGGCCGGACGGATGCGAGCTGCCGCAGCGGTGAGGCGCGGGGCCGTGGAGCAGGAAGTCGGCGGGGCCGGCTTCCTGCTCCGGGGGCGTCAGCGCTTGGGGGCGATGAGGCGGATGCCGGTCCAGTCCGCGGCGGCGCTGATGGCCTTGGTCGAGGCGAGGCCGGCGGTCTGGGCGGCCTCGTTGACGTCGCTGGGCTCGATGTAGCCGTCCCGGCCCGGCTTCGGGGTGAGCAGCCAGATCATGCCGCCCTCTTCGAGGAGGCCGATGGCGTCGACCAGGGCGTCGGTGAGGTCGCCGTCGTCCTCGCGGAACCAGAGCAGGACGGTGTCGGCCACGTCGTCGTAGTCCTCGTCGACGAGGTCCTGGCCGATCAGCACCTCGATGCCCTCGCGGAGATCCTGGTCGACGTCCTCGTCGTAGCCGATCTCCTGGACGACCTGCCCGGCCTCGAACCCGAGCCGGGCCGCCGGGTTGGTGCGCTCTGTCGTCATGCCGGTGTTCCTTTGACTTGGAGGCGCCTGTCGCCTCGCATCCGGGTAGCCAACCAGACACGGACGGCGGTCGGCGCGGAACACGCCCGGAGATTGACGATCCGTCAGATCTTGCGGCAGGAGATGACCACGGACGAGCTGACGGTCAACAGGAGTTGCGCACCGCCGGCCGCGTCGGCCCGGGCAATGGTGGCGCCCAGCTCGCCGGGCGGGAGGGGGAACGTGTGCGGGCGCAGGTCGGCGTCGTGCGCCACGACCGCGTCGCCCTCGACGTAGAGCAGCAGGTATTCGGCGACGTCGGACACGTCGGGTCCCCTCCCCTGGGGTGGCTGGCGCTTGGCGCTGCCCACGCTAGGGGCCGCGCGGGGCGCGGTCGGTGGCATTCACCCGGCACCACTCCCACGGGTGAACGCGGTCGAGGACGAGCGAGGGCTCGGGCTGGGGTTGAGGTGGGGGTTGAGGCGGGCGGGGTGCCCGGCGGCGTTGCGACCGGCGGCCTCGCGGTAGGCGATGCGCTGGACGGCGGTGAGCAGGCGGTAGAGGTTGAGAGCGGCGTCGGAGTCGTCGGCGGCGAAGCCCAAGTGGAAGATGAAGGCTTCGAGTTCGCGCCAGTCGAAGTCGTCGGGGACGGGCTGGGCGGCGCCGGGGGCGAGGGTGTTGAAGGCGGCGGCGACGGCGTAGTGGGTCGCGGCGAGGGCGTTGGCCAGGGGGTTGGGGCCGAAGTCGGGCTCCGGGGCGGGGTCGGACATGTCAGGGGTCCTCCTCGTCGGGCTTTGCAACGTTGAGTGCGGTGATGACGCCCAGGACGACGGTGGCGATCGCCAGGGCGAGGAGGACGGCGAAGGCGGCCGCGATCAGAAAGCGCACGGGTCGTCGCGGTCTCGGTCGGCGGCGAGGAGGAGGGAGAGGAGGTTGAGGAGGGTGGAGGCGGGGGCCGTGTTGAAGCGGACGAGGATGCGGCCGTCGATGGTGCGGTCGGTGGTCGCGGAGGGGAAGATGAGGCCGAACCTGCGGCCGCGCTCGTCGACTTCGGCGAGGAGCGTGCGGATGTGGTCGTCGGTGTAGTACCGGATCCGGGGGTCGGTCGGCAGCATCGGGTAGCGGCGGGGAAGAGGCATCAGGCGGCGTCCAACTGCAGTTCGAACCAGACGGATTTGCCCTGCTTACGCAGGTCAGTGCCGAAGCGGTGGGTGAGGGAACGGACGAGGTGGAGGCCCCGGCCGGAGAGGGCGAGGGGGTCGGCGGGGACGCACGGCTCGGGCGGGAGGGTCTGGCTGTCGTCGCAGACCGAGACCCGGAGCCTGCGGTTGAGGAGGGACAGCACGACGAGGGGCGCGAGGCTCCCGGCGTGCTTCCACGCGTTGAAGAAGAGTTCGTGGAGGGCGAGTTCGGCGTCGGAGATGGTGGGGGGCGGCCAGCCGGCGGTGGTGAGGAGGTCGCACAGCTCGGTGCGGGCGGCGGTCCAGTCGGGAGGGTTGGAAGCACGCATGGGAGACCCCAGGAGGAGAGGAGGGGAATCGGCGGAAACGTCGCCATGAACCGGACTGACGCTCCGTCATGTGATCAGTGCAACACTGAGAGTAGGGGTCTGTCTGGCAAGGTTGCAAGCAGATCCAGGAGACTCGTACCAGCCATCACTCGTTGGTGGCATCCCGGAGGGGTTGTGCGCGAGACTGCGCCGACAGGGAAGGACGATCGTGGGATACAAGGGACCAATCAGCCAACGGCAGCGCCGATTCGGCGAGGAGCTGCAGCACCTGCGGACAGCCGCCGGGCTGTCGTCTGCCGACGCCGGGGCACTGGTCGGTATGAAGGTTCCGGCAGTGAGCCACACCGAGGCTGGTCGGATCACTCTCAACCCCGAACGCCTCGAAGTCTGGCTCGACGCCTATGGCTGCACGGACCCGGTATACCGCGCGGGTCTTACCGAGATGGGGCGGAGCAGCGGCAAGGGCTGGTGGAGCGAGTTCGAGGGCAAAGTTCCGACACTCGCGCTGGATCTGGCCGAGGCGGAGGACAGGGCACAGACCTTCTCAGTGTTCGATACGCTCCATATCCCCGGCAGCTTGCAGGTCCCGGGCTATATCGAAGCTATCTACAAGGATGCTTACCAAGATGGCCGTTGGGACACGGCGACCGCCGTCCAGTTCCGTCTACAGCGGCAGCGCGTCCTGACCGACAGTAGGCGTCAGTTTCGATTCGTCATCCACGAAGCAGCTCTTCAGATGCGGTTCGCCGGCAAGTCGGTCATGCACGAGCAGCTTCTTCACCTCGTCGATATGGCGGAGCTACCCAATGTCACGATCGAGATCATTCCATTCGACGCCCCCAAGAAGGTCCCCTACACAGGCGCCTTCCTGATCTGCGACCCCGGGTGCACCGCGCTGTCGACCATCATCCTGGATGGGCCCAAGCGCGCTATTCACCTTGGGGATCCATCAGATGTAGTGGCCTACCACCAGAAGTTTCGCGAGGCCTGCGATCTCTCATTACCGGCCGTGGATGCGTCGAAGCCCAGGCGTGATTCCTCTCGTGACTCGTGGGGACTCCTTCAGCACCTCATCTACCAGCTTCAAACGTGAAAGGCGCCCGATGTCCGACCTTGCCTGGCAGAAGTCATCCTTCAGCGACGCAGACGGCGGCAGCACATGTCTTGAACTAGCGACTGGGGTCGACAGCCTCCGTCACTTCCGCGAGTCCGACGACCCCGACGTCATCGTCACCACCACCGTCCCCAAACTCCGCGCCTTCCTCCTCGGCGCCAAGGCCGGCGAGTTCGACCATCTCGTCCGAGCCTGAACTCCACGCACGCCCGGCGGTCAGCACACTCGGTGCTGACCGCCTCCGCTCAGCTCCCTGTTCCGGGCCGCCCGCACTGGGTTAGCGTGGACCCATGTCGAGAGACCTGCCCGCGCTACGGGCATCCCATCAGGACCGGGACCGCACCGTAGAAACGCTGCAGGTCGCCGCCGCAGACGGCCGGCTCACCCCCGAGGAGCTCGAAGCCCGGCTGGAATCCGCGCTCTCGGCCCGGACGCTCGCCGAGCTGGCTGAGCTGACCACCGACCTGCCGAGCTTCGCGTCGGCCGTGCCCACGCCGAAGGACGTGCTGGTCATCGACCAGCGCGGCGGCAAGTACACCCGGGCCGGGCGCTGGGTGGTCCCCCGGCACATCGAGTTGCGGCCGAAACATTGCACGGTCGTCCTCGACTTCACCGAAGCGGTCATCACGGCCGACACCCTTCTGATCGACGCGGCCCTGCGGCACGGCAAGCTGCTCATCATCAGCCCGCCGGGCCTCGTCACCCTCGACACCGACGATCTCACCCTCGTCTTCTCCAAGGTCAAGCAGCGCTCCAACGGCGGCGGCGACGCCACCAGCCCCCGGCTCCGGATCGAGATCACCGGCACCCTCAAACACGCCTCGGTCGTCGCGCGCCCTCCCCGCCGCCGCCTCTTCGCCACCTGAGGCAGGCCCACTCCCCATCTGCACACCCTCGCCCGCTCGTCGATCCCAACGAGCGGGCACCTCCCGTTGCCCGGCCGGCCTCCCGCCCTCAAAGAGCCCGCCATGACGCATCGTTGGCCGATTCCAGCCTTCCGACACGACCACGCCGGTGAGAAATTTTGAGAAATTTCGGCTAGGAGGAGCAATCGTGAAGCTGCGACTCATCGGTAGCCCGCGTTGAGCACCGCACGACAGGGTGTCCACGAAGCCCGCTTGGAACTCGGCCGCCGCCTTCGCACGATCCGCACGGCGGCCGGGCTCGACGGACGCACCCTCGCGAGCCGGCTCGGCTGGCCCACGAGCAAGGTGTCCAAGCTCCAGCAGGGGCGGCAATCCCCTACGGTCGCCGACGTCCGAGCCTGGGTCGACGCCTGCGACGTCCCCGAGGCGGCTGCGGAACTCGTCGTCCAACTGCACGAGCTGGACGACCGGTACGCCCAATGGCGGCGCGAGCTGCGGCACGGCCACGCCGCAGTCCAGAAGTCCTGGGCCGACATGGAGGCCGCGGCACAGGCCATCCGCGCATTCGAACCCTGCTGGGTACCGGGTCTTCTCCAGACCGCCGACTACGCGGCCGCACGGTTCCGCGAGCACGCCCAGCTCAACGACAGCCCGCCGGACACGGACGCCACCGTGGCCGCCCGCCTCGCCCGTCAACAGATCCTGTACTCGCACTCGCCCGGCGGCCGCCACTGGCACATCCTCCTCACCGAGGCCGCCCTGCTCTACGGGACCGCCTCCGCCGAGGTGATGCGCGCCCAGATCGACCGCCTGGTCTCCGCGACGACCCTCCCGGCCCTGCGCCTGGGCATCGTGCCGTTCCGCACACGCCTGCCGGCCTCACCCGTGCACGGATTCTGGATCTTCGACGACCAACTGGCCTCCGTCGAGGTCGTCAGCGGCGAACTCCGGCTGGGCCTGCCCGAGGAGATCGCCCAGTACCGCAAGGTCTTCGACCTGCTGGCCCCGAGCGCGCTCTACGACACGGACGCCCGGCGGCTGCTCACCTCGGCTGCCGAAAGCTGGATCTGATAGGTCATCAAAAACAACGTCAGCGACTTCCGCTGCATGAACCTGCTGGCTCTCGCCGGGCAAGTTCAAGCAAGTTCGTGGTGCGGGTCCCGAGTTGTGCGGCAAGCTCTCTCACAGCGATCGACTCCAACCACGAGGAGGCCCACGATGGCGCTGCACAAGCTCGGACAAGACCCCGAGAGCCCCGACGGCAAGTCCCCGACCGTCTACTTCGACGATGCGACGGGCAACTACATCCTCCAGGGCTGGAAGGTCCTCGACCCGGACCGGCTCGCGCAGATGGATGTCCCCGGGCACGAGACCGTGATCGAATTCCCCAAGCGAATGATGCAGTTCTTCCCGGAGGTGAACGGTGACGGCGGCCCCCACGCTTGAGGACCTGCTGCAGACCTGCACCCAGTCGGCGCTTCACCTTGAGATGCGCGACGGCTACATGCGCGACGACCCCCTGTTGGTGCGCTGGCTCAACGGGCACCGGGATGACCCGGCCGACCGCTCGTCGTGGTGGAACCCGTGGTTGCAGCTGATCCACGAAACCACCGCCCGAGGCGTCGAGGTCCGACGCGCCCGTGTGGTGTCGGAACCGGTGAGCGAGTACATCAGGTTCGAGTATGAGATCACGTTCCGGAACGTCGTTTCCGGCGAGCAGGTCAGGTGGCTTCCCCGGCGGCAGGCGACCGATCTGGCTCTCCCGGGAAATGACTTCTGGCTGATCGACGGGCAGTATCTCGTCGTCCACCACTTCAGCGGGGAGGGCGACTTCGTCGACGACGAGATCAGCACCGACCCTCAGACCCTGAAGCTCTGCCACTCCGCGTTCGAGGCCGTCTGGGAGCGGGCAGTGCCGCACGAGGACTTCCGGCTGCACTAGACCGTGTCCGCGTCATCCAGCGTCCAGCAAGCCAAACAGGCTCTCGGCCAGCGCCTGCGCGATATCCGGCGAGACTCCGGACTCAGCGCGCGGGCGGTGGCCGAGGCCGCTGGGTGGCATGAATCGAAGTGCTCCAAGATCCAGAGCGGCCGGGTGATGCCGTCGGAGGCTGACATACGCGTCTGGACGGCCATCTGTGGCGTCCCTGATCAGGCTGCGGACCTCATCGCGACTGCTCGGAACATCGAAGGCATGTACGTCGAGTGGCGCCGCCTCGAACGAGCCGGACTCAAGCGGGCGCAGGAATCCGTGCGCCCGCTGTTCGAGCGGACACGCCGCTTCCGCATGTATCAGTCGTGGGTCGTCCCTGGCCTGCTCCAAACCGCCGCCTACACGCGTGCGGTGCTCCACACGATCGTGTCGCTGCGCAACACGCCCGACGACGTCGATGAAGCCGTCGCTGTACGGATGGAGCGGCAGAACGTGCTGCACACCGGAGACCACCGCTTCGCCGTCCTGGTCGAGGAGTGGGTGCTGCGAACGGTCATCGGCACGCCGGACGTCCTCCTGGGCCAGCTTGGCCGTCTGATCGGTATCGGCTCCCTTCCCTCGGTCAGCCTCGGAGTGATTCCCCTCGGGACAACCAGGGGCGCGGGATGGCCGGTTGAGTCCTTCACCATGTACGACGATGCGCAGGTGAACGTCGAGCTTGTCTCCGCCCACCTCACCATCACCCAACCAGCGGAGATCGCCGAGTACGGCCAGACCTTCTCCGAGCTGGCGAGCATCGCGGTCTACGGCGCCGAGGCGCGTTCGCTCATCACCCAGGCCATCAACGCGCTCGGGTGAATCCGGGCAAGGTCTAGCAAGTTCATCGACCGGGCGCAGGCCCCCTCCCTACCGTCGAGGACACAACGAGCTGACAGGAGAGGGCCGTTGCAGGTCACCGATCCCCCGAAGCCGAAGAAGCCCGCCTCACCCCCGTCGCCGAGGCCGCCGGACCTGTAGCCACGCGACGACCTCCACACCTCACCGACCAACAGGGAGGGCCAATGAGCGGAACGGCCGGCAAGCACGCGGGCCAGCAGGACCCGGGCAAGGACAAGCCGTCCAAGGACACCTCGCGCCCGAAGCCGCCTCCGAAGCACGAAAAGAAGGACCAGTGACGGAGAACATCCGCCAGGAGCAGGCCGCCATGCGCGGTCTGCTCCTGGCCATCAGCGAAGAACTCGACAAGCCCGTCCCGCAGGAATGGAAGGACGCGATCAGGGCGACCCCTCGTCACCGGTTCCTGCCGGACCGGATCTGGCTGGACGACGAGAACGGGGATCTCCGGCCCTGCGACCTCCGGGACGAGCCCGACCGGTGGTTCGAGGCCGCCTACGCCAATGGGCCTGTCGTCACACAGGTCAACGACGGCGAGGAACCCGCCGACGGCGCGGAGGCCTGGGCGTCGTCCTCCGCCTCCTCGCCCGCCATGGTCGTGCGGATGCTCGACGACCTCGGTGTCTGGCCGGGCTTGAACGCCCTGGAGATCGGCACGGGGACGGGCTGGAACGCCGCGCTGCTCGCCCACCGGCTCGGCGCCGACCGGGTCACCTCGATCGAGGTCGACCCTGACGTTGCCCGGCAGGCCCGCGCCTCGCTCAACGCGGCCGGGCTCGCCGTGGAGGCCGTCTGCGGGGACGGCGCCGGCGGCTGGGGCTCGCGGCAGCCGTACGACCGGATCATCTCCACCTGCTCGGTCCGCAGGGTGCCTACGGCGTGGATCGAGCAGACCGCCCCCGGCGGCGTGATCGTCACCCCCTGGGAGAGCCCGATGCTCTCCTTCGGCCTGCTCCGGCTCGTCGTCGACGAGCAGCACACCTACGGGAAGTTCAGCCCGCACGCCTCTTTCATGCTGATGCGCGCCCAGCGGACGGACCTGCGGATCTACCGGGACGTCGTGCGCGACCACCACCAGCCCGACGAGTCCACCACCCGGCTGTCGCCGTGGCAGGTGTGCGGCGAGGACCTGGACGTGCGGTTCGCACTCGGCCTGAAACTCGGCGACGTGTGGACCGCCTGGCACCACGAACCCGACGTCGAGGGGGTGGCCACCCGCCTGTGGGTGGCCACCACGGACGCCACCTCGTGGGCCGCGGTGGACCACGACGGCCGCCAGGAGGACCGGTTCACGGTCTGGCAGTACGGGCCTCGCCGACTCTGGGACGAGATCGAGGAGACCCACGGCTGGTGGGAAAAGGCCGACCGGCCGGGCCCGGACCGGTTCGGGCTCCGGATCGTCGGCGACGAGCAGCAGGTCTTCCTCGACGGCCCGACCACCGTCATCAGCCGGGTGCCGTAGGACGAGCCCCTCCCGCCCGCTCGTTGGAACCCAACGAGCGGGCGGCAAAGCAGATCTGCGCGACGATGAGGAGGAGCGATGACGAACCCGGTACTTGAGGGCCTGGCCACGGCCAAGGTTTCCGCCGTACACCTTGAGATGCGCGACGCCTACCAACCCAGCGACCCCGAGTTCATCGCATGGCAGCAGGGGAAACGCCTTGACCCTGCTGCCGAGCGGTCGTCCTGGTGGCGCCCGTTCCTGGACGTGGTGACCGAGACGACGGCGCGCGGTGTCGTGATGAGGCGCGCCCGGATCGTCTCCGAACCGGTCACCGACTACATCCGGTACGAGTACGACGTGACGTTCCCGAACGTCCGGGCGGGCGAACAGGTCCGTTGGCTTCCCCGCCGGAAGGCGGCCGACATCGCGTTGCCCGGCACCGACCTGTGGCTGTTCGACGGGTCGTCGGTGCTGTTCACGTACTTCTCGGGTGTCGGTGAGGTCGTCGACCGTGAATGGCGCACCGAGCCGGCCGTCGTCGAACTGGTGAAGTCGGCATTCGAGGCGGTGTGGGACCGGGCCGTCCCGCACAAGGAGTACCGGCTTCACTGATCCACCATGGCCGCCTCGCCTGCACGCCCTGCCCTCGACGGCGAAAACCCCTGCCCTGCCCGCGCGTTGGGGACCGACCGGCGGGCGGGGCTGCCCTCGGTGGGCAGGGTTGCTGCCCCCACCATCCCTATCGCTCCGGGTGTGGGCGGGGTATCCAGGACTCACCGGCCATCGACCCGAAGGGACGCCGATGAGGACCAGCGACAGCGACGACAAGGCGCACGCCCCCTCGACCGCCCGGACACCCGCGCACGCGCCCGCACCAGCACCCGCGCTGCTCGGCCTCCAGGCGTCCGTCGGGAACTCCGCCGTCGTCCGACGACTCCAGCGGGCCGGCCAGGTACAGCGCTCCGCCGCCGCCGTCCACGACGTGCTGCGCAGCGGCGGCCGCTCGCTCGACGGCGCCACCCGCGCCGACATGGAGGCCCGCCTGGGCGCCGACTTCTCGGACGTCCGGATCCACGACGACAGCGCCGCCCGGAGCTCCGCCGCCGAGATCGGCGCCCGCGCCTACACCTCCGGCAACCACGTCGTCATCGGCGACGGCGGCGGCGACCGGCACACCCTCGCCCACGAGCTGACCCACGTGCTCCAGCAGCGGCAGGGCCCCGTGGCGGGCTCCGACAACGGCTCCGGGCTGAGCGTCAGCGACCCGTCCGACCGTTTCGAGCGCGAGGCCGAGGCCAACGCCCGGCGGGTGATGTCCGGCCCGGCCGCAGGCCGCCGAGCCGACCACGCCGCCACCCACGAGGACGAGGAGCACCGGGGCTGAGCCGTCCCGCCCCCGCCCATCAACGGGATCGTTCATCGTTTGTCTACCGCCTTGCCCCATGGTCAGTCCCACGGGGCGCCCCGAACTTTCACGGGCGCGATATGGACGAAAGAGGTACCCGGGGATGAAGGCAGTGAAGGCAGTGCGACGCATGGCCGTCGGGGTGGCGGCCACGGCGCTGGCGCTGACGGGGACGATGCTGGGGGCCGGCACCGCGCAGGCGGCGTACGACCCGACGACCCACACGCTCTGGAACGACGAGCCGCTCTACCCGGGCTGGCACGTCGACTCCGAGAACTCCCGGCTGATCATGCAGTCCGACGGCAACCTGGTCGTCTACCGCGGGTACAACACCCCGAACCCGCTGGCCGTCTGGAACTCCGGCACCCACGTGAACCACTGCGGGTACAAGGCGGTCATGCAGTCCGACGGCAACCTGGTCGTCTACTCCGCCTCCGGGGGCGTCTGCTGGTCCTCCGGCACGTACGGGCACCCGGGCGCCCGGCTGGTGGTGAAGAGGCTCGGCGGCGTCGCCATCTACTGGGGTGACGGCGAGGTCCCCATCGTCACCACGCCCACCAACGACATCCGCATGTGGGCGATGTCCTCGGACCTCTACTGACCACCGCACCGGCCCGGAGCGCCGCTCAGGCGCCCCGTTCGGCGAGCCAGCGGACCAGGTCGGCGACGGACCACTGCGGGCGGGCCGCGAGGCGCGCCGCCACCGACCGCAGGAGTACGGGCAGGTAGCCGCAGAGCTCGGCGACCTCGGCGGCCGGGCCCGGCTCCCGGCGGATCCGCTCGGCGCCGACGACCCGGGCCAGCAGCTCGTACGCGTCCTGCGGCTCCAGCGGGCCCACGGCCAGCCGGGCCGCGTCGGCGGGCAGGGCGCCCGGTTCGGCGCCGGCCACGACGGCCGCGCAGCCCGCCACCGCGGGCAGCAGCGGCGCCGGGTCGGTGACGCCGTCGAGCACGACCAGCACCCGCCGTCCGGCGAGCGCGGCCCGGTAGCGCACGCCCAGTTCGCCGACACCGGCGTCCTCGACGGGCCGCTCCCCCAGGGCCCGCAGGAAGGCGGCCAGCACCGCTCCCGGCTCCGCCGTCCCGCCGGCCGCGTACAGCTGCCCGTCCGGGAAGGCGTCCTGGACGGTGTGCGCCAGGTGCACCGCGAGCGCGGAGGTGCCGCTGCCGGCCGGCCCGGACAGGCCGAGCACCGGCGAGGCCCCGGCATCACCGCCGTCGACATCACCGCCGGCACCGGCACCGGCACCGGACCGCAGGATCCGCTCGGCCTCCCGCACCTGGGCCGCCCGCCCGACCAGGTCGGGGATGTCCGGCGGCAGCTGGCAGGGCCGGGCGGGCCGGCACGGCGGTACCGGGGCGGACGGCGCCGCGAGCTCGGCGTCCCCTCTCCGGATGCGGGCGTGCAGGTCCGCGACCGCCGGTGCCGGTTCGAGCCCCAGCTCGCGGTCCAGCCGTTCGCGCAGCGCCTCGAAGGCGGCCAGCGCCTCGGCCGTCCGCCCGCAGCGGTGCAGGGCCAGCAGGTGGAGGCGCTGCACCTCCTCGTCGCGCGGGTGTGCGGCGGCGAGCGCGTCCAGCGCGGGCAGCGCCTCGGCGTGCCGGCCGAGCGCCAGGTCCAGGTCGTGCAGCACCTTGACGGCGGCATGGTGACCGGCGGCGAGCCGTTCGCGGGCGCGTTCGGCGAAACCGCCGGGCACGCCGTCCAGCGCACGCCCCTCCCACAGCGCGAGCGCGCCGGCGAGCAGTTCCCGGGCCCGCACCGGGTCGTCGTAGCGCAGCGTGACGGCCTCACCCACCCCGGCCTCGTAGCGGAACAGGTCGACGGCGGCCCGGTCGACCTCCAACCGGTAGCCACCGGCGGTGGCGACCAGCAGGCCGGGGGCCGCGAGGGCACGGCGCAGCCGGTGCGCGTGGGTGCCGATCTGGCCGGCCGGGGCCTTGGGCCAACGGGCGACATCCTCGCCCCACAAGCCCTCGACCAGCCGTTCAGTGGGCACGAGCTGGCCCGGGGCAAGCAGCAGGGCGGCCAGCACGGCCCGCTGCTGCGGCCGACCGAGATCGATCTCGTGGCCGTCGCACCGGGCCCGCAGCGGCCCCAGAACACGGAATTCGAGCCCCATGCCCCCACCCCTCGAAGCCATGAGTTCAAGTACACAATCCGTGACAGAGCATAGGTGACCGGATCAGGGGGCGCCGCCGTCCGTACGGAAGTGGCGTGATCCGGGCACCGGACGACATTCGGGGACGGGACATGGTTGACATCGGGGCGTCCGGGCTGCGGTTCGGACTGCTGGGACCACTGCGCGCCTGGCACGGGGAGCGGGAGATCGAACTGGGCCGACCGCAGCAGCGGGCCGTCCTGGCGGTGCTGCTGGACGCCGCCGGACGGACGGTGGCGACGCCGGTGCTGGTGGAGGGGGTGTGGGGCGGGGCCGCACCGGCCGACCCCCGCAAGGCCGTCCAGCTGGCCGTCTCCCGGCTGCGTTCGGCCTTCAAGCCGTACACCGGGCCGGATCCGCAGCGGATGCCGCTGGTGCGGGTCGGCGACGGGTACGCGCTGCGGGTGCCGGACGCGGAGGTGGACGCGGCCCGCTGGGAGGAACTGCTGGCCACGGCCGGACGGCTGCGCGGCGAGCAGGCCCCGCCGCAGGAGGTCCGGGAGGTCCTGCTGGCCGCGCAGCGGCTGTGGGTCGGCGAACCGCTGGCCGGGTTGCCGGGGCCGCACGCCGAGGCCGTCCGCTCCCGCCTCGCCGAACAGCGACTTCACGCCAAGGAGACGCGGCTGGAGCTGGACGCGGAGATCGGCGACCACACCGGTCTGACGGCCGAGGCCGCCGCACTCGCCCTGGAACACCCCGAACGGCCCCGGCTGACCGCCGTCCTGATGCGCGCCCTCTACCAGGCGGGCCGCAAGGCCGAGGCGCTCGCCGTGTACGAGGACGCCCGCCGCCGACTGCCGTCCGGCGGGGACGGGCCCACCCGGCACGAGGACACCCGCCGGCCGCCGACGGCCGCCGCCGCCGCTCCGACGGCCGAGGACGGCCCCGCCGCACTGCACCTGCGGATCCTGCGCGAGGACCCGTCCCTGCTGCCCGCCCCCGCCGCCTCCGCCTCCGTCCGCGCCGAACCCGCCGCCGCCTGGCAGCCGCCCGACCAACTGCCCGACGGCCTGGCCGACTTCACCGGCCGCACCGAGGAGGTCGAGACCCTGGTGGACCGCCTCGCCGGGGCCGGCGGGCGAGCCGTCGTGGTCTCCGCCCTGGACGGCATGGGCGGGGTCGGCAAGACCACACTCGCTGTGCACGTCGCCCGACAGGCCCACGGACGCTTCCCCGACGGGCGGCTCTTCGCCGACCTGCGCGGCGCCGACCGCACCCCGCTGGACCCGGGCGCGGTGCTCGCCGGCTTCCTGCGCGCCCTCGGCGTGGCCGCCGCCGAGATCCCGCTCGACACCGGGGAGCGCTCCGCCCTCTACCGCTCGGCACTGGCCGGGCGGCGGGTCCTCGTCGTCCTCGACAACGCCGCCACCCTCGGCCAGGTCGAACCACTGCTGCCCGGCTCGTCCGGCTGCGCCGTCCTGGTCACCAGCCGCGTCCGGCTGGCCGGCCTCGCCGGGGCGCACCAGATGCGCCTGGACACCCTGCCGCCCGCCGAGGCACTGGAACTGCTGACCCGGATCATCGGCGCCGACCGCGTCGACGCCGAACCCGGGGCCGCCGAGGAGATCGTGCGGGCCTGCGGACTGCTGCCGCTCGCCGTGCGCATCGTCGCCTCCCGGCTCGCCGCCGACCCCGCGCTCACCCTGGCCGCGCTCGCCGACGGGCTGCGCCGGGAACACCGGCTGGCCGAACTCAGCGACGGCGAACGGACCGTGGAGGCCACCTTCGCCCTCTCCTACCACCGCCTCGACGCCGAACTCGCCCGCGCCTTCCGCCTGCTGTCCCTGCCCGACGCCCCGGACGTCCCGCTGCCCTGCGCGGCCGCGCTGCTCGGCCGCACCGAAGCCGAGACCGACGAACTCCTCGAAGCGCTCGTCGACCTCAACCTGCTGCACTCCCCCCGCTTCGGCCGCTACGGCTTCCACGACCTGGTCCGCGACTACGCCCGCGGCCGGCTCGCCGCCGAGGAGCCCGCCGCCGAACACACCGCCGCCGCCGACCGGCTGGTCGACTACTGCCTGGCCACCGCCCGCAACGCCGACCGCGCCGCCCGCAAGGCCGACCCGGTCGAACTCAGCCTGCTCGACGCACCCGTCCGCTCCCCCGGCAAGACGATCACGGACGGGCCCGCCGCCGTCCGCTGGATGCGCGAACAGGCCGGCGTGCACGCCTCCGCCATCGCCCTGAGCTGCGCCGACGCGGCGCTGCCGCTCGACCGGGCGGCCGAACTCGCCGACCGGATGGGCTCCGTACTCGCCGAACGCACCCAGACCCGCGACATCGCCGACCTCTCCGACCGCATCGCCCGCGAGGCCGCCGCCCGCGGCGACCACGGCCCGCTCGCCCTCGCCCGCTACGTGCGCGGCGGCATGCTCTGGCACATCAACCGCTACGCCGAGTCCGAGCAGGACATCCGCCAGGCCGTCGCGCTCTGCCAGGACGACGACGGCGGCAACGGGGGCAGCGGCGACGGCCCGAAGGTCCGCGTCCTCGCCAAGGCCCTGCTCACCCTCGGCGGCAACGCCCGCGTCCACGGCCGCTACGCCGACGCCGCCCGACACGCCGGCCGCGCCGCCGACCTGTTCCGCCGCCTCGGCGCCGAACGCTCCGAGGGCAGCGCCCTCGGCGAGTTCGCGTTCAGCTGCGCCCAGACCGGCCGGCTGGCCGAGGCCCGGGACGCCGCCGAGCGCGGCGCCCGCCTGATGAGCGGCTCCGGCCCGGTGTCCGCTGCCACCGGCCGCTACTACCTGGCCCGGGTCCTGCGCCTGTGCGGCGACCCGGAGGCGGCGCTCGCCCACGCGGCCGGCGCCCGCGACGAGTTCGCCGCCCTCCAGGTGACGGTGTTCGCGGCGGCGGCGGGCGACCTCGCCGCCCGGATCCACGCCGAGGCCGAGCGCTGGCTGCTCGCCGCCGACGCCGCCGAGGCGGCGCTGCCGCTCGCCCGCCGCACCAGCGCCGCCCTGGAGGCCGCGCTGCTGCGCACCCTGGGCACCGCGCTCACCGGCCTCGGCCGCCCCCGCCAGGCCCGCGCCTGCCTCGCGGACGCGCTGGAGGTGTACGAGCGGCTCGGACTCGGCGAGGACGCCGAGCGGACCAGGGCCCTGCTGGACGGCCTGCCGCAGCCCTAGGTCCCGGCCGATCTCGGCGGGCCGGACGAGACCTGGCAGGCCCTGGGCCCGGGGGCCGCCCCCCTTGTTGATCACTTGTCTACCGCGGTCCGCGATCTTCTCTCTCGTCAGGTCGCGGACCGCACCAGTGCGGAGCCGGGGCCACTCCCATCGAAGATAGGCGCCACTCATGCCCACGCTCCCGCAGAACGGCCAGGTCTGGACCCTCAAGTCCGCGAACGGAACGGTCGCCGACGTGCGCTCCAGCCAGAGCAGCCCGGGCACCCCGGTCCAGTCCTGGGGCCCCAACGGCACCACCGCCCAGGGCTGGGTCTTCTGGGCCAAGGACGGCGGCAGCTGGCTCCTGGAGACCCAGCTCACCAACGGCAGGCACGCCCCCGGCCAGGCCGTCGTCATCGACTACAACTACTCCACCGGCCAGACCTGGCTGTTCAACGAGCACGGGCAGCCCAACCAGCGCTGGGTGCTGGACGTCATCGACAACGACTGGTTCCGGGTCCGGACCGTCCGCGGCGACGAGGGCCAGCTGTTCCTCACCGCGGCCGCCCCCGGCGCCCCGCTCACCCTCACCAAGCAGGACGACAACAACCCGGCGCAGCGCTGGCAGCTCATCCCGGCCGGCGGCCAGAACGGCAGCGCCGGCGGCCAGCAGCAGCCCCAGCCCCAGCCGCAGCCGCAGCCCGGCGGCGACTTCCGCACCGAGATGCTGGCCTCCGTCAACACGGAGCGCGGCCGGGCCGGCCTCCAGCCGCTGCGGCTCGACGACCGCCTGAGCGCCGCCGCCCAGCGGCACGCCAACGACATGGCGTCCCACGACCTCACCCAGCACGACGGCACCGACGGCAGCAACCCGTGGGACCGCATCCACGCCGCCGGCTTCCAGTTCCGCTCGGCCGCCGAGAACGTCACCCCGGGCAACAGCGTGGCGGAGGCCATGCAGATGTGGATGAACAGCCCGCACCACCGCGACAACATCCTGGGCCGCGACTTCACCTCCATCGGCATCGGCTACACCCCCCGCCAGCGCGGCAACTGGGGCCGCTACGTCCAGACCTTCGCCCAGGCCTGACCTCCCCGTCCCCTCAGCCGTCACAGCAGCCACAGCAGCCACAGCAAGCAAGGAGCCACCCTCATGTCCTCGAACGCGGCGGACCTGATCCGCGTCGCCCGAGACGAGGTCGGATACCAGGAGGGCCGCAGCGGCTCGCACTGGAACAACATCCAGAAGTACTCCCCGGCCGTCCCCGGCCTGGAGTGGTCCCAGGGCGAGGCCTGGTGCGCGACCTTCGTCGCCTGGTGCGCCCAGCAGTCCGGCAACGCCGGGCTGTTCCCGGTGACGGCCTCCTGCGCCGAGGGCGTCGCCTGGTTCAGGGACCGCGACCGCTTCACCGACTACCCGGTGATCGGCGGCCAGGTGTTCTACGGCCCCGGCGGCGGCAGCCACACCGGCATCTGCGTCGCCTACACCAGCTCCACCATCACCACCGTCGAGGGCAACACCAACGACGACGGCAGCTCCGAGGGCGACGGCGTCTACCTCAAGACCCGTGACCGCAAGTCGAGTTGGGTGTACGGGTACGGCGTCCCGGACTTCGCCGACGGCGTCATCCTCGCCGACCCGCAGTGGCGGGACCGCCAGGGGGCCGTCTACTTCGGGCAGGAGGCCTCCGCCGCCGACCAGCCGAACGGCGGCGCCCGGCCCCAGGCCGACAGCAGCGGGGACGGAGGCGGGGGCGAGGGCGGCTACGAGCCCTTCCCCGGCGCCGACTTCTTCCAGGACGGCCAGAAGAGCGACGTCATCACCCGGATGGGAGAGCGCCTGGTCGCCGAGGGCTGCTCCGCCTACGCCGAGGGCCCCGGCCCCGAGTGGTCCGGGGCGGACCTCGAATCCTTCCGCAACTGGCAGCACAAGCTGGGTGACTCCGGCAGCGACGCCGACGGAGTCCCCGGCCCCAAGCAGTGGGACGCCCTCCAGGTCCCGCGCGGCTGACGCCGCACCTCGACCACACCCGGATCCACCACACCCAAGAAGGAGAACCCGATGAAACCCGTCACCCGTACCCGCAGGTTCCTCGCCGGGCTCGGCGCCGTCGCGGCCGTCGCGGGGGCGGCCGTGGTCACCGCCCCGGCCGCGCACGCCGCCGGCTGCGAGCTGGCGCCGAACCTGCAGACCGTCACCGCCGTCTACAACGGCGCCACCGGCGTCCTCGACCTGCCGGCCAACACGGAGACCAACGGCCAGCGGATCGGCGTCTACCAGGGCAACCAGAGCCCCGCGCAGACCTGGTCGTTCTGGGGCTACTGCGACGGCACCACCGCCATCTCGCACGGCTCGGCCGGCAAGGTCGTCGACCTCGACACCGGCTCGGGCGCCGTCCAGCTCTGGGACACCCCCGGCGGCTGGGACGGCCTCAACCGCCCGGCCGGCGACTGGCTGCCGGCCAACCAGAAGTGGATCCGCACCAGCGAGGACCGCGGCTGGTACCTGATCCAGAACGCGGCCACCGGCCAGTGCCTCAAGTCCAACGGCGTCGCCCAGCTCACCTCGGTGACGTCCTGCAACGGCAGCGACCCGGCCCAGCGCTGGAAGATCGGCTGACGGCTCCCCGAGAGGGGTCCGACGGTTCCCGCCCGGGGCGCGAATCGTCGGACCCGGCCCGTCCCCGGTCCGTTCGCCGACTCCGGCGGGCGGACCGGTCCGCGCCCACCACCCTCCGCCCGAGCCACCCCTGGGCCGGCGGAGGGGTTCGTCGGCGAGCCGGTCCTCGACCTGCTCGCCCACGAGTGGGCCCCGTGACACGCCGCCGAACCCCTCCCCGACGGCGTGTCACGGTCAGGCGTCCGCCGTCACCGCGCTGCGGGCGTCTCACGCTCCGGCGTCCGCCGTCAACGCGCCGCAGGCACCCGCGCCGTCACCGCGCCACAGGCACCCGGTGGATCCGCAGGAAGGCGTCGACACCGAGCGCCGCGATCCGGGCGAGTTCCTCGTCCGCCACCGGCAGGGCGCCCCAGAACGAGCGCTCGGCGACGCCGTGGAAGGTCAGCAGCGTGAACTGCTCGGCGGTCTGCGGGGCGTCGTCGACGGCCAGCAGGCCTCGGTCCGCGATCGCCTCGAACCGCTGCGCGAGGTCGCGCTGCGAGGCGATCGGGCCGGCCTCCAGCCACGCCTCCAGGACGTCGGCCGGGATGTTGGCGACCTCGGCGCGGATGGCCCGGCCGAGCGCGCCGCGGTCCCCGGCCGAGAGGACGGCCCGGGCCCGTTCGACCGCGAAGTCGGTGAGGCCCTGGCGCAGGTCCACCACCCGGTCGAGGTGCTTGTCCATCAACTCGCGCATGACCTCGGTCAGTTCGGCCGAGTTCTGGAGTGCGACGGAGAGGAAGAGGGTCTCCTTGTCGGCGAAGTGGTTGTAGACCGTGCGCTTGGACACCCCGGCCTCCGCCGCGATCGCGTCCATGCTGGCCCGGACGTATCCCTCGCGCCCGAACACCGCCGTCGCGGCCCGCGTGATCGCCTTGCGCTTCTCCGGCCGTCCCGCTCCGCCCGTCGCCGCCACGGCGTCACTCCTCATCTACCGGGACTCTCGAAAACTGCCCGGTGTAGTGTCTCCCGAGCCCGCCTGAGCCGGGTTGCCATCGAACAAGGGTGCTCTATGCTGCCTACAACCTCTACACCCGTGTAGAGGGAATTCAACAGCACGCCTGCCCCCGACCGGAACACGGAAGCCGAGCGCGGGAACCGGCCGGCCGAACAGCAGCGTCCAGAAGTGGCAGCGCACAACGGCTCATCACACGAGGACCGGGCGCAGGCGCCACAGGGGCGCAAGGCACGGGAACACCGGGGGTGAGTGCGTGGCGGGGCGGCGAGGACGGACGTCCAACCAGGAGGCACGCGGGCGAACGCCAGGCCAGGAGACGCAGGCGCGGACGACCGACCAACGGACGGCCGACCAGCGGTCACCGGGGCGGACACCCGACCGGCGGGCACCGGGGCGCACCTCCGACCAGGGAGCCCGTCGGCGGGCGAACAAGGCCCCCGTCCGCCCCTTCCCCGGCGGAGCGGCCCTGCCCGTGGCCCTGGCCGTGGGGCTGCCGGCGGTGGGCGCCGGGATCGACGAACTCTCCGGCCCCGGCATGGGGACGGCCTTCCTGGTGGGCGCCGTGCTCGGCACCGGCCTGGCGGCCGCACTCAGCAGCCGCAATGGCTGGTGGTGGGTCCTCGCCTCCACTCCGCTGCTGGTCCTGGGGGTGACGGCCGGCGCGGAACTGCTGGCCAACGGCGACGCCTACCGGGGCAAGAACCTGGCCACCGGCTCCGCGAAGTGGGTGGTCCACGACTTTCCCGTGATGGCCGCGGCCGCCGCAGCGGCCGCCCTGGTGATCGTGGTCCGGCTGGTCCGGGACCGGAGGAGGGACCATGGCTGAGAACCCGCAGACCCGGGACGGGGGCCGCGCCGCCGCGCCCCCGACCCGCCGCATCTCCCCCCTGCTGATCGCGGGCCGGACGCTGGCCTGCTCGGTCGCCCTGGCGGTGTTCGGCGCCAGCGGGGTGGTCTGGTACGAGGTGACGTCCCTCACCGACGGGATGACCACCTCCAACGCCATCGCCGAGACCAAGAAGAACGCGCCCAAGCACCTCGACAACTCCGTCAACATCCTGCTGATCGGCCTCGACAGCCGCAAGAACATGGACGGGACGGACCTGCCGCCGGAGTTCGTCCAGGACGAACTGCACGCCGGCCACAGCTCCGACATCGGCGGCTACAACACCAACTCCCTGATCCTGCTGCACATCCCCGCCGGCGGCGGCAAGGCGCAGGCCGTCTCCATCCCCCGTGACGACTACGTCATGACCTACACCGGGGACGGCAAGCAGGCCGGCATGCGCAAGATCAAGGAGGCCTACGGCGAGGCCAAGGAGAAGGCCACCCCGGCCCTCCAGGCGAAGGGGCTCAAGGGCGCGGACCTGGAGAAGGCCGGCCGCGACGCCGGCCGGGCGGCCACCATCCAGACCGTGCAGAAGTTCCTCGACCAGCCCGTCGACCACATAGCCGAAGTCAACCTGATGGGCTTCTACGACATCGCCAAGGCCGTCGAGCCGATCGAGGTCTGCCTCACCCACGACACCAAGGACCCGGCCATGGAGGGCCAGGGCTCCGGTGCCGACTTCCACAAGGGCATCAACAAGCTCAACGCCTCCCAGGCGCTCTCCTTCGTCCGCCAGCGCCACAACCTGGACGGCCCGGACGGCAACAGCGGCGACTTCGCCCGCACCCACCGCCAGCAGGCCTTCATCTCCTCCGTCGTGCACAAGCTCAAGCAGGACGGCGTCATCAGCGACCTCGGCAAGCTGCAGCAGCTGTTCGGCGTGGTGCAGAAGGACCTGGTCATCGACAACGAGTGGAACGTCCTCGACTTCGCCCAGCAGGCCCCCAACCTCACCGGCGGCAACGTCGAGTTCAACACCCTGACCTTCGACGGCTTCGGCACCCGCAACGGCCAGGACGTCAACCTGGTCACCCCCGCGAAGCTCCAGAAGGTCGTCAAGCAGATCTTCGGCTACGCCGACTCCGCGCCGGCCGCCCCCGACGCGGCGGGCGACACGCCCGCCCCGGCGGCCCCCTCCGGGCCGGCCACGACCGCGCCGCCCACCACCAAGGCCGCCGCCCCCACCACCGTGGACGTCTTCAACGCCTCCACGGCCGCCGGGGTCTCCTCCACCGCCGAGTCCAGGGCCCTGGTCGCGATGGGCTTCAAGGCGGGCAAGACCGGCAGCGCCGCCGCGAAGCCCAAGACCACCACCGTGGCCTACGGCAAGGGCGCCAAGGAGGCGGCCGACCAGATCGCCGCCCGCTACGGCGTCACCGCCATGGAGTCCGCGTCGGCCCCCGCCGACCGGGTGGTCGTCACCCTCGGCACCGGCTTCACCGGCGCGACCGACGACAAGACCGGCGCCGCCGCCCCGGGCGGCGGCGCGACCGGGGCCCCGTCCGACCCGGCGGCCAACCTGCCCGTACAGGGCCCGTCGGTCGACGCCCAGAGCGACGGCGGCATCCCCTGCGTCTACTGACACCCCGCACCTGACGCACCGCACCGAGCCGTGGGGAGGCTCCCACCAGGGAGCCTCCCCACGGCTTTTCCCCACGGCTTTTCCCCACGCCCTTCCCCCGCGTCCGACCCCAGGGCGGACACCCCTCGCGTGATTCTCCGTACTATGTATAGTGTACAGCGTACGGGATAACCGCGCGCTCGCGCCGACGAGAGGGCTCCGCCATGCAGATCACCACCACCACCCTCGCCCTGACCGTCGAGGACGCCACCGCCTCCGCCGCCTTCCTCCAGCGGCACTTCGGCTACACCGAGGAGATGTCGGCCGACGGCTTCGTCTCGCTCCAGCACCCCGGCGGCGGGGTCGGCGTCGTCTGCCTGCGACGCGGCCTGGAGGTGCTGCCCGAGGACCAGCGCGACCGGACCGCGACCGGCGTCATCCTGGCGTTCGTCGTCGAGGACCTCGCCGGCGAGGAGCGGCGGCTGCGCGGCGAAGGGGTCGAGATCACCCTGCCGCTGCGCGAGGAGCCGTGGGGCGAGAAGCTGTTCCAGGTCACCGACCCGAACGGGGTCGTGATCGAACTGGTCGAGTGGGCCGAGCGGTAAACCGCCCCCCCCAGCAGTGACCGAGGCCCGAAACGGCGGCGCCCCCTCGGCCATCGGCCGAGGGGGCGCCGCCGTGACCGGACCGGGCCGGTCAGTCCACCGTCCAGGTGTCTCCGCCCGCCAGCAGCGCGGCCAGGTCGCCCGGCCCGCGATCGGCCTGCGCGGCGGCCAGCTGCCCCGCCATCAGCTCGTCGTAGACGGGTCGGTGGACGTCGCGCAGGACGCCGATCGGGGTGTGGTGGAGGGTGTCGGCGTCGGCGATCCGGGAGAGCGCG